>NZ_JADYXN010000050.1:0-14262 GCF_015864285.1 Pseudoalteromonas sp. NZS100_1
AAGTGGTGTGAGCCATTAAGCTAACTTGTACTAATTACCCGTGAGGCTTAACCATACAACGCCAAACGCGTTTTATGCGACAGTTTAGACAGAAGTTAATATGACTAAAGTAGATATTTACTGAAAGACTTAAAAAATATTATCAGATATTTTCCAAATTCAGTTAGTGCGTAGCGATACGGATTAACGCCCAAATTTGCTTGGTGACAATAGCGTTTTGGACCCACCTGATTCCATGCCGAACTCAGTAGTGAAACGAAACAGCGCCGATGATAGTGTAGCATTTGCTATGTGAAAGTAGGACATTACCAGGCTTCAAATTGTAGAAAGCCCGAATCTAACGATTCGGGCTTTTTTACGTCTGCAGAAAAGTGAGATGCGCGCAATTAATACACACTACATCAACACGCATCACGTAGGTGGGCGAGCATAGCGACTCTCGCCGTTAAAATCACAACAAAAATCCTCAATACCCCAGTCGGCCAATACAGCAGCATTTGCTACGTGACTTTCTACTGCTGTGGGCACTACGACATTCTACTGCGTAGCGCACCGATTTCAAATTATAGAGAGTCCTAATCGAAAGAGTCGGGCTTTTTTTACGTCTGCAGAAAAGTGAAATACGCGCAATTAACACACACTCACATCAACACGCAGGGCGGGCGAGCAAAGCGACTCCTGCTGTTAAAATTATAAAAACCTACGCTCTACGATGAGTGCGCAGCATTTTCACTATGACTCTCCACCGCTGAAGGTATCATGACATCACACAAGCATTAAGTTGTAGAGCTCCCGAACCTAACGAGCTGGGCTTTTTACATTTTTAGAAAAGTGATTCAGGTATTCCTCTAGAGCGAAGCGTCTCTCAGTGAATAATCTACTTAATTTAACGAGTTAAAGTGGCATCGCCGATGCGAGTGTAGTTTTTCACTGTGACTTCCTAACGCTGAGGGTACTATTGCACTGTACAAAGCTTCGAATTAAAGAAAGTCCTAACCTAAATAGTCGTTTTTTTGCATATATAGAATGTAAAAATATGAGTGAATAATATCAATTCAAATATATAAGCAGATTGGTATTATATAAAAAGTATGAGATCCTCATAAGTCGAAGTTATTTTAAATTAATGGTGTTAGTTAATGATTACTCGTTAACAAACTACTGACTTAACTTGTTTATGAAGGCAATGAATACTAATATAATTTCATGACCTTATAACTAAAATTTATTGAGTTAGTTGTTTTAAAATTACTACCAATAATGATTGTGAGCTGTAACTAGATGCCCTATGAAACATTTTTAGATGACTCTACTTCGCTAGTTGAATTTACACGTATTTACTTAGCTATTTTTTATACTTTTGTTGCGGGGTTTTATACATTTAGAATTATTTATAAAAATAGAGACACACCATCAGGCGTTATTTATCCCGGAGATAAGTTTTGTACTAGTTGGTGGAACCATATGGTTTTTAAGTTTTTCAGGGCTGCTATTTGGTTTATATGTGTAATTAGAGTGTTTGTACCTGAGTTAGATAGCTACCTTGGGCTATTTCCAATTCTCAATGGCTGGCCAGGTGTATTATTTGGCGATATTTTATTGAGTGCAGGTTTTATTTTGACGATGTTTGTACATTTTCATATGGCAGCACTTTGGCGTTCAGGAATTGATCCTAAGGGACCACATGAGCTTAAAACATCAGGACTATATGAATACTCTAGGAATCCGATGTATTTAGGTGTTGTAGCTGCACAGGTGGGTTTCTTTTTAGCCTTACCTAGTATATTTAGTTTGACCTGTTTGGTTATTGGTTTTATAGCTATATATAGACAGACGTTAGTTGAAGAAGCTCATTTAGCTCATCGCTTTTCAACACAATATAAAGAGTATAAACAACTAGTCCCTCGCTGGTTATAGCTTGGGATTGAGCTTTAAATACATGAAATTTTAACGCAAGAGTAAAGACGTGTTCTGTGTTGGCTTGCTAAAATTTAGCAAGATGGACATAAATCAGATCACTTCTTTTTGTTTTATACCAATTCGCTTAATTAAGTGATCTATTTTGAGGATGGAAAAACGTGTTGATAGCTAGGCAAAAAATTTGCTATTTAGTTGTTCTAAATGAGAATTTTTTAACACAGGTAGCGACACATTCAGCCCCGCAAAATGATTAAGTATTATTGCGGATTGGTATTATATACTTTTTAATAAACTCTTTTTTAGAAACTGCCTTTGAAAAAATGTAGCCTTGGATATAATCGCAAGCAAGCTGCTTTAATAGATCGTATTGTTTTTGTGTTTCTACGCCTTCAGCAACAACCATAACATCTAAATTATGTGCCATAGTAATAATTGCTTTAACGAGAGCAATACTATTATCGTTTGATTCAATATCGCTTATAAATGAGCGATCTATTTTTAAAATATCTATATCTAAGCGCTGTAGATACGCCAAAGAAGAATAACCAACACCAAAGTCGTCAATCGCTATGTCTATATTAATAGTGCTTAAGCGTTTTAATTGTCGCTGTATTGACGAATCTGGATCCATTAAGGTATTTTCAGTGACTTCAATTAAAATAGTGTTGGCGGGTAGTTGGTACTTTTTACTTGCAACAATCCATTCATCCACCCAGCAACCAGCGCGGTCAATTTCAAGAGGTGATGTATTTACACTGACTTGAATTGTCTTTTCACTTAAAACATTGAATTGGACGGTATCTTGAATTGCTTGAGACTTTACCCATTGGCCTATGTCGTTTATTAATCCGTTTTTTTCAGCAACAGGTATAAATTCATTGGGGCCTATTAGGCCTCGTTCAGGGTGGTTCCAACGAATAAGGGCTTCAGCTTTTGGTACTGATTTCCCATCAATTGAAAATATAGGTTGGTAATATAATTCAAATTGGTTTTTTACAATTGCAGTGCGTATCTCTTCTATCAGGCGACGCTTTTCTGTGGCTTTTTCTTCTATAGCATAGGAGAAAAACTCATAGCGATTCCGCCCTTTATTTTTAGATAAATACATCGCTTGATCAGCACGTCTAACAAGCTCTTCTACTGTTAAACCATCAACAGGGAAAAACGTTAAACCTATGCTTGCGGTAACATAGACTGTTTCTTTTTTTATTTTAATACTCTGCATTAAACTACTTTTTACAGCTTCGGCAATTTTTGATGCTTCATCAGGGCTACTTACACCCTCTAAAATTAATGTAAATTCGTCTCCACCCAAGCGTGCTACTGTATCTTTTGTTGTTATACAGCTTTGCAGCCTCGTTGCTACCTGGTGTAATAATAAATCACCGTAGTCATGTCCAAGGCTGTCGTTTACTTCTTTAAAACCATCTAAATCTATAAATATAAGTGCGAATTTCATTCCTTTAACACTTACTAAGCTTTGTAGTTTTTCGTAAAAATACCGTCTGTTCGGCAAATCAGTTAACCCGTCTTGGTAAGCATATTGTTGCAACTGAATATTTGCATTTTCAAGTTCATTAGTACGAAGCCTAACTTGGTTTTCTAATGAACTTTCTCTTTGCTCAATGTTGTATAGCATATCGTTAAAACAAGAAGTTAACTGTCCGACTTCATCTTGTGATAGTTGTTTAGCGCGTAAACTATAATCATGTGACGTTGTTATTTTATTTGCTGTTTGTGCTAAATATAAAATAGGGTTTAAAAAGCGGCGCCTTAGCAAAAGGGATAAAATGAGGCTGATAGCAAAGGTAAAGACCATCAAAATCATTATAAATTTAAAGTAAAAAGTGATTCTGTCTTGAATGTAACTGTTGTTAGCGCGTATTTTTAATACGCCATAATCATGCATATCGAGCTGAAGGGGGGTATTAACCTCAATGCTTTGTTCTATTTCTTCATTTTCGGCTTGAGCAATAACAAGTTGTTCACCAGTCATACTCGTTACCATTATACTAATAACATCTGAGCGTATAAGTATTGGGTTTATAAGCTCTTGTACTGCATCTATATCATTAAACATAAGTGCAGCAGTTATATTGGGTGAAAGCATTTTAGACAGCGACCCCAGGCTTTCTATTTGTTCTTCTTTAGCGCTGGTGATTTCATAAGCACTAAATACAATGGTTACTGTAGCGGTTGATACAAGTGCGACACTCATTAAGATGAATAATAATTTTTTGCTCATTGTATTTAATGCAAATAGTTTTTTCATTGCATTACCTATCTACAACGCGTGCAAGTCGTAGTACTTTTGAACTCATAGTAATGCCTGCATCTTTAAGCTGTTGTGGTGCAATTTCAAAGCGAATTTTACCACTGGAAAGAAAGAATCTGATATGGCCGCCATTTTCAATAAATGAGTCTGTTTCACCAATGACCATAATATTTTTTAGATCTAAAGGAGTTATGTTTTGCCACTGGGCAAATGTATCTGAGGTGATAAATAGCATGTTACACGCAGATGTTGTGACTTCATCAATAGTGACTAATTTATTATGTAAAGGTAATTTTTTTATAGTGCGATTTTTTAGAGCGGTGTTAGCCACATCAATAAAGTATTTATCAGGGCTACAAATAGTAAATTGATCAAGGGGCTCTAAATGAGAATCCCAGTGTCCAAAACGTGCAAAGTTATACAAGAAGCCTGCTTTTAGCATGTATTCTTTTTCAACAGCGTCAACGCTGGTACTTAAAAGTACCAAGGCTATTAAGCTTCTGTGAATTAGACTTCTTAATTTAATCATCTAATTAGCTTAGAAATTTGCTGAAATTGTAAACGTAATACATTCATCAATATAGTTTGGTAATGTATAGGTTTCGCGCGTATTACTGTACTCAATATGTGAACCTGAAAATAGGTTTTTACCCGAAACTGCAGTAGACCACACAGGAGTAGCCTGCCAATTCCAACTAATATCTAACGTTGTGTAATTATCAGTATTATATGCATTTGAGTTTACTGCTCGTAATGTCGCAAACACGTTATGGTTGGTTAAAAAAGAATAATCGGCTTTTGCAAATAACTGCCTGTTTTTAGAGTCATACCCGATAGCGGGCTCTACTCTAGGAGGTAAATCGTAGTTATAATCGGTGTAACTATAACCAAACTCAGTATTGAGATTATCAATTGGTTGCCATGATACTACTAAGTCGAACCCTTTAGTGGTTGTGTCTGCTACAGATGCAAAGTCTAAATCTATACGAGTCATTGTTAGTGCTTGAAATACTTCTGGAATTCTCCCTGCTAGAAATAAATCAAGTATAGGAGTGAATTGTTCAGCATGTGTATTCATATCAATAACCGCTACGTTTTTAGCATCGGTATAATAAGTAGAAAGATCCAATGACCAATCGTTAGCAGTAAAACGGTAGCCTAATTCATAAGATAGATAGTTTTCTGATGTAACTTTGTCATTACCATTTAGGTAGGTTGCAATTCGGTAGTCGTCTATTTGGTCAAAGCCTGAACTTAAACCGGTAAGATCTTTAATTTCTGTACCATTAACTTTAAAGTTGTCGTTAAACTCAATTAATGTTGGTGTACGTACACTTCGCGATATTGCGCCCCAAGTAAGATGGTTATCTACTGGTTTGTATATAAGTCTTGCTGATGGTTGATTTTCCCAGCCAGTTAAATCGTTATGATCAAGCTTAGTACCAATAATAAAGTCGAGAGTGTCAGGAGTCACATTGTATTGAGCTTGAACAAGTGCACCATATTGTTTGAGGCTATCAAAGTTTTTATCGCTATCTAAAAATACGCTTTCTGCGAAAGATATAGAATTGTATCGGTAGTTCAACCCCCAATCTAACTGTAGAGATTGATATATAAAGTTCATTTGATAATCAATATCTATCGATTCAAAGTCTTCTTTAATATAATTTTGAGAACCATTTTGTTTAAGCCAAGAAATTTGTAGCATTTGATTCGCATCTGGCGACATTCTGTTTTCAAGGCGCGCCATTATGCGCGAGTCTGTTCGCTTTAAATCATCTGAAAATGAAATGTTTTCGTTGGTTTCATCGACAACACCTCGGTAGTTTTGGCCAAGTGTGGAATGAGTTACATCACCCTGGAGTAGTGCTGACCACTCATCATTAGGGGTAAAGTCAGCTCTAAAACCTAAAGAGTTTTGTTTGGTTGTGTCATTAGGGGGAAGTGAGATGCCTTTTTGGGATTCATTCGCATCTTTTAAGTGCCCATACACTCGGTAGCTGCCTATGTTACTTATATCACCACCGTAGCGAAGATTAGCATCAACATTTATTTGATTACCAGTTGTTACACTTGCGTGTCCACCGCGAGTATCAATACTATTTTTAGTAATGATATTAATAACGCCATTATTTGCGTTACTTCCCCAAAGTAATCCGCCTTGTCCGCGTATAACTTCAATACGTTCAATATCGTACAAAGGAACGTTGAGTGTTTCCCAATAAACAGCGGCAAACTTTGGGGTATATAAGCTTTGTCCGTCAATCATAACCAATAATTTGCTTGAAAAGCGAGAGGCAATGCCTCTTGAGGAAATAGCCCATTGATTGTTATCGAGCTGACGGACAATTAAACCCGGCACCATTTTTAGTGCTTCAGGTACTGATGTAGCACCAGATTTAGTAATTTGTTCTTTACTTAATACATAAATAGATGAGGCGGTATCAAATGCTGATTGTGCTCTTTTCATCGCAGAAGTCGCTTGCACATCCATACCCATTAAAGCATCAAGATCGAGATCTTCATCTTCAAACGGCTCAGCCGTTATAAGAGGGCACACAAAAAGTAATGGCCAAAATAAACGTTGTGATATTTTCACCCAAAAGTCTCCTGCGCAATCAAAAAATCAAAAACAATGACTGTTTTTGTAATACATGTGATATCACACAATATTAACATACATTAACAGCGTAAAAGTATAAATGCGATTAAATCAAAACAACTAATTTTGTAGTAGTTAAAAAATTTAACTTCGGCCAATAAAACAGTAAAATTTAAAAAATAAAGTAGATACATTTTATACAATTACATTTATTAAAGAGTCAAAAAATAGAAGTTACTGAGAGTTATATGATTATATACTATTTAAAATTTAGTCTATTTTTGAAGGACTTCAAAGTATTTTGCGCTTATTGATTATTTAACTTTGCATATCATGCTTTTACAAGAGCGATATTAATTATACGTGCACGATTAATCTAACTTTGTATTAACTATTATTGTAGTTTCAATTACCTTTGCTTTTATTAAAGGTATATAGAATACTTAAATTCGCTTGGTTTTGCTTTGAAGGCACCAAAGTATGGAAAAAATGAATTAATTAATGTCGAAGAAGTACTCGATTTAATGCTTGATGCGGTATGCGTGGTAGATAAACAAGGCACATTTGTTTTTGTAAGCGCAGCATTTGAGCAAATTTTTGGTTATACGGCCGACGAAGTTGTAGGCAAAAAAATGATTAACTATGTTTACGAAGGTGATCATTATAAAACGCATAATGCCGTAACTTCGCTGTTGTCTGGCGAAATGGTGAACCCTCGCTTTGAAAACCGTTGGATGAGAAAAGATGGTCAAGTAGTTCATATATTATGGTCTGTTCGTTGGTCAGAGCAACATCAAGTAAGAATCGCTGTCGCGCACGATATAACTGAACGTAAAGTAATGGAAGATCAACTCCATTATATGGCACGGCACGATGTGTTAACTGGCCTACCAAATCGTTCTTTATTAATGAATCGATTAGAAAAAGTAATTATTAGTGCAACCAGAGACAACACGTTTTTTTCTTTACTGTTTATAGACATAAATGGCTTTAAAGCAGTAAACGATACTCACGGACATGAAATTGGCGATAAGCTTTTATGCGCTATAGCAAAAAGGCTTTCAGCGTCAGTAAGGCATTACGACACAGTAGGGCGTTTAGGCGGAGACGAATTTTTAATTATTTTAGATAACTTAAGTTCTAGCCACGAAACCGTCAGAATAAAAAATAAAGTCCTCACTGAGTTTAAAGCCGTCTTTAAGTTAGATGACGTACTACTAAATATTTCACCCAGTATAGGAATTGCAAACTACCCCGAGCACGGCCAAACAGATCACGAACTCATAAAGTATGCTGATCAAGCTATGTACAAAAATAAACAACGAGGCTTAGATAACGTAACCTATTTACCTCAATAACTAAGCTGAACTATCACCTTAGGTTAAACAATAGTCACAGCGTCCTTAACTACAATGCCTTACTTGCCGACATATTTTTTAATATCGGTTTGCCAGTGCTGCGCTAAAAAATCTATAAATGCTCTTACAACAGTTTGTTGGTAGTTCCTTGATAAATAGGCTGCCCACAAATTATGTCCAGATGATAATGAAGGCGATTACCGTATCGGCAGTAATACATTTTTTACGAATGATGCAGGCGAAAGCAAGGTATCGGTCACTGATTATGCAACTGCAATGGTTGATGAAGCGCAAAATGCAGCGCACGTAAATCAGCATATTGGTATTGCCTACTAATATGGTTACTAATCAAAAGCGTTTGATTATTTAGATATAACAATACTGGCTCATAAGGTTAAAATAATTTAATCTGGGTATATTAATCTTTATTAAATTTTTTGCCTTATGAGCCTTCTTTTTTCTCTTGCGTTAGCAAGCCTTCCCGCTTTACCAGAGCCAGTTGCTAATAATGCTGTGGCTAAAGTTACAGTACAAAACCAAACCTATTTTTTAAGCTTTATGGGACTGGGCCGCGATAAACAGCATTCGTCAGTGCATAACAAGGTATGGGCGCTTAAAGTTGGCGATTCACAGTGGCAATCTAAAACTGGTGTGCCTTCAAGCTTGCCACTAAAAGGGCGCTTAGCAAGCACCGCAGTCGGTTTAGGCGAGTACGCCTATGTGTTTGGCGGCTATACGGTAGCAGAGGATCATACTGAAGTTTCAAGCCCCGACGTATATAAGTACGACGTAATAAAAGATACCTACACTCATCTTGCGAGTATGCCAGTACCCGTAGACGATAGCGTCGCGCTGAGCTACAAAGCGCGTTACATTTATCTAATTAGCGGTTGGCATAACGACGGCAACGTAAACTTAGTACAAGTATACGACACGCAAAATAATACATGGCAACAAGCCTCGCCATTTTTAGGTGAGCCTGTATTTGGCCAAGCCGCTGCTATTAGTGCTAACACCATTGTTATTTGTGATGGCGTTAAAACACAAGCTAATCCTGATTCGCGTCGCTCGTTTGCAGGTGTAGCACAGTGCTTAAAAGGCACAATAGATTCAACTAACCCACAAAAAATAGATTGGCGTACCTTGCCACATCCAACGGGCACTGCTCACTACCGAATGGCAGCCACCAGCTATAATGGCAATATTTATATGATGGCAGGCTCTAATAACCCATACAACTACAGCGCAATAGGCTACGACGGCAAACCTGCACCTGCAAGTGACCATGTTTGGCGCTTTAGTATCGAAAAAAACGAATGGCAGATTTTATCACCAGTTGAAGTAAAGAGCATGGATCATCGTGGTTTACTTGAGCACAGTGGGGTTTTATATCGAATTGGCGGCATTGATAACAGTCAGCAAGTAAGCGCTAACGTACTCGGTTACGAGGCGCCAAAGTGAATACCCTTTACATTACCGGAGCGGGAGTCAGCGCTGCCAGTGGTATTCCCACCTTTAGAGGGGAGGATGGTTATTGGACCATTGGCAGTAAAAATTATACGCCTATGGAAATGGCAACGCGCGCAATGTACCAAAATGCCCCTAAAGAATTTTTAGCATGGTATTACCATCGCTTTGCAACGTATCGCAACCATGGCCCAAACGACGTACACCATTGGCTAAGTGATAAAAACCTAATTACTCAAAACATAGATGGGCTTGATGGCAAAGCGGGTAATAAAAATCACATAGCGATACACGGCAGGCTTGATCAAATGACCTTATTTCATGAGCAAGGTGAGCCAGTCACGCCACTTGCCACCCCGTGGGAAAGCGTAGACGAAAGCCGCCTGCAAGAGTCTCTTTTTGAGCTATTTAATATTCAACACCAAACGCCTGAGCTAAACCATTCATTTAAGCCCTTTGTTTTATTATTTGACGAATACTACACCGAGCTTTACAGAATAACACAAGCACAACAGCGTATGCTCAACGCCGATAAAATTGTATTTATGGGCACCTCGTTTAGCGTTAATATTACGCAAATGGCAATTGAAATAGCCCGAAATTACGACATTCCTGTTGAAGTGGTTGACCCTGAACCTGCACATATTTTGCACGCTAACGTCACATATAAAAAAATGAATGCATTAGATTACATTCAATCTAATTAATAAGTGCTATATTTTAAAGGGGTTGATAATGTTTTCTTAAATATTACAATCTCTTTATATAATATTAACGAGGCAAAAATGTTATTATTATCCTGATTATAACAATACTAAAGAGATCTGAATGAGCGACTTAACTGCAATAGCAAACTTGTCCATTTTACTTGTAGAGCCTTCAGAGGTTCAGCAAAAAATAATAATAAAATCGCTTTTAGAAAGTGGTGTAAAACAAGTTGAAACTGCATCTACACAAACACAAGCGCTTAGCTTATTAGCAAGTTATCACCCTGATCTAGTTATAAGCTCTATGTATTTATCTGACGGGACAGCCGATTCACTATTGCAAAAAATCAGATCGAACCCAAGCACCGAGCATCAACCGTTTATGCTTGTATCAAGCGAGCGAAATAAAAAGTATTTAGAGCAACTACGTCAATCGGGTGTATTAGCCATTTTACCAAAGCCTTTTAGTGCAACCGCAATTACACGCGCACTTAAAGCCACGCTAGACATAATTAGTGAAGAAGAAGTAGAGCTTGAACATTTCGATGTAACATTACTACGAGTGCTCGTTGTCGATGACAGTCGCTTTGCACGAAAGCACATTATTCGCGTACTTGCCGGTATGGGAATACCTGCACCAGTAGAAGCTGAAAACGGCAAAGAAGCCATAGAACACTTAAATAATCAATCATTCGACTTAATAGTAACCGACTACAACATGCCAGAAATGGACGGACGCGAACTAACCGAAACCGTTAGAAGCTCAAATAGTTACTCCCATATCCCTATTTTAATGGTGAGCTCAGAAGCTAACGAAACGCACCTAGCAAACATAGCCCAAGCAGGGGTAGATGCAATTTGTGATAAACCATTTGAGCCAGCAACAGTAAAAGACTTATTGTTTAAAATAATGTCTTAAAATAATGTCTTAAAATAATGCCTTAAAAGCAACGCTAAGCGTAGGGCGATGATTATTTCCCTACGCTTACCCTTAAAGCAAATTTACTCTTACAGCTTTCCTAATCTATAAATAAGTAATGCGGTTTTTTTGATATTTTTATCAAGGCTGATTAAGTCGGCTGTTTCGTTTTTAGTGTGTGCGCCGCTGCCCATTAAGCCCAAACCATCAAGTGCCATATCAACATGGTTTGCGGCAAACGAAATATCAGCCGCACCTGCATTACGTGGGTTAGCTGCTACTACTTTGTTGTAACCTAAATCGTGGCTTGCGTCGCTGTACAATTCTAATAGCTTTTTATTGCCATCAGTTAATGCCATTGGTGGGTAACCATCTTCAAAAATAAGCTCAGCTTTACTACCATTTAAACTGTTGCTAGCAATGAGTTGCATTGACCTTTTTGCGTTTTCGAATTGTTTTGGCGAAAGTGCGCGTAAATCACCTGCAACATGCACGGTTTGTGCTATTACGTTACTTTTACCAAACGCCGTTGCTGACGAGTTAGCACTGTCGTAGTCGGCATTTGTACCGCCCACAATAAGCCCCGGATTAAATGTTAAGTTAGGTTGCGTGGCAAGTTGTTCTCTAAAATCATTTAAAATACGCGATGCCTCGTAAATAGCGCCATAACCAACGTTTTCGCTAAATATTTGCGACGAATGTGCAGCATTGGCAGTTACGTTTAGCGTCCAGCCTGTATAACCACGGCGCGCCGCCATAGCAGTTTTAATATTGTTATCGCCATTTTCATAGCCAAGCGCTACGTCAGCCCAAATTGCGGCATCAACAATAGCTTGTTTAGATAAGCTAAGCGGGCGACCGCTGCTTTCTTCATCGCCAGTCAGTAATACTTTTATGCTTACACTTTCGAGTAAATTAAGGGCTTGTAAGCTTTTAAGTGCTGTAATTATTATCGTGTTACCACCTTTCATATCGGCAACGCCTGGGCCACTGGCTGTATCGGCATCAAGCTGTTTGTAGGTAGTAAAGTTATCGTTTTTGGCAAATACCGTATCTAGATGGCCGATCATCAGTATTTTTATTGCATCGGGATTTTCACTCTCATGGGTTGCTAATACGTGGCCTGCACGATTAAACGCACTGCCATCAAGCCATTCTACTTTAAAACCTATGGCTTTAAGCTGCTCGCTTGTAAGCGCCCCTACTTTTTTTACACCTTCAATATTAAGCGATCCGCTATTAATATTTACGGCTTGCTCTATTTGTTGCAGAGCTTGGGGAATGTTTTTATCGACCTGTTTTATTATTTCACGCTCGTTTTTATCAAGCGCAGCATGGCTTGTAAGCGGTAAGGTACTAGCAATTGTGAGAATAAGTGCATGGCTAAATTTTAAAAATGACATAACAGCATAATAAGTGAGAAATAAGAGTATTTAATATGAAGTAAAAATACAGAGTATTCAATAGGAGTAGATTGTGATTTTTAACTAATTTTATAAGCAATAACGAGTTACAAGTTTAAGGGTTATAGGGTAAACGCGTTATTAGTTTAAGCACAGGTATTTAAAATAAAACCTCTTAATTAATAATCAACCGGTATAACTAAACAGCAATTTGTCTGATATTACTGATCTCCACCAATTTGGGGTTTTGCTGCATTTAGGAAAGGTAAGGCGAAGCTAACTATTTGTTTACAGGTGTTTGTTATATGGCTAGGATAAAGTCATTGTAATATAGGTACATTCGTTGGTTTGTAAAACGACAAATGTCGTAGACTAAATTGTTAGCTTGGCTTGAAATGAATAAACTTTCTCCGAAATTAGCTGAAATGACCCGCGAGGAATGGCGGGAGTTAGGATTCTATTACATTATCGATGACGATAGTAAAGCTTGGAATTTGTATGGTTCAGTCGATGGCCTATCAAATTTTATAACTGAAATCTTAAAGTTTACTGCGAGAGACGAAGTAAAAGGTGAACATGAGCATCTCTTACCACATTGGTACTTAACGTTACAATATGACGACGGTTTTGATATTTGTGAGCGCGGAATCTTAGCCAGTAAAATTGAATTATTAATTTTTATCGATATATTAAAACAACTATTGTTAAAGGCTAAAGTTGGTGAAATTATAGGACTACATAATCATGTCAAGTCAGCGTCGTACCGAATGTATTTGCATGTTAAAGGAGCCGATTTTGATCCCTCGAAACTTGACCCTCAGTTGTAAAGCTAACAAAACCATTAACCGGATTTGTGGAAAAGCGCCACAAACCGGTTATGGAAAGTGTTAGAAAGCCTATGAAGAATTTGAGTTACCTTTTAGCTTTGTTGTTTTTATTTGGTTGTGGAAAGAAAGAGCCTGACCTTGTTTGGGATTGGGGGTATTTACCTTCATCAGAAATATCTAACTCTAAACGGGAACAATGTGCTCACGAGTATTACCAGTCTTTTCCAATTTCGACAGATAGTGGAGAAAGCCTTAGGATTGGACATAGTTCTATTTCCGGCCGTTCTCATAAATACTATATTGGTTCTGGTTGTATGGTTGCTACTGTAAGCACAAGAGTCTATTTAGATGCTGACAAACAAGCTAATAATTTTTACTCGGTTTCTGTCTTAATGCCAACTTTAGATGATAGGTGCAGGAGTAACTCTGATATACCAGCATGTAAGGAAAGCTTAGTTAGTCACACTGTCTTATTTTCTAGAGATATTTCAGCTAGTGAGATTGGTGACTATTTTAAAAGTAAGACTATGAATCAAATCGTAAGTTACGACGAACACAGTCGTGTTGTATCTTTTCAACTCAGAAATAAAAACCTTAAGTATGGGATGCAGGCTTTGTAACAAAACAAATTAAAAGTGCGGACAAAAAACAGTTGGCTTTGTTCGTTCCTCACAAATTTTAGGCAACAATTTTTTGCCCATTATTAGGGCGTTGGTGCGTCAAGCTAAGCTTGATGCATCTTGCAGGGTGCAAGTCCCTGTCAGGTAAGGTTTAACCAACCACC
>NZ_JADYXN010000051.1:0-14180 GCF_015864285.1 Pseudoalteromonas sp. NZS100_1
CTACCTGTACTTTATTGTACAAACGATGCGGGAGTGGCGGAATTGGTAGACGCGCTGGATTTAGGTTCCAGTAACTTCGGTTGTGAGAGTTCAAGTCTCTCTTTCCGCACCATTTCTTGATAAGAACTAAAATTATCAAAGAATTCTTTGTTGGGATATCGCCAAGCGGTAAGGCACCAGGTTTTGATCCTGGCATTCCCAGGTTCAAATCCTGGTATCCCAGCCAACTTCTTCTACCAAGGAAAGTTGGATAAAAGAATAACTCTTGCTTAGAGTTCAAACTGGCAAATTAGTGATGCGGGAGTGGCGGAATTGGTAGACGCGCTGGATTTAGGTTCCAGTAACTTCGGTTGTGAGAGTTCAAGTCTCTCTTTCCGCACCATGTTCTTATTAAGAACTAAAACTAATTCAAATTTATAGTTGGGATATCGCCAAGCGGTAAGGCACCAGGTTTTGATCCTGGCATTCCCAGGTTCAAATCCTGGTATCCCAGCCAATTTGATTCCCCTGTCTAAAACTTCTCAATACTCATTAAATTCAACTTACTTTTTCTGCACTTAAATAAACATTTATAAATTCATCTATATTTATTGGTTTGCTATATAAATACCCTTGTAAATAATCACAGTTAAGACTCAACAACGCCTGTTCTACCTCTTTAGTTTCTATTCCTTCAGCAACTACATCGCAATTTAATCGACTCGCTAAAAACAATGTAGATTCTACAATGGCGTAATCAGGCGAGTTAGTAAGCATATCTTTGACAAACGACTGATCAATTTTTATTTGATTGATTGGCAGCTCTCTTAATAATGACAGTGACGAAAAGCCAGTACCAAAGTCATCAACACTAAATTTAAACCCGCGCATACTCAACTGTTGCATCATTTTTCTAGCAGCCGGTATATTTGTCATCATTGCACCTTCTGTAATTTCAAAAATTAACGAGTCGCTTAATGTAGGGTCGGTTGCGAGTAAACTAATTATAAAATCGTAAAACTCGCTGCTTTCAATATCTTTCGTTGATAAATTGACATGTATAGTACCGGTGAAACCAAATAGCTTGAGCTTTCTAATATGATTAACGGCTTCTTGTACAACCCATTTCGATAAAGGAAAAATAAGCCCTGTACGCTCAGCTACGGTTATAAACTTTTCTGGACTAATAAAGCTACCATCATCTTGCGGCCATCGGATAAGCGCTTCTAGGCCATGTAATTGCAGATCTTTAGAGTCCATTATGGGTTGTAAATAAAGCTCAAACTCATCTTTATGTAATGCCACTTTAATTTTGGCTGATAAATCAAAAAAGTCCTCAGCTCGTTTACCTATTGCAGATGAGTAATTTACCAAAGGTTGAAATGTTTTTTTAGCTTCATGCAGTGCCAAGTCAGCTTTTTTTAATAGCTGATCGGGCAATCGGCTATCATCAGGAAAACGGCTTACGCCTATACTTAATTGTATTTTAACCATTTGCTCATTCGTACAAAACGGACTTTTGACGGCTGAGTTTATAATGTTTACACAATAATTCATGCTTTCATCTGTATCGGTATGCAATAAAAAAGCAAACTCATCGCCACCTATTCGATATAACTTAGCAATGCCGCATAATTCTTTATTTAGTTTATTGGCAAATGCAGCCAAGAGTTGGTCACCACACTGATGCCCAAACGCATCATTAATTTGTTTAAAGTTATTTAAGTCGATATAAAATAGTGAAAATGGGGAAGGATATTCAACTTGTTTACTTAAAGATTTAAAAAATTTATCGCGGTTAGGTAGAGTTGTTAAGTTATCGTGCTCAGTTTGATATTTTTGATACTGCGTTGCTTGCTCTATTTTAAGAATACTTTTTAAGCTCAGTTTAATAACTAAAAAAACAAACCCACCACCGCCAAGTAACAACATAGCCACCATATTCATAACGACGGGTGCAATGTCGTGGTTTGAAAAATAATAGAGTATCCACCAATACCCTATAATAAAAAAAATAATAGCGCATAGCAGTACACTCCATGCTCTTTGCGATGTTTTTTTGCAAACTTTAACGGTTGTTTTTAAGCTAGCAACAAGCAGTAGCGCACCTAAAATAATTATTACTGTAAAAAAATTATCCACACACAGACTCTTTAAAGTTATTAAATTGCGATTTAGTGATGTAACACCAGTTAAATTAAAACCGTGTTCAATATAGCCGAGTCACTATTTGCTGACTTAAAAACAGACATAAAAAAAGGCTCATAAATGAGCCTTTCTAATATCTACTTTAAATTTAGCCTAAATCACCACTAATTGCGTATTTTAAAACCCAGTTTTTTATTGGCCCCGTATTATTCGCCATTTTTAAAAACTGGCTGCGTGCCCATTTAAGTGGCGTAATTTGATTAGAAAACCCAAAGTAACACGCGTCCATCATGCTCATCATTAATAAATTAGCCCTGCGGCGAGCTCGCTCGTATTCTTTAAGTTTTAGTGGGCAACCTATATCTCCTGCTTCGTTTAAAACCTCAGCAAGTGCCACTACGTCCTGAAAACCTAAATTAACGCCCTGCCCTGCAAGGGGATTAATTGTATGTGCAGCGTCGCCCACTAAAACCAAGCGCCCTTGCGAATAATTATTCGCATGTTGGCGAGTAAGCGGAAATACTGCATGGGTTTGTACTTCAAAGTCTCCAGCAAGTTCTGGGAATTTATTCAGAATGTGCGTTTTTAACTGAGTTGGGCTTAGCCCTTTAAATGCTTGCAATGTATTTGCATCGTCGTACCAAATTAAATTAGCGTACGGTGCCTGCATTGGTAAAAATGCTAACGGCCCACTTGGTGTAAACTGTTGCCATGTTTTAATTTGTTGCGGTGCATCGAGTTTAATTAATACCCCCATGCAATGCTGTTGGTACTGCCAACCCGTAATACCAATATTAGCTTTAGCACGCAGCTGTGATTGCCCGCCATCGGCAGCAATTACTAAATCAGCCGTATAGGTTTGATCACCATACACAAGCGTAATTAAATCATCCGTTTGCTCTATTTTAGTTACCGGCAATGACTGCTCAATAACCTCAATCTTATAATGCCCAAATTGCTGCCACAAACTTGCTTGAATTAAACTATTTTCAATCAAGTGGCCTAAATGTGTCGTGTTTA
Source organism: Pseudoalteromonas sp. NZS100_1 (assembly GCF_015864285.1). Classification (NCBI taxonomy): domain Bacteria; kingdom Pseudomonadati; phylum Pseudomonadota; class Gammaproteobacteria; order Alteromonadales; family Pseudoalteromonadaceae; genus Pseudoalteromonas; species Pseudoalteromonas sp. NZS100_1. The sequence goes on from NZ_JADYXN010000051.1 coordinate 3,148, forward strand.
TGTCGGCGCAATCAAATAATAAATTGTCACCACCGCGCTCAAAAGCCTCTAATTGTTGATAAGGTGCTATGCGGTTTTGCCTTAAAAGAGGCATTGCCCCTAATTCATCAAGTAAATTTTCTGAAAAACGATTAATGGCAGACACTCTAATATCCACCTTATCGCTACTAAGAATGTGCGATGGGTCTATTAGGTGTTTTTCAATTATGCGCACACCAAAGCCTTGCTGAGCCAGCTTTATCGCCATAGCTGCGCCAACCATGCCCCCGCCAACCACTATCACATTATTTTTGGTCATGTTTTTCATCATTTTATTCTTACTTGAGTCTGTTTTGATTGTATCAAAATTAATTTGTTTTATACCAGAGGATATCCCTAACAGCACATTAAACTCGTCCTGTATTGATTTGAGATCACAAACATGAAAACTATACTTGGATCTGGGCGGGTATCCAGCTAAAATACGCCTCCTTTAAGTGAGCATGCTTGCTCCTTAATCCTGTTTCTAGCACATTTTTGTGCCACTATCGAATTGAACACGAGGCAATATTTCAATGAGCAAAAAGCTGCATATTAAAACCTGGGGTTGTCAGATGAACGAATACGACTCTCAGAAAATGGCTGAACTTTTAGATGCCACCAACGGCTACCAGCTAACTGATGATGCAACAGATGCCGACGTAATCTTACTTAACACCTGTTCAATTCGTGAAAAAGCACAAGAAAAAGTATTTCACCAGTTAGGTCGTTGGAAATTGTTAAAAGACGACAAGCCAGACTTAATAATTGGTGTAGGTGGTTGTGTTGCCTCACAAGAAGGTGACTCTATTCGCCAACGCGCACCATTTGTAGATGTTATTTTTGGCCCGCAAACATTGCATCGTTTACCAGAAATGATTAAACAAGTGCAAGGCAACAAAGGTTCATCGGTTGTTGATATTTCATTCCCAGAGATTGAAAAGTTTGACCGCCTGCCAGAGCCAAAAGCGGATGGCCCATCTGCGTTTGTATCAATTATGGAAGGCTGTTCTAAATACTGTACTTTTTGTGTTGTACCATATACTCGCGGCGAAGAAGTTAGCCGCCCAGTAGATGACGTACTACTTGAAATTGCACAGCTTGCTGAGCAAAACGTACGTGAAGTAAACCTACTAGGCCAAAACGTAAACGCATACCGCGGCGACACACACGATGGCGAAATATGTTATTTCTCAGATTTGATTCGTCTTATTGCTGCTATTGATGGTATTGACCGTATTCGTTACACCACATCGCACCCGGTAGAATTTACGCCTGATATAATCGATGTTTACGCTGATGTACCAGAGCTTGTAGATCACTTACATCTACCAGTACAAAGTGGTTCAGACCGTATATTAAACCTAATGAAACGTGGCCATACGGCAATTGAATACAAATCGACAATTCGTAAGTTACGTAAAATTCGTCCTAACTTAAGCATGTCGTCAGATTTCATTATTGGTTTCCCAGGCGAAAGCCAAGAAGACTTTGAAGCAACCATGAAGCTTATTAGCGACATTGGTTTTGATATGAGCTTTAGCTTTATTTACAGTGCACGCCCAGGTACGCCAGCGGCAGATTTGCCAGATGACGTAACAGAGCAAGAGAAAAAAGAACGCTTATACTTACTACAAAATCGTATTACACAAATGGCGCAGCAAATTAGCCGCCAAATGTTCGATACAGAGCAACGTATACTTGTTGAAGGTCCTTCTAAAAAGAACCCAATGGAATTACGTGGCCGTACCGAAAATAACCGTGTAGTAAATTTTGTTGGCCCACACACAGTGATCGGACAGTTTGTTGACGTACGTATTACCGAAGCACTACCTAATTCTTTACGTGGTGACTTAATTCGTACAGAATCAGAAATGAACTTACGACGTGAAATCGCGCCTTCAGCTATTTTAACTAAAGCTGCAGCTGCAGAGCCAAAACCAGACACTGTTAACGAAATTGGCGTAGCTACTTTCGTTCCTTAGTCACACTATTAGCGCCAGTTAACGCTGGCGCAGTACTATAGGAAGCAATTTTGAGTAATCAGTTAAAAACATTAGAGATTTATTTAGAACCTGCCGATAACAAACGCCTTTCTTCTTTATGTGGCCCGTTTGACGAAAACATCAAACAAATTGAACGCCATCTGGCTGTTGAAATAATTCACCGTGACAACTTTTTTAAAGTAACCGGTAAATTACACAACTGCGCCGGCGCTGTAGAAATCTTAAAAAACCTTTATGTTGATACTCAACCAGTTCGTGGTGTTTTAGGCGAAATAGAACCCGAAGCCGTTCATTTAGCTATTACCGAATCAAAAGCCCTAGAGCAAGACGCATCAAGCAGTGCTTACGGCAAAGATATGGTGATTAAAACACGCCGTGGTGTAATTAAACCACGTAACGATAACCAAGGTGTTTATGTGGCTAATATTTTACACCACGACATTACCTTTGGTATTGGCCCTGCTGGTACTGGTAAAACCTACCTTGCTGTTGCTGCCGCCGTTGACGCCCTTGAGCGCCAAGAAATACGCCGTATATTATTAACGCGTCCTGCTGTAGAAGCGGGCGAAAAGCTTGGCTTTTTACCTGGCGATTTAAGTCAAAAAATAGACCCATACCTGCGCCCTCTTTACGACGCGCTTTTTGAAATGCTAGGTTTTGAAAAAGTAGAAAAGCTCATCGAAAAAAATATCATTGAAGTCGCACCGCTTGCTTACATGCGCGGACGTACTTTAAACGATGCCTTTATTATTTTAGATGAAAGCCAAAATACCACCGCCGAGCAAATGAAAATGTTTTTAACCCGCATAGGGTTTAACTCAAAAGCGGTTATTACAGGCGATATAACACAAGTCGATTTACCTCGTGGTACACGCTCAGGCCTTCGCCATGCAATGGAAGTACTTGATGGTGTAAACGAAATTAGCTTTAACTACTTTAAAGCCCAAGACGTAGTACGCCACCCTGTTGTAGCACGCATAGTTGAAGCTTACGAGCGTAACGACGAAAGCGAGCGACTAAAGCGCATTGAAAAGCAAAATGCAAAAGACGCACTTGCTGCTCTTCAACAGCCTACTACTAAAGAGTAATACTTTGACAACCGAACTTGATTTACAAATAGCGTGTGAGTTTGACAACCTCCCAAGCGAAGAACAATTTGCACTGTGGGCCGACAAAGCCCTTAGCCAATATCGTGATGAGTCAGAGCTCAGTATTGTTATTAGCGACGAAGCGCAATCGCAACAGCTTAATAACGACTATCGTGGTAAAAATAAACCGACCAACGTACTGTCGTTCGAATTTGAAGCACCACCAGGAATAGATATTCCCTTGGTTGGTGATTTAATTATTTGCCCAGCCATTGTATTAGCTGAAGCAATTGAGCAAGAGAAGTCATTTCATGACCACTTTGCCCACATGGTTATTCACGGATGCTTGCATTTGCTTGGATTTGACCATATAAAGAGTGACGATGCTTTAGAGATGGAAAGCATAGAAAAGCAATTACTTGCAGAGCTGAACATAGCAGACCCATACCGGGACGATATTTAAATTAACGGAGCAATTAGACGCAATGAGCGACGGTAACTCGCAATCTAGCCAGGGTTCTTCTGGCAAAACGTGGTTGGGCAGAATAGCTCAAATGTTGCAAGGGGAACCCCAGAATAGAGAAGAGCTGGTCGAAGTTATTGCCGATGCGCAAGAACGAGACGTAATCGATCCAGAAACAAAAGAGATGATAGAAGGTGTGCTTGGCGTGTCTGAGCTTAAAGTGCGAGACATAATGGTTCCGCGCTCACAAATGATCACTCTTGAGATCGACAAACCGCTTGAAGAGCTAATTCCAATGATGGTTGACTCAACTCACTCACGCTTTCCGGTGGTGATTGAAGATAAAGATCATGTAGAAGGTTTTTTGCTCGCTAAAGATTTATTGCCACTGATCTTAAATAAAGACGAGCACTTACCATCAATACGCGATTATTTACGCCCAGCAATGGTAGTACCTGAAAGCAAACGTGTTGATACACTGCTAAACGAATTTCGTCAGCAACGCTACCATATGGCTGTTGTTATTGACGAATACGGCGGCGTATCGGGCTTAGTAACGATTGAAGATATTCTTGAAATAATTGTTGGCGAAATCGAAGATGAGCACGACGAAGAAGAAGAACATCAAGATATTCGTCGACTTGCTAAACATGTTCACGTAGTGCAAGCACTCACACCTGTAGATGACTTTAACGAGCATTTTAAAACAGGCTACAGCACAGACGAAGCCGATACTATTGGTGGAACTGTACTGCACGCATTTGGCCACATGCCAAGCCGTGGGGAAACGATTGACATAGAAGGTTACCAATTTAAAGTAACCAACGCCGACAATCGTCGTATTTTGCAACTGCAAGTCACCGTTCCTAAGGATGATGATAACGACAGTGAAGAAACTGCTAACTAGACTTACCCTATTAGCAAAAGATAAAAAAGCATGGCTCGCACTGGTTGCGGGCCTTGTTTTAACTTTTGGCTATGCCCCCTTTGAAATTTGGCCCATTGTATTTATTAGCCTTGGTGCCATAATTTTTTGCATTAACCCTAATAATACCGGTAAAGCACACGCAAAAACCGCTGCTAAATATGGCTTTATATTTGGTCTAGGTTGGTTTGGTGCAGGTATAAGCTGGGTCCATGTTTCTATTGCCACCTTTGGCGGTATGCCGCTTATAGTGTCACTCTCATTAATGGCTTTTTTGTGCTCATACTTAGCGTTATTTCCAGCCCTTGCCTTTTGGGCAACCACACGCTTTGCCACTGGCCCTAAAAGCTTTGGTGCATTACTCATTGCTTGCTTTGCAATTAGTGAGTATTTACGTGGTACCGTACTTACCGGTTTCCCGTGGTTAAGTTTTGGCTATACACAAACCGACGGACCACTCAGGCTGCTTGCCCCTTATATTGGCGAGTTTGGCTTAACCCTCGTGTGTATAGCAATTGGTTTTTCACTTTATCGCTTAACCCAAAAAGATTTTAAAACCCCTGTTGTTACGGCCATTGCTGTTGCGCTCATTTTTACAGGCGCAAATACCACAGGCAGTATTCATTACACAGATAAAAACATGTCGGTATTACTCGTTCAAGGAAACATACAACAACACCTGCGCTTTGAGCCAAGTGAGTTTTGGACCACCATGAGCAAATACCAAGACATGACGCGCCCTCACTGGGATGCCGACTTAATAGTATGGCCAGAAGCCGCAGTGCCCGAAATAGAAATGCTTGCTGATTCCTACCTAGCCAATTTAGACAGTGCAGCCTCGTTTAATAAAACCGCCCTTGTAACCGGTATTGTTGACTACCAACGCGATACTAAAAACATATTCAATACACTTATTGTGGTCGGTAATAAAGAACGCGACGACGAGCATGGGCATTACCGTTACCTAGATAAAAACCGCTATCAAAAACACCAGCTATTACCTATTGGCGAATTTGTACCGTTTCAAGATTTACTGCGCCCTATTGCCCCGTTATTCGATTTACCTATGTCGTCGTTTACGCGTGGCGATAAAGTACAAAACAACTTACGCGCCAATGGCTTTAACCTACTACCCGCTATTTGCTACGAAATTGTTTTTGCCGATTTAGTACGCGGTAATTACAAAAGCGACTCCGACCTACTCTTTACTGTAAGTAACGATGCCTGGTTTGGCGACTCCATTGGGCCTTTGCAACATATGCAAATAGCCCGTATGCGCGCGCTCGAACTACAACGCCCTCTAGTGCGTGTTACTAACAATGGTGTAAGCGCCGTATACGACCCTATAAGCCACACACAACAAACCATGCCTCAGTTTGAAGCTACCATATTAAAAGCCAACATTAAGCTTATAAAAGGCGATAGCGTGTACAGCCAGTATGGAAACATGTTTGTGTGGGGATTTGTGTTGTTGATGGGAGTTATTGGGTTTGGGGCTAGGTTCAGAAAATAAGTTAATACTGATCGCTGTTGAAGTTCAGCTCTCAGTATTAAATTAGAAGTCAAAGCTCAAAATTTATGATGCTAACCTCACCCATACACTACTGTATACTGCTATGAATCCGATAAACATTGGACTATATAACTCTAAAAAGTCACGTTGACGAAATTGTTCCAGAAACCAGTGAGAAAACATAATACCGAGTGCGAATAAATACTGAAATTTATCTTTCGAGTCTATTAAATAAAACTTATATAGACGTGGGTTGCCATGCTCGTCATATTCAGTAAGGTCGATATAAGCATTAAAAAATAACCTTACTTTAAGGTCATAGTCTAAATAGCTATGACTGCTGTGTTTGTATTTATCATCATTAAGATATATTTTTTTTGGTTTAAGCAAATCAGGGATAAATCCATCAACTACATCATTGTAACTGTCATACCTTCTAAAAAACTTATTATCCAAAACTCTTGTAGCGAATTGTTTTTTATAATTATCTGTATAGAAGTGAGATATAGAATTATATCGGAGTAATAAATATCCAATCGATAACAGTAAAAGAGTATTAATACCTGTAGGGTTAGTAAATGTAATTTTAAAAATAAAAGTATTTGCCTCTGTAACCTTCGCGCCTGAGAAAGTAAGGGCTAATAACACTGATGAAATAATTACTAGCGTTTTTTTACAACTTGCTAAAGCAGTATCGATAGGCGGAGCTAAATTTAAATCTGCATTAATTGCTTTGTTTAACTCTTTCACAGGTTCAATCACTTAACTACGCTCCATTTTTTTGTTTAATAATAAAGGTGACTTTAGCTTTAAGCTTAAATAAATTAAAGATCATTAACACTTCATAACTGCAATAATTTTCTCAACCCATAATACCAGCTAAGCGCAGCGACTGTGCCATGAGTTTCACCTTCAAAGTAACGTTGATTTATATGTAAATTATTACTTGAATGCATTTTTAATCTTTTAGCAAACTCTAAGCCCCATTGGTAATTTGTTTTGCCAATCTCACCAAACGCTTCGGCATTATTTGCAAAGGTAAAATACACATTACCTTTAAGCAGCTTATTTATTAGTTGCTTCTCATCAAAATAACGATTGAGATAGTTATTATCCCAAAGATACGTGGCATCAATAATTAAGTAATCTGTAAATAGCGCATGGTTGATAAGCAATACATAGCTGGCAAACAAGCCACCGAAAGACTCGCCAATTAAAACTCGTTTATTTGATGTGCGATATTTTTTATTAATGAGTGGAATGAGTTCCTTTTCAAAAAAGGCGCTGTAATTTGCGGCGTTGCCAATATTTTCAAACTTTTCGAGTAGCTGACCGTTAAATGTCCAATCTACATTTGTAGGGGTAAAGTCGCGCTCTCTTATCGCATTTTTACTGTTAGGAATAGCAACAATAATAGCTTCTTGTATTTGCTGCTCTAGCCGCTCTGTACTGAGCGCTTCCACCAGTCCAGCAACTGCTTTTAAATGGGTTGGGTCACCATCAAGCAAGTAAATCACAGGATATACTTGATTCGGGTTTTCACTGTAGCTTAGCGGTAAATAAACACTATAATTACGCTGTTCATTTAAAATAGTAGATTTTAGCTGATAGGTTTTGGCTAAAATAATAGACTCTGAGGCATTTACATTTACTGTAAAAAATAAATATAAAAATATTATTGATAAGACTTTCATACATATCCTTGTATTAATAACAAACCAAGAAGAAACGTCTGGCTTTCTTTCAACAATCAAAACACCGCTTTTATTGCTATTCCTTAATTCGCGACGCTAACTTTTTATATATCGCATCTTTATCGCGCTTACCAATTGCAAGTACATAAACCACAACTTCGTTGTCAATAACTTCGTAAGCTAAGCGATACCCTGCCGTACGCAATTTTATTTTGTAAACATTATCAAAGCCTCGCAACTTGGATGCAGGCACATGTGGGTTGTCTAAGCGCTCAGTAAGTTTCTTTTTAAACTGACTTTTAAGTGGGGCCGCTAGCTTCCCCCATTCCTTTAACGCCGCAGGTAAAAACTTTAACTTATAAGTCATCTATACTAACTTCAACCGCTTGAGATAAATCACCTCTGCGGCTCTCAACAACTTTAGTTAGTTCATAATCATCCAGTTGTTCCATAATTAGCTCATACATTGGTGCAGGTACTAAGTAAGCAGCAGGCTTGTTATGATTTAATATGGCTATTGCAGCGCCATCTGCTTCATTTAAAAGCGCTGTTGGATTTTTTTTAAGTTCTGAAATACTTGCCGAACAATCAGCTAAAACTTGTCTCATGAAACACCTAAAAAGAACTAAATTAAGCCCTAATTTTAGACCTTTTTTTATTTATAGCTATTCTTTTTTATAATCTTGTTAGTTTTTATTACTCTTTCACTGCATCTACAACGGTTTCAACATCCACAACTTGATTCAAGTTACCTTTAATAACCACTGTCGCCGATATTTTATCTTGAATGGCTTGTCTGTTTGGATCCCAGTATATCTGCAGGAACCCTAATAGCCCGGTTGCAAAGCCTGCGCCGTAGCCGCCATAGCGACCAAAACAATCTAATAAACCTAATGGCTCACCGCTTAGGGCGACCACGCGAATATTACATGCTTTTTTACCTGGTGTTTGCCCGCGCCAAAGTAACGAGAACAACGTAAAGTAAACAGCAGCCCAGCCAAACCCTAAGCCTAGGTCTTGAATAATGCCTTTGCTCCACTGCAAAATACTGTTAGTAGTTGTTTGTGCTGGCTTTTCTTCTATTAACTGTGCCGGTTGTATTTCGTTATTTTCACTGAGCACTAATAGCTGTAAAAATACGGTAGCAAGTTGTGGGCTTTGTAGGTCATTCATTTTTGCTAATTTGGGTACTTCCCCTATTAAATTATCAAGCGCATTTTGCTGGCAAGGTTGATCACAGCTTTCATCGGCTGTTTGCGCTAAATAAGTATTTACCCGTTGCTTTTCTGTGGCGGTAAGCTGAATTTCATCTTGTATTTTTACGCCCTGAACAGCTAGACCTTGATCAGCGTTATCGTCTTCTAGGTAATCTATGCCAATTGAAAGCACAGTAAGTGCGCTTACAAATAAAAAACTTGCTGCAAAAATTTTTAGGGTTCTTCGCCAAAACGACGACATTTTAGGTAAGTACTGTTGCGCAGTGCCTTTATAAAAAGCCATTGCAGCGACAAATGCGATTAAAGCCGCACTGAGCTTGGCTGCTAAAAATATAAGTGCAACATCAATTATAATCGCTAATGCACGCCTACTTGGTGTAGCTAAAGGCAAGCCTAGTAATGCACTGTCAATTTTAAAGGCGTAGGGGGTAACAACTTCTCGGGTTTCAGAATTTGATAATTCTAATTGTTCTATCTCTTTGGCTTTCATTATTTTTCTTGTTATTAAAATAGGTAACCCGGTTAACTTACGCGTTTTTTATTTTTTGCTCAAGGTAAACCTAAAGTAAATAAAACAACGACAACTCCTAACTGTTAGTGAACTAAATGTAATTTAATTACTCATAACAGCACTAATAAGTTGAGGATTTAATGTGAGTAAAGGGAATGCATGGCCGTGGGTCATCTCGTTATGTATACACGCTATAGTGTTGTACTTTTTGTTTTCGCAATCTATTAACGTTGCGCCGCCAAAGGAGGAAAAAAGCGCAATAATACAGGCCTATGTTACGGTTAATTTAGCAAGCCTACCTAAGCCAAGCTCAATTGTTACAACAACTAATGCGCCTGATATAAAACCTGTAAATACTAAAACTGATGCACCAAATGCAGCGACCTCTAACACTACACCTATAAAAAAAGATTCTACAAAAGCCAAAGTAAAGGTGACTAAAAAAACGCAAGCCAAAACCACCACGTTACCACAGGCACAAACTGAGCTTAAAAAAGAGCCTGTAAAACCTGTTGAACCCCAGTTAGCCGCGCCTTCAGAGCCTACAACAAAAGTTTCTCAAACATTTAAAAAGCTAAATCCATACGCGCCGCTATTTGGCTCTCCTGTAAATAATATGACTCATAAAAAAATGGTCTCCTTTGGTGAAGATAAAAGCTCTGAAAATGATGAGATAAACAATAATCCCACTATTAAAACGCCAGTAAAATCTGCTAATTCAGAAGTTATTAGCCAAAATACAGCAGGCACACGACGATTAGAAAAATTTAACGGTAAATGCTATTTAATTGATACTTCAACCGTATTTGGTAGTAATGGCATGCCTCAAGGTAGCGGTAAACCCTGTCCTGAGGATAAAACTGATAAAGAAATTATGTTTGAAAAAATCATGGAAAAATGGAGCCGTAAAAATAATTAGCTTTAAATAAGTGAACAAATAATATGTTTATCCGTATTGGTAAGCTTAAAGTACTTAGGAGTAAACCATGATCACCAAACAACTATCATCACTTTTTGTATTTAATTTATTAGTTGTAAGTGCACAAGCTAATGCAAACCAGCGCTGGTACGTTGTTAACGACTCAGTAATGGGCGGTGTATCTAATAGCCAATTCACACAAACTCAAGAAAGTTTGCTGTTTACAGGCAATGTTTCGCTTGATAATAACGGCGGTTTTGCATCAATACGTACAGAGCTAAATACACAAAGCCAAAATACTAAAGCTATAGCACTGCGTGTTAAAGGCGATGGACAAACCTATCAGCTTAGACTCAGAACTACCAATTACCTTGATGGCGCAGCGTACACCCACTCATTTAAAACAGTAAAAAATGAATGGGTAGATATAAACTTTGCTCCGAGTGATTTTACTTTAACGTATCGCGGTCGCGTGCTTGAGCAACAACCGATTATTGATTTTGATGACATAAAACAGCTAGGCTTTATGATTGCAGGCAAGCAAGAAGGTAGGTTTAAACTTGAAGTGGGTAAAATTGAGTTTAAAAGCTAGCCCACCAGCAGGTAGTGTTTAGAAATCTGTGTCATTTCAGTATTATTAAGAAAACAGGAGTGACACATGACTCAATCTTTCGATTTC
>NZ_JADYXN010000052.1:0-12348 GCF_015864285.1 Pseudoalteromonas sp. NZS100_1
AGGGCAATGCGAGAACGAGTGAAACGTTATATTCTTCCAGAAAAAAGAAAACGGCCCAAAAGTAGGACCGTTCGAATATCAAAAACTCGGTACACCATTAAGTCAAAACATGCTTAACTGAATGGTGTTAGCCAAATGGCGGTTTTTTTAAAAGCGGTTAACGCGGTTTAACGACCTTTTTCAAACTCATCAACTTCACGCTCTGCTTCTTCTTTAGATTTACCGTATTGCTGCTGGATTTTACCAACTAGCTCTGTACGGCTACCTTCAATTTTATCTAAATCGTCGTTGGTAAGATCGCCCCATTTTTGTTGAGCCTTACCTTTAAGTTCTTTCCAATTACCTTCGATACGATCGCTGTTCATAAGTTTATCCTTACTTTAGGTTAGTGAATTAACTGTCAGTTATAAAGTAGCAAGCCTTGTACCAATGAATAATAATGGTTTTATTGTTTTTATTATCAGTTGGTTATATTTTTATGTTGAGCGATTTTGTTTTTAATATTGCGCTATTTATTAAAAAATATACATAGCAGCCTGTAATTATTGCTGACATAAGTTACGCCGCTTTGATGTAACTCATTCTTAAATTTTTGTTTTAAGCTAATATGCAGGTATTAAACAAAGTAGTTAACCTGAGTGAGTTATGAATACAAAAACGTGTGAATACGGAGTGGATGACTGCTCATACAAAATGGCAGGTGAGTTAGCAGGTATTACACAATTGGTGAATGCGTTTTACGATAATATGGACGCTTTAAAAGAGGCTGAAAATATAAGGAGTATGCATTCAAAAGATTTATCAGCATCACGTAAAAAGCTCGCTTACTTTTTGTCGGGCTGGTTAGGTGGTCCTAAATTATACGCTGAACATTTTGGCAGTATTAACATTCCTCAAGCGCATAAACATTTACATGTAGGAATTGAGCAAAGTGATGCATGGCTTTTATGCATGCAAAAAGCGGTTGATGAGCAACCTTACGAAGCCTCATTTAAAATTTACTTAATGGATCAATTACGAGTGCCTGCAGATCGAATTAGAATGGTGTCGGGTAGCTAATAGCAATTATTAATAAATATCAACCGCAGCTAGGCTTTGGTTTTTTGTTACAATGCCTGCAAAGCAATTTAGGGTAAATAGCTGTGCTGCCGGTTCAAGACATATATCAACAACTCGTTACTACATTACAAAGTAATCCTATTACGTTATTACAAGCGCCGCCTGGTGCTGGTAAGTCTACGTGGTTACCACTACAACTTATGCGCGACGGGCATTTTAAACGCATTGTAATGCTAGAGCCACGCCGTTTAGCCGCACGCAATATTGCCAGTTACTTAGCAAAGTGCCAAAACGAGAGTGTTGGGCAAAGTGTAGGTTTGCGGATTAGGGGCGAGAGTAAAGTCAGCGCTAATACGCGCCTTGAAATAGTAACCGAAGGCATGCTTACACGCATGCTGCAAAACGACCCCGAATTAAGCGATATAGATTTACTTATATTTGATGAATTTCATGAACGTTCAATTGCAGCCGATACCTCACTTGCCTTTGCGCTCGAGACCCAAAGTGCACTGCGTGAAGACTTAACCATCATGCTTATGTCGGCAACGCTAGATACTGAGCGTTACACTGCGTTTTTTGATTGCCCTGTAATTCAATCGAGCGGTCGCAGTTACCCAATAGACGAAGTCTACATACCCATAAAAGATGAAAGCCGCTGGCTTGATGCAATTCCTAGCATAATAAAACAAGCGCTTAATGAGCAAACAGGCAGTGCATTGGTATTTTTACCCGGGCAATTTGAAATACTACGGGTGCAGCAAGCACTTAGCGATTTACCCAGTAACTGCACTGTAGCAACGCTATTTGGCGAGCAAGATAAAGCCAATCAGCAAGCCGCTATTGCTCCTGCACCAAACGGTATGCGCAAAGTCGTGCTTACCACCAATGTAGCCGAAACCAGTTTAACTATTGAAGGCATACGCATTGTAATTGACAGCGGCAAGCGCCGTGCAGCGACCTTTAATTTAAAAACAGGGGTTACAGAGCTCACAACACAAAGTATATCGCGCTCCTCAGCTGTGCAGCGTGCAGGGCGTGCAGGGCGAATAGAGCCGGGCATTGTATATAGGCTGGGCTCTAAGCAAACCTTTGAGCGACGTAATAGCCACGACAATCCCGAAATACTCATATCAGACATAAGCCAACTTATGCTTGAGGCAAAGCAGTGGGGAGCCAGTATTGATGAGCTAACCCTACTTGATAAGCCTACTGAGCAACAATGCGAGCAAGCAAGTAACCTGCTCAACATGCTAGAAGCTATTGATAGCAAGGGTAAGCTCACACCGCTTGGCAGTAAAATGTTAGGTTTTGGTGCTGATATTCGTTTGGCGCATATGCTACTAAAAGCACAAATACTTGATGACCAACTCCCTGGTATTTTTAGGCTCGCTATTTATTTAGTGGCATTACTTGAGAGCCGAGTAAACAGTGCAAACGAGTTGAGTTTAGCGTTGCATAGCCAACAGCAACGTCCGCATCCGGTATTTAAACAACAGTTAAAATATTGGCAAAGCCGCTTAAAAGTAAAAGACGAAAACAGCGAATTAAATACGCATTATATTAGTTTGCTAGTGGCATTGGCGTACCCCGATCGCATCGCTAAAAAACGCGGTAATGGTTACCTACTTGCCAATGGTGCAGGTGCTGAGTTAAATGCCGATTACTGGCACAACGACGATTACTTAGCTATAGCAACCATGGGCGGGCACAAAGGAGGGCGTATATTTTCAGCCACCGCGCTTAACCCATTTGAGTTACAAGAATTTTTACCGCATTTATTTAGTGAACTTACTCGCTGTGAGTTTGACGAAAAATCAGCACGTTTTATTCATCAAGATGAAGTAAAGCTCGGGGCTATAACGCTCAGCAGCCAGCCTAGTAAACAAAAACTAGATAAGAGCGAGCGCGCTAAAGCGTGGCTAAACTTATTTGCTAAACACGGTTTTGCATTATTTAACGAGCAACCTGATGCGCAGCAATTATTGATACGCATGAGCTTAACAAGTAAGTTATTACCCGATAAATTTCCACAAATAAATGAGCAACAACTCATTCAAAATGCAGCGCAGTGGCTAGGCGTGTTTTTAGAAGATATTAAAACGCTCACGCAGCTTAAAAAGTTTAACTACTTTGAAGCATTACAAAACTGTTTTGATTGGCAACAACAAACCGCTTTAAAAGCACTGTTACCACTGCGCTTAACGGTGCCAAGTGGCTCAAATATAAAAATAGAATACCAGCTTGATGGCCCCGCAAAGCTAAGCGTGCGTATGCAAGAAGTTTACGGCTTGACCAGTACACCTATGCTTGCCAACGGTAAACTGCCACTGCTTATGGAGTTGCTATCGCCAGGTAAACGCTCACTGCAACTTACTCAAGATTTAGCACACTTTTGGGCTAGCAGTTACCGCGATGTGCAAAAGGAAATGAAAGGTCGTTACCCTAAGCATTTTTGGCCAGACGACCCTGCTAACAGCGTTGCAACCAACAGAGTAAAGAGCAAAATGTAGGTGTTAGTTACTTAAAACTATTTGTTTTATTGTTGAACATATTAATATAGTGTTCCTATAAATGAATCAATATTTTTAACTACAGGGAATAAGTGATGAAGCTACTTTTAACGTTAGGTTTGGCTCTAGTAACTGCTTTTTCGGCTTATGCTGAAAAGCCACTCGACTTAAATGCGTTTGCGCAGCAGTACTATAAAACAATGACCGCCACACAAGCACCTAACGCAGGTGCTAAAGAGCTTGAGGCTTACCTTGCATTGTTAACTGATGATATTGGTAATCAGCATATTCCGTATCAACCGGATGACTCACGTACTCTAGATGGTAAAAAGCAAATGCGCAAAGGTATGAGTTTTTACTTAGGTGCGCACACATTGTTTGAAAGCACACTGCTTAATACATTTGTGTTTAACGATACAGGCTTTGCTATTCGTTATAAAAACTATGTAAAAGGTATTCATCCGCAAAATAAGCAGCCAATAGAGTACACCTCCACAATGATGGAAGTGATTGAAATTGAAAACGGCAAAGTGGCGATGATCCGCAAATATCACGAATAAACGAATAAACGAATAACTAATAAAACAAATAAGGATATATATGAAACATTTACTTATCGCATTATCAATATTAATGCTTAGTGCATGCGTTAGCACAAAAAATGATTTTAGATTTGATGGCTCCACACCAGAGACAACTCAAGTGGGAGTTAATAAAGTTTTAAAAGCATTAAAGCCTCAAGATTCCATGCGTTTCTTAGGCGCTTTAATCGCAATTCAATTTTCTGACGTGCAAAGCTTAGACGATATTATGGGCGACCCGACCATGATGGGGGAAATGAATTACTTTATTATTGGCAAAAAAATAGATGGTTTAAATTATTACGAAGTACTGGAGCTTGCGAGTTCGTCTCCATCAAAAGTTGAATTTTCTGTAGTGGAATAATTTCAGCTTTTTGTACTACTTTAAATGTGTAATACCAATCCGCAATAATACTTAATCATTTTGCGGGGTTAAACGTGTCGCTACCTGCGTTAAAAAATTCTCATTTAGAACAACTAAATAGCGAATTTTTTGCCTAGCTATCAACACGTTTTTCCGCCCTCAAAATAGACCACTTAATTAAGCGAATTGGTATAATTTTATGTCTATATTAAATATATTATTGAAAGGGCTAAAGTTTTAACGCTATAAAATTTAATAGTAAACTTTGTTTATTCCTGCTCATGAATTTATACTACGCTTTAGTAAGAAGCTAATTATTTATTATTTAGGTACAGGGAGTCTAAAATATAAAAATGTAAGCTACTTTGACTTAATTTTACACGATTAGATAGAGACTATGACATTAAGATTTTTTGTAATAATAGGTACTTTGATTTTAATGTGCTTTGTAACAAGTTTATTAGTAGGGTACCGCTATTTCTTTAGCCTGCCGACCATAAACACTAGTATTGAAGATTATTAAAATCGTGAATTATTAAGTCTTAAAATTGCGCTTGATAGAGAGTTTATATTTTTAGAAACACTCAATTATGACTACGCCGTATGGGATGATACCTATAATTACATGGCTGATTTTGACGTAGAATATGTAGATTCAAACTTTGTAGGTGACACCTTCAACTCTCTCAAAATTGATGGTGTGTTTATTTACGATATAAATTTTAATATGGTTTACGGGCAAGCGTATGATTATATTAAACATACTGAGTTTGATGCGCCTGATTTAGATTTACAGGTTAATAAATTAAACCGCGTAATTATTCCTAATTCAAAAGCCTCTGAAGACGACAACAGTTTAAGCCATTCTGGTTTTTTGCAAACAGCGGACGGCCCTGTCATGTTTGCATCGCATGTAATAAAGCGAACAGATAAAACAGGTGAGCCTGTTGGTAGTATTGTTTTTATAAAAAAAGTAAGACCGTCGTTGATCAAGTCCTTAGCTGAGATTGCACAAGTGGAGCTTAGCTACTTACAAATAGAACAGGCTAGTTCTTTAAACGATATTGCGACGCTTAAAGGGAGCCTCCAAGGAGAGGACATTGCCACTCAAAGGAAAAGGGTGATTCTAGATATAAACGGTAATCCACTTATTGCTTTGAACATTAAGCACCACCATCAAACACTGCCAGTTTTATTTGATCACTATTTAAAACTTATTTTGTTAATGTTTTTTGTAATGTCACTTTTGAGTTTCTATATTGTAAATCGTTACTTTATTGAACCACTTATTAACGGTGCGTCCGCTATCAATTCAATGTTGGTTAAAAACGATTTACAGCCTCTGAGATTCAGTAATAAATTTTTAGAAATACGCGTTTTAATTAGCGGGTTTAATGCATTAATTAAACAAGTTAAAGATCAAAATTTTAAGCTTGAAAAAATAAGTAAAATTGATGGGTTAACCCAAATTTACAACAGGCGTGCCTTTGACGAAATTATTGTGGCGCAATGGGAACAGGCTCAACAGCAAAAAAATGCCTTTGGAATAATATTACTTGATGTAGACCATTTCAAAAATTATAACGATTTTTATGGTCACCAAGGCGGAGACAACGTTTTACAAGCTCTTGCCCAAAAGCTAAAGCAAGTAGCTAAGCAAAACACAGGTACAGTGGCGCGCTATGGCGGCGAAGAGTTCATATTATTCTTTAAACAGCTTTCTTATGAAGAGTTTGTAGATATATCTCAGCAATTGCTTTTGGCGGTTAGGGAATTAAATCTACCTCATGAAGCGTCGCCTGTACGTGAATATTTAACAATTAGTGCTGGGTGTGTATTTGCTACAAAAGAAACCTTAAGTAGTAATAATGTGTCTATGCAATCACTAATTAAAGAAGCTGACATAATGCTTTACGAAGCGAAAAACTCAGGTAGAGATAAAACATCAATCAAATCTATATAATTCAAGTGAATTATTAAAGATGCATCAGCTGTTTTTTATTATAAAACGCTTAAACCTCTTTCCCGCCATGGCTCTGTGCTAGGTCGTCAAGTTCGGCGCAAGTGTAATCAAAACCACTTTCGTCGTATTCGTATGTTACTTTTACACTGTCGCCGCCATTAAAAAGCCGCGTTTTCACATCGTTTACTGGCCAGTTTTTTAGCTCGTGTAAAAACCGGTTAGCAACTTGTGAAGATTCAAAACGATAGCGAATTTCTGTTTTCATAAATAATAAAGCTCTGGCTGTTTACCCCTGCAGCTAGTGCATTATTAATGGGGCGTTCATGATTCGGTTACAAAAAATAAAGAGTTAAATTGTAAATTTTGTGTTTCAATAAATGCATCAAACTCGGTACACACTAACGTACCTTAATTAACAAATGATGACGACTTTACATGCATTATAAATTTGCTCTGATCGCAAGCTCGGTTTTTATACTAAGCGCTTGTGGTGGTTCAGGCTCAGATGATACGCCAACCGTTAACGGAAATAAAATCCCCATTTTGTCAGTAGCTGATATTCCCAGCGACCTAAGTAAAGGCCAAACAGTTGAACTAATAGCAACAGCCAGCGATAAAGACGGCACTATTGAATCTGTTGTATGGCAACAAACTACTGGCATAACAGTGCTTAGCGAGCCTTTAGAGTCAACAAGTGCGACGTTAACCATTCCCGAGGCACAAAGTTACAAGCCTGTTGATTATACGTTTACGGTGACAGCAACCGATAACGAAGGCGCAAGTAATGCAAAAACACTGAGTTTCACAGCGCGTAATAATATGGATGAGGTTAGCGCAGCAAGGCTTTTGCATCAAGCAACAATGGGACCTAAGCTTAGTGAAATACAAAACGCACAAGGGTTAAGCGAGCAGCAATGGCTTGATAAACAAATAGCGCTACCTATTAATTATCACCGTAATTATTTAGTAAAGCTAAATGACGATGACGACTTTAAATACATAAGCCGTATTGACGCATGGTGGAAAGCAGTAATGCAAAGCGACGATCAACTTCGTCAACGAGTTGCGTTTGCGTTAAGTGAAATACTAGTAGTGTCGGATGAAAACAGCGCGTTAAGAGGCCAACCTGAGGGCATGATCACTTATTACGATTTATTACTAAAGCATGCTTTTGGTAACTATCGTGAACTACTTGAAGATGTAACGCTTTCGCCAATAATGGGGACTTATTTAAGTCACTTAGGGAATGAGAAAGCCGATGATGCACTCAATATTCGCCCAGACGAAAATTACGCACGTGAAGTAATGCAATTATTTACTATTGGCCTTGAAGAGCTAAACCTAGATGGTAGTGCCAAGCTTGATGCCCAAGGTAATACCATTGCCACTTACGGGCAATCAGAAATAGAGGGTTTTGCACGCGTATTTACAGGTTGGACGTTTGCAAGCAGCGAAACTTTTAAGCGTAAAAGTCGCGATTATATTAATCCAATGCAAGCGTTTGATGAGTACCACTCTAGTAAACAAAAAACCTTACTAAACGGTGAGGTTATACCACAAGGTTATGCAGCAGAAGAGTCATTGCAAATAGCCCTCGATAATTTATTTAACCATCAAAATGTTGCGCCGTTTATTAGCAAGCAGCTTATTCAGCGATTAATTACCTCAAACCCAACACCGCAATATGTTGAACGAGTAGCTAGTGTATTTATTGATAACGGTGCTGGTGTACGCGGCGATTTAGCTGCGGTAGTAAAGGCTATTTATTTAGATGATGAAGCGCGGCATTTTGGCTCAGTGCTTAATTACCAAGGTAAAATTAAAGAGCCTATTTTAAAAACTGTACAGTTTTGGCGAAATCTCGATGCTAAATCGCCAGCGGGTTATTATAAAACATGGAATTTAATAAATAGCTACGGACAAGGACCCATGCAGTCGGCTTCGGTATTTAACTTTTTTAGGCCTGATTATCAAACCGCAGCTTTGCGAAATGAAGGTATTGTTGCACCAGAATTACAAATAGCAAACGACGCAACACTGATTGGCACCATGAACGCGCTTTACGCAAGCTTAGTATGGAGTACCGCAGAAGCGCGCAGTGATTTAAATTCAAATAGTATTTATATTTATGTTCAAGACGACATGAATGTTTTAGAGAAAAACGGTGTTAGCGCGCTACTAGCTCAGTACAACACGTTATATTTTGCAGGCGCAATGAGCAGTGACACGCGCCAAGCGTTACTTGATTTAGATGCCTATTTTAATGAAGAGCAATACCGTGAACGGGTTTCGTATTTATTATATATGATTGCTATTTCACCTGAATTTAACGTGCAGTATTAGGAACGCATAATGAGCATTAATAGAAGAGAGTTTTTGTCGTTATGTGTAAAAGGCAGCGTATCGGCTGCCGCGTTAACGAGCCTGCAATTACAAGCATTAACTGGAGCGACTAATGCCGTTGAGCTAGGTGATTACAAAGCATTAGTGTGTGTGTATTTATATGGAGGGAATGATTCGTTAAATATGCTAGTTCCGCTTGAAGGCGAGCAACGTAGTGTTTACGAGCAAAGTAGGCAGAACCTAGCGGTAGAGAGCCCACTTGAGTTAAGTATTAAAAGCCAGTTTGCCGGTGGAGTCGGTATTCATCCTTCACTTGAACCTATACAAAATGTGTTTGAATCTCAAAATTTAGCATTTATAGGTGGGGTAGGTACTTTACTCGCTCCCACAACATTGAGTGACTATAAAAATAAAACAATAGGTTTGCCTAAGCATTTGTTCTCGCATAACGATCAGCAAGCTGCATGGATGTATGGTCGAGAAAAACAATCACTTAATAGTGGCTGGGGTGCACGGCTTTTAGAACGCTTAGAATTACAGGATGAATTTGCGGCTAACATATCACTCGACGGTACTAATTTATGGCAAACGGGAAGTGCTAGCAATGCATTTGCGCTTAACAAAAGTGGCATTAGTAGTATTAACGCGTTTGGAGGGTATCAACCTCGTAGCGAGCACGTAACTTCTATTATGAACCGCTTACTAGGCAATACGAGCCATCCGTTAAGTACAGCTTATGCCAATGGCTTAACAAGTGCGATAAATAACACTCAAGCAATGAACAGCGCGTTAGAAAGCGCGCCTGCACTTATTACCCCATTTAGCGATAATAGCCTTAGTGAGCAATTTGCAGCAGTAGCTAAAACAATTAGCGTACAGGCAAAATTGAGCACTCAGCGCCAAGTGTTTTTTGTTTCTATGGGGGGGTATGATACGCACGATAACCAATTAACAACGCACCCTGCTTTATTAAATACGTTAGCTCAAGGGTTAAGTGAATTTGATAGCGCGATGAAAGAGCTTGATATGGCAGATAAAGTGACTGCGTTTACTATGTCTGATTTTGGTCGCACGTTGACCTCAAATGGCGATGGCACTGATCATGGTTGGGCAGGAAACCAAATAGTAATGGGCGGCGCAGTAAAAGGCGGCAATATATATGGCGAGCTACTAACTCAACATTTGGATGGCCCACAAGATACCGGTGGCGGGCGTTTAATTCCAAGTGTTGCAAATGAGCAGTACTTTGCCACATTGGCTCAGTGGTTTGGTGTGCCAAGCTCTGAGCTTGTTGATATTTTTCCAAACTTGAGTAACTTTGATCACACAACATTGGACTTTTTTGTGTAATTAGTCGCTAATAGTAATCTAAAAGCACTTGTTAGTAGTATAAGCTACTGGTTAATAGTGCTTATCTGTTTTAATAATAAAAATCACACACAATATAGGAATCATAAAATGAAAGTTTTAGTGAGCTTAGTTAGTTTAATCGCTTTTTTACTTGTAATACTGCCAGGGCCTTTGTATAAATTTGGTATTGTAGAATTAGGTGTTGCGTTTACGGGGTTTAAATTTGGCGTTTATGCTGGTGGCGCTGCATTGGTGCTACTTATAGTACAAGCGTTATTTATGCGTAAAACGTTAACGCTAAGCAGTGGTGTTATTGCACTTGTATTTTCGGTTGTGGCTATTGCTATGCCACTTAATATGATGAACAAGGCTGAAGGTGTACCGGCAATTCATGACATTTCAACTGATTTAGTTAATCCACCAAAATTTGTAGCAATTGCACCACTGCGTGCAAATGCATCTAACCCAGTAGAATACGCGGGTGAAGAAACGGCAGTACAGCAACGCAAAGCATACCCTGAGCTGGTAACGTTAAGCTTTGCACAATCTAAAGCCGATTTAATGACAGCAAGCGAACAAGCAGTTAAAAATCTTGGCTTTGCAGTGGTAAGTGCAAATACGGCTACAGGTATTGTGGAAGCTACCGATACAACAACGTGGTTTGGTTTTAAAGACGATGTGGTAATTCGTATTAAAGATGAAGGCAGCCAACGTTTTGTTGATATTCGTAGTAAGTCGCGAGTAGGGCGTAGTGATTTAGGAAAAAATGCAGAGCGCATTCATTCAATTATTAATGAACTAAACACCTTACTTGAAAAATAAAACGACTTAACCTGTATTAGGTTATTAGCGTATTAAAGCCCAACATTGTTGGGCTTTTTTGTTTTTAGCGTCAGTTTGTATTCACGACAACTGCGTTAGGGTTATTAAAATTTAAATTTTTAACCACTATGGAGTTATTATGAAAACAGTAGGATATGCAGCAAAAAGCCAAGGTTCTGAGCTGACAGAATTTTCTTTTGAGCGCCGCGATTTACGAAATAACGATGTAGAAATTGAAATTTTATACTGTGGTGTGTGCCATTCAGATTTACACGCCGTACGAAATGATTGGGGTGGCAGTGACTACCCATTAGTACCTGGGCATGAAATTGTTGGTAAAGTTATGTCGGTAGGTAGCGACGTTAAAAAATACAAGCAAGGCGACACGGTTGCTGTTGGTTGTATGGTTGATTCGTGCCAAAGCTGCGATCAATGTGATAACGATGAAGAGCAATTTTGCCGCGAAGGTATGATTGGTACTTACGCAGGCAAAGACCGCATTAGTGGTGAAATGACCCAAGGTGGGTATTCTAAACATGTTGTTGTACGCGAAGAATTCGTACTTTCCGTACCAGAAAATTTAGACCTTTCTCGCGTAGCACCGCTACTTTGTGCAGGTATTACTACTTACTCGCCACTTCATAAATGGGGCGTAAAAAAAGGCAGCCGTGTTGGTGTTGTTGGTCTAGGCGGACTTGGCCATATGGCCGTTAAAAATGCAGTTGCAATGGGCGCAAGCGTTACGGTAATTGGCCGTAGTGAGTCTAAAAAAGATGATGCGGTTAAATTGGGTGCTCAGCACTACTTAGTGTCATCTAATGATGACGAAATGAAAGACTCGCAATCTGCCTTTGACGTCATTATAGATACGGTACCTGTAAAACATGATTTATCTATTTACACACCACTACTTGATGTGGATGGTACTTTAGTTATTGTAGGCCAAGTTGGCCCTGTAGATGAGCTAAGCACGGTACCATTATTAATGGGTCGCCGTCGTATTGCAGGCTCACTTATTGGTGGTATTGCAGAAACACAGCAAATGCTCGACTTTTGTGGTGAAAATAACGTGCTACCAGAGTGCGAAATGATCAACATTGACGAAATTAACACTGCATACGAGCGTATGGAAAAATCTGACGTACGATATCGTTTTGTTATTGATATGGCGTCGTTAAGCGCTTAATTTACTAGGTAAATTAAAAATAATAGAGCCGCTAGTTAGCTAACACCATTCAGTTAAGCATGTTTTGACTTAATGGTGTACCGAGTTTTTGATATTCGAACGGTCCTACTTTTGGGCCGTTTTCTTTTTTCTGGAAGAATATAACGTTTCACTCGTTCTCGCATTGCCCT
>NZ_JADYXN010000053.1:0-9855 GCF_015864285.1 Pseudoalteromonas sp. NZS100_1
TGCGGGAGCCGGATTTGAACCGACGACCTTCGGGTTATGAGCCCGACGAGCTACCAGACTGCTCCATCCCGCGCCTGTGTATTTTAAGTCTATCGACTACTTTATTTTATCTCTTAAGCTAGAGTTTACAGTAACCAAATCTTATAAAAAATTGGTTGCGGGAGCCGGATTTGAACCGACGACCTTCGGGTTATGAGCCCGACGAGCTACCAGACTGCTCCATCCCGCGCCTGTAATTTCTTTAAAACATTTTCGTAATATTTACGAGTCTGCCTTGAAGAGAGCGCTACTATATAGGAATAAACATTTAATGCAAGGCCTAAACTAATTAAAGTTGTTCAACCGAACAAAAAGCAATCAAATTGCTATTCTGCGCTCAACCTTTGATGCGGATTAATCATTTTTTGCCATTCCCAGTCTGGATGCCCCATCACTATAAAGTCAGGGTTCTCAGTACTCTCGCGTTGGTTGTACGTTAGCGGGTTAAATTCTGCATCGGTAATACAACCACCGGCTTCTTCAACAATAACTTGTGAAGCACCTGTATCCCACTCTCCCGTTGGACCAATTCTTAAAAAACAATCTGCTTTACCTTCTGCAACAGTACAAGCTTTTAATGAGCACGAGCCAATAGCAATAGTTGTAAACTGACTATTTAAATACTGACTCACCGCTTCTATTTTTTGGCGGCGGCTCACTGCAAGCGTCAAGTTCTCTGGCGGCGCTACAGATATTTGCTTATCAATTGAGTTTTCACGTTTAAAGGCACCATTTTTAGCTGTAGCAAAATAAGTCACACCTTTTGCAGGCCAATGAATAACGCCAAGCACAGGATGATTATTTTCAATCAATGCAATGTTTACTGCAAAGTCGCCACTTTCTAAAATAAATTCGCCTGTACCATCCATCGGATCGAGTAACCAATAACGCTGCCAGTCCTGTCTGTCGGCAAGTGCAGGTATAGGTGTTTCTTCCGACATAATTGGGATATCGGGCGCTAAGACTTTTAATCCAGCAACCAGTACGTCATTTGCTGCTAAGTCAGCTTTGGTAACAGGCGTATTATCTGATTTCTCTTGTTGGCCAATATCGCCTTTTTTATAAATGGCCATAATTGCATCGCCAGCACGCTCAGCTAATTCAATACACGGTTCGATTAATTTATTCATCGGCAGCTCCAGACGCTAAATACTTATCTAATAATAGCAAAGCTGCAACACTGCGTGCTTCGGTAAAATCTTCTTGGTCTAATAATGACTGCCACTGAGTTAATGGCCACTTAACAACAACAAGCGGCTCTGGTTCGTCGCCAATAAGGGTTTGTGGGTATAATTGCTTAGCAAATAAAATATGCATAGTGGCATTAAAGTAACTCGGCGCCATTGTTACTGTTCTTAATGGTTTAAAATACTCAGCACCAAAGCCAATTTCTTCTTTAAGCTCTCTGTTAGCAGCTTGCTCTGGCGTTTCGCCCGGATCGATTAAGCCTTTAGGAAAACCTAACTGGTAATCGTTTGTGCCCGCACAGTATTCACGTACAAGTAGTAATTCGTTGTCTGCACTTAACGGAACAATCATCACTGCTCCCCGGCCACCGCCGCGAATTCGCTCATACTGACGCTCTTCGTTATTAGAAAACTTTAGCTCTAAAGACTCCACAGTAAACAGGCGGCTTTTAGCGACAACATTGTTACTGAGGATTTGTGGTGGTGTTGGGTGCTTTTTCTGTGTCATTGGCGTTAATTTGCTATCATGGCAGTTAGTTCAATAATAAACCTTATAAGTTGAAATTCCTATGTTAAATTGGTCAAAAATCGATACCGTTTTGCTCGACATGGATGGAACATTACTCGATTTACATTACGACAGTCATTTTTGGCTTAACGTTATTCCTGCGCAACACGCATTAGCAAGGGGCATTAGCCTAGATGCAGCTAAAGCAGATATTTTAAAACGCTATCAAGCTGTGAGCGGTCAAATACAGTGGTATTGTTTAGATTATTGGGAGCAGCAATTAAGCTTGCCTATAATGGAGCTTAAACGAGAGTCTCAGCATTTAATTAAAATGCGCGAAGACGTACCTCATTTTTTAACTGAGCTTAAAAAAGCAGGCAAAGAGTTAATTTTACTTACCAACGCCCACCCTGAGAGTGTCATGCTTAAATTTGAGCATACAGCGATTGATAACTACCTAGATGGCGTAGTGTCTACTCATGAATATGGAGTAAGTAAAGAGCAACAAAGTTTGTGGCACCAAGTACAAAAAGACTTAGGGTTTAATAAGCAGCGCACTTTGTTTGTAGATGACAGTGTGCCGGTTTTGAATGCCGCACGAGAATACGGCATTGAGCACTTACTTGCAGTTGCTAACCCAGATAGCCAACAACCACATAACGAAATAGCCGATTACCTAAGTGTTACCGACTATCGTAAGATTATCTAACTCAACTTACGTGACTTAAATTTTTGGGTAACGCGCTTCTAGCCCTTGATATACTAACTTTGCAAAATCTGCATGTTCTGTATCAAGGCTTTTAACTACTTCAACTAAATGCTCGTTATCTTCTTGCCCATTCCATTCTTTAATATAGCTACCATCTTTGTAACCGTGATCTTGGCGGAAAAAGTTTAACGTATTTTTACCTACGTAGCCGCGATATAAATCATCAATATCCATACCTATTTGCGCCATACAGCCGGCAAAAGCACCTGCATTAAACGTTTTATCAGCAACAGCAGACGCCGCTAATATCTCTAGTGTTTGTTTAAAGTCATCAGCTTGTTGAGCATTACTAAGCTCAGTTTCAAGTTGCTTTGCTAAGTCTTCGTAGCTAGTTTCGCCGTCAATTCTAAGCGATAGACCAAAATGAAAAATATCAACCAACTCTAAAATAACTTGTTCAGTATCTGGTGTTTGTTTTTTCCACCATTTCCAACCATGATGATCTAGCATTTCAGCACACTCAACCCAAATAGCGCGGTACCATTCAAACCCTTG
Organism: Pseudoalteromonas sp. NZS100_1; assembly: GCF_015864285.1. Classification (NCBI taxonomy): domain Bacteria; kingdom Pseudomonadati; phylum Pseudomonadota; class Gammaproteobacteria; order Alteromonadales; family Pseudoalteromonadaceae; genus Pseudoalteromonas; species Pseudoalteromonas sp. NZS100_1. Next base: position 2,999 of record NZ_JADYXN010000053.1, read on the forward strand.
AGTAAACCATTGCTCATGTACTTTAGTATTCATGGCGTTTTGCATTTCTAGCATCACTACTAGCTTGTTTAAATTGGCAGACATATCAATTCCTGTCGTTTTGGTTGGCGTAATTTTCGTTGGTGTAATAATACAGATAAAATGCTGATTGTGCATTGCTGTATATTTTTATTAGTGTGCTAGTTATGTTTATCGTGACGTCGTAAACTCATGCCATGAATCAATTAAATCAATGAAATCTTCAAAGCCACAACCACTACTTAAACCATTTTCTTCAAGCGCTAAATCGTCATCTTGATACGCTATTAGGTCTTCGCTGTCTTGATGAAGTGCATGGGCTTCAAATAATGCTTCGTCTTTCGTTAATATTAAATCTATTTCTTGGCCTTTTAGCGTTAGCGGCTCATAGCTTGAACTTACCGATGCAATAAGCGCTTGCACCATGGCTACTTTGTCTTTGCCTATTTCTTCGTTTAGCCAGCGACCAATAATAGCGTGTTCACTGCTTATTTTAATACGTAGCCCACTAATAGGGTCGCGAATAAATTGATATTCCATAGGGTTTGCCTGTAAATCTTTAATTGCGTAATTATATACGTAAACGCCCGTAAACCACAGGACATATAAAGTAAAATAGCGCCACATGGGCGCTATTTTACTCAACTTTAAAACCGTTAACTTCGCGATCTATAACGCGCTGCGTCAATGATCGACCATAAGTAAATAATAGGCACAAGTACAAAGCCTACAAGCACATAAATTAGTGCGTAACTTATTATAATAGCGAGTGCAAAAAATATAGCCGCTAAAATACGCCCTTGCACTAACTGCCCTAAACCAGGAAAAAACATATTACATAATGCTGCAATTACGTTACCGCCAGAACCTTGATCTGCCATACTAACCTCTGTATTTATTTGATTTTATAATTATTTACCTACACACTCTATGCCAATTTATTAAAGCTTACAAATCAAATAGTTAAATTAGTCTAGATTTAGAGAGTTGGTAGATTTTGCTAAAATTAGGTCAAATTAGCAATTATTGTTATCCGTTTACACTTTTTTATTCGCTTAATTAATTAGCAAGTTACTCGTTTTGAACACTATTTTATAAATAGCTGTTTATAAAAACAGTATTTTATTTAGCCTAACAAAAACACCTGTTATACTGCCCACAATATTGATTAAAAAGGCGTAACGATGGACGTTTCACAATTACTCGATGGCTTAAATGACAAACAACGCGATGCCGTTGCAGCCCCACTACAAAACATGCTGGTATTAGCAGGTGCTGGGTCTGGTAAAACACGAGTGTTAGTTCATCGTATTGCGTGGCTTATGCAAGTTGAGCAAGCCTCCGCTTACAGTATTTTTGCAGTTACATTTACTAATAAAGCCGCTAAAGAAATGCGTGGCCGCGTTGAAGAAACACTAAAAGCGCCTGTAGGTGGTATGTGGATTGGTACTTTCCATGGTTTATCGCATCGTATTTTACGTGCTCATCACCGTGAAGCTAATTTACCAGAAGCCTTTCAAATTTTAGACTCTGACGATCAGCTTCGGATGATCAAGCGCTTATTAAAATCGATGAATATTGATGATAAAAAATGGCCCGCTAAGCAATTTGGCTGGTACATAAGCGCCAAAAAAGATGAAGCACTTCGCCCTAAAGATATTCAAGCATACGATATTAATGAGCAAATGATGCTGCGTGTTTATGCCGCCTATCAAGAGGCCTGTGATAGAGCGGGCCTAGTTGATTTTGCTGAAATATTACTACGCAGCTACGAAGTGTTAAAAAATAACCCTACGTTACTGCGTCATTATCAGCAACGCTTTGCGCATATGCTCGTAGACGAGTTCCAAGATACAAATACCATTCAATATGCTTGGTTAAAATTACTTGCTGGCGATACTAACAGCATTATGATTGTAGGCGACGATGACCAAAGCATTTATGGTTGGCGTGGTGCTAAAATCGAAAACATTAAACGTTTTTTAACTGACTTTAGCGCAGAAACCATTCGTCTTGAACAAAACTACCGCTCAACAGCGACTATTTTGAAAGCGTCTAACGCATTAATTCAAAATAACTCAGAACGTATGGGTAAAAGCTTGTGGACCGACGGTAACGACGGCGAGCCAATCTCTATTTATGCAGCATTTAATGAGTTAGACGAAGCACGCTTTGTAAGTAGCAAACTACGAAGCTGGTTAAATGCAGGTAATGCCCTACAAGATGCCGCAATTTTATACCGTAGTAACGCGCAATCTCGTGTACTTGAGGAGGCCATGCTGCAAGAAGGCTTAAAATACCGTATTTATGGTGGTATGCGATTCTTCGAACGACAAGAAATTAAAGATGCGCTTTCGTATTTACGCCTAGTAGGTAATCGTCAAGACGATGCCGCGTTTGAGCGTGTAATTAATACGCCAGCACGCGGTATTGGTGATAAAACATTGAGCCATATACGAGATTGTGCACGAGCAGAATCGTTACCGCTTTGGTATGCCGCAAAAGCAATTGTAGAACAACAGCACTTATCTGGTCGTGCCTCTGGTGCAGTAAGTAAGTTTGTAGAACTAGTCGAACAAATAGAAGATAAAATTAGCGATCTAACTTTGCATGAGCAAGCCAAGTACACAATTCAAACCTCAGGCTTGATGGCAATGTACCAAGCTGAAAAAGGTGAAAAAGGCCGTGCTCGCGTAGAAAACTTAGAAGAGCTAATTAGCGCATGTGACCAGTACGAACTTCCTGAAGACGAAGAATACAGCTCGCCTTTACAAGGCTTTTTAGCACATACGTCACTTGAGTCGGGTGAAGGACAAGCAGAAGAGCACGAAGACGCCGTTCAAATGATGACACTTCACTCAGCTAAAGGCTTAGAGTTTCCGTTAGTGTTTATGGTGGGCGTAGAAGAAGGCATGTTCCCTTCTCAGCAAAGTAACGAAGAGTCTGGTCGTTTGGAAGAAGAGCGCCGCCTTTGTTATGTAGGCATGACACGAGCAATGGATAAGTTATACATTAGCCATGCTGAGAGTCGCCGTTTATACGGGCAAGAAAAATACCATAGCCCATCACGCTTTTTACGCGAAATACCTGAGGACTGCGTTGAAGAAATTCGTATTAAAACACAGGTTTCTCGCCCGCCTGCCGCCGGGCGTTTTAGCGCATCAGTTAGCCATGCCGCATTTGAAGACAGTGGCTTTAACTTAGGGCAACGAGTTTTGCATGCTAAGTTTGGTGTTGGTACCGTACTTAATTACGAAGGCAGTGGCGCGCAATCTCGCGTACAAGTTAACTTTGACGACCTTGGCAGTAAATGGTTAGTAACGGCCTATGCACGATTACAAGCTGTATAAAGCTCACCTAAATGAGTTAGAACAACAACTAGCTGGCGCGTATCATCGTCAGCTAGTGTTGATTACGGGCAGCCCTGCTTGGTGTTATGAATTACTTAACTCATTAATAGATGAAAACAATACACTTGTTGTATCAAAGCAGTGCGCGATTAAAAATTCGTACTGGCCTACTCGCACTCACCAAATTTTAGGGCAAGAATTTGCTCATGCTGTTTACGATGGTTTTAGTGGTTTACACCCTGATAAACTTGCAGCACTTACCGGCACCGTTAAAGCAGGCGGTATACTGTTTTTATTACTGCCCGAATTAAATGATTTAGCCTCTTGGCAAGACCCCTCATTAAGTACAGTGCAATCACACGGTCAGAGTATTAACTACAGTTTATTTAATCAACGTTTCGCGACTATTATTAAGCGATTACCCGCTTTTCATTTTAGTGAAAAAAATGGCTGTATTAGTAATCTCGTCAGCTCTGTTATGGATAATAAAATTGACTATCTACCACAGCAAAACTGCGTGGAACAAATAGTAAAAGTAGCTAATGGCCGTGCCAACAGACCTTTACTCATTAATGCTGATAGAGGTAGAGGCAAGTCGGCAGCACTTGGCTTAGCTGCCGCAAAATTGACTGATAAAAAAGTAATTATTTGCAGCACTCAGTTTAAAGCGACCCATAGTAGCTTTAAACATTTAGCCAACGAGTTAGACCTGCAATACAACGCTCAACATAAACAGCTCGCCAACTTGCACTACGTTGCACCTGACGCGTTATTAAATGCATTACCTGAGTGCGATTTATTACTCATTGATGAAGCTGCCGCGATCCCTGTACCGTTATTGCTAAAAATGCTAGCTCATTACCCTCGTATAGTCTTTGCAAGTACACTGGTTGGGTATGAGGGCAATGGTAGGGGTTATACCATTCGCTTTAGTAACTATATAAAAGCGCACTATAAAGCCTCTAAAGTTGTAACGCTTGATGAGCCACTGCGTTTTGCTAAACACGATCCCCTCGAGAAGCACATTCGCACCTTGCTTGCACTCGATGCACAATATAAAGAGTTAAGTAGTGAGCAATTAGAGCAGCCAGTTCATAGCGAAATAACTCAGCAATCCCTTGTAAACAATGAGCCTTTACTGCAACAAGTTATTGCCCTGCTTGCATTGGCTCACTATCAAAGTAGTGTAAACGATTTACGCCAACTACTAGACGCACCATCGCAACGAATATTCATCAGCAAAATTAACAATCGATTAGTTGGTGTATGTTTAATCGCAATAGAAGGTGGTTTAAGTGAAGAACTTGCTCTACAGGTTATAAGCGGAGAGCGCCGCCCACAGGGTCATTTAATGGCTCAAACCCTCTCACAACTTAGTTTTAATAATGACTACTTAACACAGTTGAGCGCTCGCGTTGTGCGAATAGCGATTGATCCGAGTTCTCACAATATGGGTTTTGGTAAAAAGCTACTTAGCTATTGCGAGTCGCAAGTAAAAAGCCAATGTAGTTGGTTTGGTGCAAGCTTTGGCGCAACAGCGCAGCTACTTAACTTTTGGCAAAAACAAGGGTTTGATACCGTAAAACTGGGTTATCAACGCGATAAAAGCACAGCTGAACATTCAGCGCTTGTGGTTAAATGCTTAAGCAATAAAAGTGCAATTATCCAACCTTTGAAAAAGCAGTTTAAAAACGACTTTTTTTATGCTCTTTTAACACATTTTAAAACACTAGATTGGCAACTTGTAAGTATTTTAATTGAAGGATTTAGCGATGAGTTAGTAAGCCCCGAGACTCGCGAACGATTAGCCTTACTCGTAAACAGTAACTTCACTCAATTTAATATCTCTGCGACTCTCTGGCAGGTAGTGAATCAGTCTCCTTCTTGTATGTCTCAATTAACAGAGTCTGATAAACAACTTTTAATAAAGTTAGTGCTGCAAAATGAATGTAATGAAAAAGTGATTCAACACTTAGGTTTATTAGGAAAAAAGCAGCTTGAGAATCAATTTAAACGTGCCATAAAAAACCTCACTAGTGCCATCTAATAACTCCTAGTTACCTATCTCTATTAAATCTTATCCATCTTTAAGCTATTTATTTAATTTGTTCTATCCTTAAAGCATTAACAGGTAAATTAAGATAAAAGCATGGAATTAATAAACTTTAAAGTGGGCTGCAAAACAATTTCACTTAAAATACTCGATATTTTATTAACAGAGCGCTTTGACAATAATCTAACAACTTTACCCAACAATAATAAAAGCTTTATTGGTGTTAAAGATTATATGGATATACCAACGCCTGTGTTTGATTTAGGTATTATTTTAAATAATATCTCAACCGAACAAAGTAATGCGCATGTACTAAAACAACTAAGAACATGGCAAGAAAAACTATTAAACTGGTTCAATACCCTTCAAAGTAACTTGCTAAATAGCTCGGCTTCTATTTCAAGCAATGATGCAGAACTACAAGATTTTGTTCTGTTTTACAAAGAGTTCAACACCGATAATGAAGACTTAAAACTAACAATGTCTCGACTTAACGAACCTTTCCAATCATTGCTAGAAACGGTAAAAGAAGCTATATCAGCTCATAATCAAAGCGATTATAAACAAGTATCAGCTCTGCTCGAAAAAATTAAGCGTAGTAACCTAATTCAGCTAGAGCGTTTATTCGAATCAGCTAAAGAGCAAATAACCTTAGACTATAAACCTATTATTGTTTTTACCACTAAAGACGGCTTAAACCCACACGTAGGGTTATTGGTAGATAAAGTCGAAGATAATATCGACTATAAAAAAGAAGACATTAAACCACTAGATAAGCTCACTGAGGTTGGTTTTGATCTAGACCCACAAACTAAAAATATGATGCGAGGATTAATCAAGCTTACACAAAAGCACAGTGTATTAATTGATCCAAGCGTAATATTTAAACCAACACAACTAGAAGAATCTGAAAGTGAAGAAACTCAAGCTTACGGACTATTTTAAATAGTCTTTAGATTTGGTTATAAACTTTAGTACTGAAGTAAGGAGCTATTCTACTCGACTTGTACATTTAGATAAATTGGAGAGAAATCGAGTGCGTAATGTTAGTTACTCATATTTCACTTTTCTGCAAACGTAAAAAAGCCCGAATCGTTAGATTCGGGCTTTCTACAATTTGAAGCCTGGTAATGTCCTACTTTCACATAGCAAATGCTACACTATCATCGGCGCTGTTTCGTTTCACTACTGAGTTCGGCATGGGATCAGGTGGGTCCAAAACGCTATTGTCACCAAGCAAATTTGGGCGTTAATTCGTATCACTACAAATTAACTGAATTTGGAAAATATCTGATAATATTTTTTAAGTCTTTCAGTAAATATCTACTTTAGTCATATTAACTTCTGTCTAAACTGTCGCATAAAACGCGTTTGGCGTTGTATGGTTAAGCCTCACGGGTAATTAGTACAAGTTAGCTTAATGGCTCACACCACTT
>NZ_JADYXN010000054.1:0-8764 GCF_015864285.1 Pseudoalteromonas sp. NZS100_1
AACATCAAGATGACAGTAACTCTAATCGCACCAATCGCGATGGATGAAGGTCTTCGTTTTGCTATCCGTGAAGGTGGCCGTACTGTAGGTGCTGGTGTTGTAGCAACTATCGTAGCGTAATAATTAACTTTAAAGTTAATTGTTAGAAAAAGGTCACTCAGGTGGCCTTTTTTAATGCCTGAAGAAAAGTGTCATATGAAGGTGGCGCTCTTACCTTAGGCGTAGGTGCTTTGTAGCAACTATCGTAGCGTAATAATTAACTTTAAAGTTAATTGTTAGAAAAAGGTCACTCAGGTGGCCTTTTTTAATGCTTGAAGAAAAGTGATTGGCTTTTCGTTATAACTTTATTGCCGTAGCTTGGATTGAGTTTTACGAAACCCGAGGAAAAAGATTGCTGAAAATAACTACGCAGTTAATGGACTATTTAATACGTTAAAATGATCATGCTTTTAATAAAATTGGTACCAATAAAAAGCACGGCTAGGCCGCGCTTATATTGAATTAGCTTTTGGTATTTTAGCCAATAACTAATATACGCTAAAAAGCTTTAATTTTTCTTCGCATATTCTTCAGCTTGCTTTAAAACTCTTAATAAATTACCGCTAAGAATTTTTTTAATATCAGCATCGCTGTAATCTCTATCCATTAAACCTTGAACAAGGTTAGGGTAGCTAGATACATCTTTTAAACCGATAGGTAATGAATCGCCTACTCCATCATAATCAGAGCCAATACCTACATAATCAATACCAATTAGCTCAACTACGTGATCAATATGATCAAGTACTTGCTCAAGGCTTGCAAATGGGTAAGGGTTTTTAGCACGGTAGGCAGCATCAAAATCTTTGCTTAATTTAGTCCCGTCTTTTTTAACCGACTCTTTTGTGCTTTTTAACTGCTTGCCCCAACTGCCTGCTTTAGCGGTAACAAAACTTGAGCCAAAGTTGATTTGAATAACACCGCCATTTTCTTTAAGTGCTAATAACATATCGTCATTCATATTACGCTCAAAGCCAGGAGTATATTTACGAAGTGATGAATGAGAGGCAATTACGGGTGTTTTAGAGAGATCCATAACCTGATAAAACGCATCATCAGAAATATGAGAAACGTCGATTAACATACCAATATTATTCATTTCAGTAATTAGCTTTTTACCAAATGGGCTTAAACCTTTCCATTTGCGGCGAATATCATAAGACGAATCTGAAATATGGTTGCTTTGCGAGTGCGCTAGCGTGATGTAGCGAATACCGCGGTCGTAAAAGTGCTGAAGGTTTTTCATATCTCCTTCGATAGGAGATCCATTTTCCATACCCATTGCAATAGACAGCTTACCTTGCTTAAACTGCTCTTCTATATCAGTGCTTGAGCTGGCAATAGCAAACTTATCGGGTGCGCGCTGGGCTATAGCTTCCATACTATCAATCATTTGATTGGCTAGTTGGTAGCTTTTTCCTTTACCTTCAAATTCCAAATGCGCAGGAATATAAATCGACATAAACGGTGCGTTTAAACCGCCTTTTACAGCGCGAGGGTAGTCAAAATCGCCATCAGTTGTCGCTTTAGTTACATCAACCCAGCTTTCGTGAATTCGATAAGGTACGTCGATATGGGTATCAATTAAAATGGTGTCTTTAGCGAGTTTAATTGCTTTGTCGGATGCTGTTATTGTTTGTTCTGCATGGACTTGACTAGTTAATGCTAGTGATACGGCTACCACTAGAGTGCTGAGTTTTATCATGTTTTGGCTCTTTGGGTAAAAAGCCATTGTGTACGTTCAATTCAAAAGTTACAAGTACTACACCTTAATCAAACGCCTCTGCTTGATGCTCTTCACTTTGCAGCGCTTTAAATTCGCCCTTAGAAATAATAGTAACTGACTCATGTAATTCTGAGAAAAACACCATTGCTTCGCCATTTTTAAGCTGTAGCTTAACTTGGTTAACTTTAGATTCGATGCTTGCTTCTACTTCGCCATAATCGGTGCCTTCGCGCAGTACATAGCTTTCTATTAGGTTGTACAGTGTATCTTTATCGAGTTGTTCAAAAGGGATAATCATAATTGCTCTTTGTTTGCGTTGCCTAAAACATGTTGCCCAAAATAGCATGGCACGGCTTTCTCTAACCAAAATATAGGCTTAAACGGATTTTTACCGCTAATAAAACCAACGTGTCCGCCTTTGTCAGAGATGCGCAGCGTAACATGCTCACTCACATCTTGCCTACTCGGTACGGCCTTAATTGAGAGCATTGGGTCGTCTTTGGCATGAATAATAAGTGTGGGTATAGCAATATCTTTTAAGTACGGCATGGCACTGGCTTTACGATAGTAATCGTGGGCATTTTCAAAGCCGTGTAACGGTGCTGTAAGTTGGTTATCAAACTCTAATAAATCATCAATATTCATTAATTGATCGGTAGTTATAGGAATTTGCTGCTTAATTTGTGGCAGCTTTCGCTGCATTGATTTTTTCATGCGATCGAGCAGATATTTTTGGTAAATTTTACCTAAGCTTTTACGAATAACATCGCTTGATGACGACAAATCATAAGGAGCAGATACCACCGCTGCAGCACTTAGTGGGCATGCTTGTGATTGTTCACCTAAGTATTTGGCCAGTACGTTACCGCCTAACGAAAAACCTACAGCGACCATAGTGCGCTCAGGAAATTGCAGCTTTAAGTGATTTATAAAAAAGGCTAAATCGGCGGTGTCACCGCTGTGATAAGCACGTGGCAGGCGATTTACTTCAGTTGAGCAATTTCTAAAGTGCATAAGCACAACTGCATAACCTTGCTTTTTTAACGCCTTCATCATGCCTTTGGCATAAAAGCTATTTATATTGCCTTCAAGGCCATGTAAAACAACGGCAAGTGGAGCGGTTTCGTTATGTGGAAGTGACCATGCGAGCTCAATAAAGTCACCATCAGGTGTATCAAGTTGCTCAAGTTCGTAGCGAGTGTGGTGAAATGGGCGGAAAAAACGCGGCATTATGGTCTGAACGTGACGATTGGTCATCCACCATGCTGGTTTGAACTGAGAGATCATGTTTGTACTACGCACTTTGTATTAAACGAAAAGCTAGTGTACCAAATTTTTCGCTTCAGAAAATAAAAAGCGCCTAACTAGTAAACTAATAAGGCGCTTTAGTGCGTCGTGCTTAATTTTGGTCAGGAATTTCTGCATCATGTATTTTTTTCAGAAAGAAAAAAGCAAAAAAGATACACAAAGAAACAACGATAGTTAAAAATCCAAAAGACATAAATAAAACTGGATCTGTAAAAAAATCTCTAAAGAATACGCTCATGATTTGTTCCCCTCGTTGTTGATGGATTAATCATAGGCGGTGTTTGCAGGTCGCAACGTGATCGAGATCAAGTTATTTACATAAGCAGATATAGGGGTGAAGCTAAGTTGATTTAGATCATGCTTTAAAGGCTACTAAGTTATACCACTGAGAGCTAAGAGAGTTTTTCGCTTGAAATAGTGAGCTGATTGTAATCCATGTTTTTTCACTTCCCCTAAAGCGTAGCGCTTTTAACTTTTTTGAGTAAACCACTTAAAGATTTTTTGCACGAAGAGAAAAAAAGAGAAGCAAATGGGGGCAGGGTAATAAAATGCTGAGCTAAACAGCCGCTCAATATTTATATTTTTATCTAAGTAATCTAGTTTGTTTTCCTCTAAAAGCGAAGCGCCTCTTAACCTCTTTGTGAATTATTTACTTAAAGGTTTTTTGCACAAAGAAAATAGAATGAGCAGTGGAGGAGGGTATAAAAAGTCGCAGCCTAAGTGGCTTTCATATACAGCTCAATATTGTTTGGTTCTGCATGCTCGATTAATTCAAACTCATTTACTGCTTCAATCAACATATGTTGCTGTTGTTTTTCAAGCTTTAGCTCAGTGCTTAGTAACTCTGCGCGTATTGTGGCGTAATCACTTATCGTATTCTGGTTAGCTTTTAAATAGCTACGAGCAGCGCGCAGAGGCTGTAATGCATAAGTATCAAATTCACTAACTACTTGCGTTAACTCATTTAGCTGTTGGGTATTAATACTTAAATTTAATGAATCTAAATAAAGTAGCAATAAGCATAAATTAACGTTTTTTCCTTGCTGGTTTTGTAGTGCCAGCAAGGTTGTTTGTTGCTCAGGCTTTGCGTACAAAGTGCACGCAAACTGCCAAAAATGGTCGCTATTGAGCAAGTTCATCGGTGAATGCCTGTTCTTTTTCTTCCATTTCTTCAAGTGCCATAAGAAGCTCTTCTTCAACGTCGTTAAGTTTTGGCGTAAGGGTTGCTTGCTTGGCTAATAACTCTTTAAGCTTGGTTTTGTTGTCGTCGTTGTACAGTTCGTTATCACCTAAGGTCACTTCAACTTCACTTAATTCAGCGGTGAATTTATCGAGTTGCTTTTCAAGCTTTTCAATTTGCTTTTTAAGTGGCTGAATGGCTTTTCTAAACTCAGCCTCTAAGCGCTTTTGCTCCTTACGATTAACACCTGGGTTTGCTTTAGGCTCGTCGGTTTGCTGCGCTTTAATCGCTTCTTTATTCGCATTAAGTAGCCATTGGTAATATGCATCTAGGTCGTAACCAAACTGGGTTACTTTGCCGTCATCTACTAAGTAAAACTCATCGGCGGTATTTTTAAGCATATGGCGATCGTGCGATACGGTAACCATAGCGCCTTCAAAACCTTGTAGTGCCATAACAAGTGCATGGCGCATTTCTAAATCAAGGTGGTTAGTTGGCTCATCGAGTAGTAATAAGTTTGGTTTTTGATATACCAACATGGCAAGTACTAAACGTGCTTTTTCGCCGCCCGAAAATGGGGCTACAGGCTCAAGTGCTTTATCGCCAATGAAGGCAAAGCCGCCTAAAAAGTCACGTAGTGATTGTTCAGTGGCTTTTGGGTCTAGTCGTTGTATGTGCGTTATTGCACTGGCTTTTAAATCAAGAGATTCCAGCTGATGCTGCGCAAAGTAACCAATATTTAATCCGTGATGCTGAATAACTTCGCCCGCTTGCGGCTCTAAATCACCAGAAAGCAGTTTAATTAACGTTGATTTACCCGCGCCATTTCGACCAAGTAAAGCAATTCGGCTACCTGGTACAAGGTTTAGCTCTATATTATTTAAAATAGTGACGTCACCATAACCCGCTTTGGCTTTATCTATTGTCATTAGTGGGTTTGGTAATGCTTTTGGCTCTGCAAACTCAAAGTTAAATGGCGAGTCGGCATGTGCTGGCGCTAGTTTTTCCATGCGTTCAAGCGCTTTTACACGGCTTTGTGCTTGTTTAGCTTTACTGGCTTTTGCTTTAAAGCGCGTTATAAATTGCTCTAAGTGTGCAATTTGATCTTGCTGCTTATCAAACATTGCTTGTTGTTGTAGTAAACGCTCTGCTTTTTGGCGCTCAAACTGCGAGTAGTTACCTTTGTACACATTGATAAGTTGCTTATCTACATGCCAAATTTGATCAACCACCGCATCTAAAAACTCACGGTCATGCGATATAAGTACAAGGGTACCGGTATAAGCACGTAAAAAGCGTTCAAGCCAATAAACGGCATCTAAATCAAGGTGGTTTGTTGGCTCATCGAGTAATAGTAAATCGGCGTCGCGTATTAATGCTTGGGCAAGGTTTAAACGCATACGCCAACCACCCGAAAACGAGCTGACAGGGTTTTCTATAAGGCTATTGGCAAAGCCTAAGCCGTGTAATAGCTCACCGGCGGTTGATTCAATGCTGTAGCCTTTAATGTTTTCAAGCTGAATATGTACTTTGGCTTGTGTGTCGCCATCGTTGTTTTTCTCGGCCTCACGCAGTGCTATGCGCATTGCGTAGTATTCTGGGTGGCCTTGAAGTACATAATCAATCGCGCTTATTTCAAGTGCAGGTGTCTCTTGCTTAACAGAGGCAATAGACCAATCTTTTGGAATGCTGCAGTTACCGGCATCTAGTTGTAGTTCTGATTTTAGTAAACCAAATAACGTTGATTTTCCACAGCCATTAGCGCCAACAAGGCCTACTTTGTGTTCTGGGAATAATGTAGCTGATGCGTTTTTTAATAAGGCTTTACCGCCACGAAGTAGTTCTATTTCTGAGATTTGGATCATGAATGCGTTACTTTGCTGTGCCCTTGTTAAGTTGGCGCTATCATAACATAGAACTTAATGCTCTTATCAAGCGTATCAACAAGTGAAGTTATACGATAAAATGACAGCAGTTCAAACCACAGGAAAAATGTTGTGAGACAAAAGAAGCGATTTATTGCTGGTGCATCGTGCCCTGACTGCAAAGCCATGGATACTATGATGCTATACAGAGAACATGATGTTGAAAAAGTAGAGTGTGTTGAGTGTGGTCATAAAATGGCGCAACCCGATAACGCTGTTCAGGCGTCTACTCGCCAATTTGAACAAGTAATTGGTGTATTTAAACCGGGCGACTAACCCGGTTTTTTATTGCCTAATTTTTACCGGTTTTAGTAATGCGGTGGAGGCGGCTCAGGTGCTTCAGACATCATAGACGATGATGACTGCGACTCTTTAATTTTTTCTGCTAGCAGCTCAGTTTGGCGTTTCATTTTTGCTAAAAGTTGCTGGTGCACTTTTATTTCATCATTTAAGACTTCAATCGTCTCATCTTGAAAAGCCACTTTGGCTTCAAGTTCCATTAAGCGATGTTCAATTGTGTTCATTATTCTCTCGTATAATAAATCGCTCTGCGATACCGCTGGAGCTTTCGGTTAACAACGACTTACCGTTATCTGTAAATGTCACATCTAGCACCACCGCCGATTTAGGCTTACTGCCTTCGCGCGGGGTAACCTGCCAAGTTTGAATTTTTTCACCGCTTGGTATTTGCCACAAATCTACGCGCTTATTTGGCGAGCCGGTTGCAAGCAAAGTGCCTTGTTCGTTAAAGCGCACAGCAGTAAAAATTTTCTGACGCGCAATATACTTCAGTTTACTCACAAGATCACCTGTAGTCAGCTTCCATACATTTGCTTGTGCCATACTGTCGGCCGTAAACGCATAGCGACCCTGTGGATCGAGCGTCACTTGGGTAACACGCGTTGGGTGATTAAAACGATGAATTACTTGCCCTGTACGTGTATCCCAAAAGTAAGCAACATAATCGTTAGAGCCACTTAAGGCGTAGCGTCCGTTAGGTGATAGGTCAACGGTGTTAACTTTATCTTGATGACCTAAAAACTCAATACGACGTCCGGTTTCTAGGTTTACAAATACGACAACGCCGTCGCTACGGCCGTATAAAACACTACGGCCTTGATTGCTAATAGCAATATCGCGAATACTGGCTTTTTGTATTTTGTAATAACCTTTATTTTTGCCTGTGGCTATATCCCACACAGCAAACGTGGTTTTTTCGGCGGTAACAGCCACGCTGTTATCAAAAGCAATAGCAACGGCGTATACCAAACTGTCTTGAGCTTGCTGCTGAAACCATTGGTATTTTAGTACCTGCTGTTGATTATCCCACAGGGCGACCCCATGGTTGATAGAGGAGATCAAACTGTATTTACCATCGTTTGAAAGTGTTGATGAAAACGCACCTTGTGCAGCATGTTCGTAACTTGCTACAGCGTGTTGCTTTTTATCGGTACAGGCGATGGCTAAAAAACAGCTAAATACGATTAAAAAAGTACGAAATATCGACATATTACAGGTATTTCCCCTTAACTCTTAGTGACTGAGAGGTTAGACTAGGACGCGTTAAATGCCTAGGTTGTTTGTCTAATCACTGGATATGTTTTTAGTTTAGCTAACAATGTGGAATTTAGTCATTAAACAAGCAGCCTATCATGTGGGCCGTTAATCTTTAACTAGTAATAATACATTAAAATGACAACTGCAAAGTGTGTCGGAGATTTAAAATGAAAAAGACGATTAGATTGTCATTGATTGCAGCGTCAGTTTTAGCGCTTACAGCTTGTAATCAAGAAGCAAAAAAAGAACAAGCTGAAGTTAAATTAGACACTGTAGAACAGCAACAAGCATACGGTATTGGTGCATCTGTAGGTAACTTTTTAAATAAAGACTTAGCAGACAAAACAGAAATTGGTATTGAACTAGACCAAGCACTTCTAATCCGTGGTTTTGAAGATGCACTTGCTGGTAATGCAAAAATTGACGAAGAAAAAATTCGCGAAGTATTAACTGAACTAGATACATCAGTACGTACTAAGCAAGAAGAAAAAGCAAAAGTAGAGTCTGAAAAAAGCAAAGAAGCGGGTGTTAAATACCTAGCTGACAACGCTAAAAAAGAAGGCGTTACAGTAACTGAGTCTGGCCTGCAGTATGAAGTACTTAGCGAAGGCGATGGCGAAAAGCCAGTAGCAACAGACGTAGTTAAAGTACACTACAAAGGTACTTTATTAGACGGTACTGAGTTTGATAGCTCATATGCACGTAACGAACCTACAACTTTCCCTCTTAACCGCGTAATTGCTGGTTGGACTGAAGGTTTACAACTTATGTCAGTAGGTTCTAAGTACAAGTTCACTATTCCTTCAGAACTTGCTTACGGCGACCGTGACTTAGGTAAGATTCCAGCTAATTCAACACTTGTATTTGAAGTTGAATTACTTGAAATTCAAAATGAAGAAGCACCAGCACAATAATAAGTTTATTGTGTAAATGCAAAAAGGGACCTTAGGTCTAATGCCAGTCAGTTAAGCTGACTGGCATTTTTCTTTTTATGGGGATACTTAGATGGTTTTGGCTTAACCCATCGGG
>NZ_JADYXN010000055.1:0-8421 GCF_015864285.1 Pseudoalteromonas sp. NZS100_1
AAAAAACCAAGAAGCGTTTAAGCTCCAAGAAAGTTAAATACGACCTTGAAGCTTAAAATGAGAGATGGTATCTACAAGTAAGTTTAACCACGGTGTTAAACTTACCCTTCTTGGCGCACTATATTCTCAAGGGCGCGAATATTGGTTATTAAGTCTTGGCGTTGTGGGTTTGCTTGCAACGCTTTTCTAAGATGTTTTAACGCTTCAGAATAGTCTTTAGAGTCAATCGCTATTTGCGATAAACCAAGCCACGCCGATAGTTGATAGTCAGGCAGAGCCTGCGCGCGTACATACATTAACCTAGCTTGCGTAAGCTGATTTTTACCGCGGTAAATACTCGCTAAACTAAGTAGGGCGTCACCTAAATTCGGGTTTATTTTAAGTGCGTTATTTAAGCTTTTAAGAGCACGTTTAGTATTACCTTGTTGCATAGCAATTTGTGCGCTGTATACAGAAAACTGGGCTTGTTCATCACGGGGTAGTTGCTTAGTTAATCTTTTTGCACTGCCTATTAGCTCTTTAGCTAAATCCCATTTTTGTTGAGATACAAGCCAGCCTAAAGTTTGCATCGTGGTATTAATAACCTCAACTTGCTGCTGTTTAGTGGCGTGTTTTAAACCTTGCTTTAATAAGCTAACTGCACGTTTACTACTGCCTTCACTTAAATGTAATTGCGCAGCAAGCAGCTGGTTACTGGTATCTTTGGGATTGAGTTTTAAGGCCACTTCAATAGCAGCAATCGCTTGCTTTTTGTGATCAAGTTGCAGTGCTATTTGTGCACGTTGCAACCAAAGTTCAGCTTTATCAGGGGTTTTATTAAGTAATTCTTTTAGTAATGCATTTGCCTGACTTAAATCACCCGATTCAATTAACGCAAACAATAGCCCTTGTTGATATTGGCTTGTTTCTGGCGCTAGCATCAGCGCTTGGCGGTACGCAGCAACTGCGCTCCAAGGTTGGCTATGCTGCACGTGTATATAAGCAAGTTGCGCATAACTTTGTGCATCAGCTTGGCCAAGTTCAATACTGTGAACTAGATGTGTTTGTGCTTTATCATACTTTGCTTGTTGCATGTATAAAAGGCTCAAACCTTGGTGTGCTTTTACTAAATCAGGTGAGGCTTTTAAACACGCTAGGTAAGCTCGTTCAGCGTTATTAAAGTCTTTTGTTGAAAGCAAAACTTGTGCACGTAATAGGTTTAAAGCAGTGCTATCTTGGCTTATATCACGGCCTTTAAATAGCGCAGCAACTTCACTGTAATTACCGGCTTGTAGTAGTGGTTGCACTTGGCGAGCAAAGCCGCGCTCGGTCGGCTCAATAAGGACCTCTGTAGAGCCTAATAATTTATTGTTTATAGCCAACTGCCATGTTGGATCGCTAGGCGATAACGTTACTTTTAGTGGCGCATTAGCATCATTAGCAGCGCTTGCATGTACGTTACCTGCACCTAATAAAGGTAATGAGCACATTACAATCGTAAACAGTGCGGAAGTTAATGGTTTTAGCGTTTTAAATATATTCATATTTTTCATTTTAATAGGCTTAAGGTTTAAATTCGATTGGCCAAATAAAGCGAGCGCGTACTGTTTCACCTTCTTTTTTAGGTGCACTAAAGCGGCTTTGTTTAATAATTTTGTCGATAGCTGGTTTAAGTTCAGGATATGGATTTTGTACTACCTCAATTAAACTTAACTTGCCACTTTCATCAATAAATACATCGAGTTTTACAGTAAATACATCAACACCTCGGCGGGTTAAGCTTTTTGGTAAAACGGCTTTAACAGGTGTAAGTAAAGTGGGGAGACCATCGAGTTGATTTAAGCTAAATGCATCCCAATTTACACTCATTGATTGCCATTGTGGCGCGCTTACTTTTACGTTGGGTGTATCGGGCTTTACAATGCTTAAATTGGTTTTTATCTTAATTTTAACTGCTTGAATAGAAGCACCAGCCCCTTCTACCGTTAAGCTTTGCATTGGCTCACTTGTTTGCTGTTGCGATATTGATGGCGGAGGAGGAGGTGGCAGTGCCACCATGGCAATCTCACGTACAACCACTTTGTCTTGCATATGGTGTTCGGCAAGTTGCCCAAGCCATAAAAGTAGTAATGCAGCACTAAGCACAATGAGGCTAAGGCCAAATGCAAACAGTGGATGGCGATTGTTTTTTGTTTTTTGAAGCGAGTCAATCGTGTGCATATTATTGCTTCGTAGCTAAGTTAACTTGCGCCGCGCCTGCAAGTTTTGCTTCGTCAATTACTTGAACAAGTAACTCTGTAGGTACTGTTTTATCAGCTTGAATTACCACAGGGCGTTGTTGCTGTTTTAGCATTTGCTCGACACTACTACGTACACCAGCAACACCAATTTGGCTACCATCAAAAAATACTTGTTGGTTGTCGGTTATTGCTAAAAAAATGACTTGCTGCTCAAGACGGCTGGCCGATACGGCTTGTGGTTTATCAACTTCAACGCCGCTTTCGCGTACAAATACGGTTGTAACAATAAAAAATATTAGCAATATAAATACCACATCAAGTAGCGGCGACATATCAATATGTTGCCCCGCTTCTTGCTCTAGCTTGTGCTTTAATCGTGATTGCATAGTGTTACCCTAACTGTTTACTTAACGTATGTAATTTAGGATTACGCTGCGAATACGCTAAGTAAGCTTGCATTAACCACGCGGGAATAGCGCACACAAGGCCCAATTGAGTTGTTAGTAATGCATCACCAATGGCTGCACTCATTAACTCGTTATGGCCCAGCGCCATTACTTTAAATGTATCAAGCAAACCAACAATGGTACCTAATAAACCAAGTAGCGGAAGAGCGGCAGTTAAAATAGAGCTTACCTCTTGCCAGTAACCTTTACGCTGCGCTTGGTATTGTTTAAGGTGCAGCAAGTCATGAAAAATTAACTGGTATACAAATAAAGCGAGTAAAAGAATACACCAGCAAATAGGGTTACTAACGATTTTTTCAAACATTGGTTTCTCCTTTTTCTAGTTGGCTTAGCTGTAATGCAAAGCCTTCTAGCTGGCTGTAATACGCTTTTGCTTTACGCGATAGTAGGGCATTTAATACCAATGCAGGGATGGCAACGACTAAACCTAATTCAGTTGTTATAAGTGCTTGTGCAATACCGCCCGATACAACTTCTGGGTCGCCTGAGCCAAACAAGGTCATCATTTTAAATGTTTCGATCATGCCGCTAACAGTACCTAACAAGCCAAGTAGTGGAGCTACTGCAGCTGTAACGGCAATAGCACCAATAAAGTTATCGAGTTTATGCTTATCGTGAATTAACTGATTAAATAATTGATCGTCTCGTACTTGGCCTTTTTCGCTTTGCAGCGTTAAGTTAAACAACTGCTGCTGCATACCTGCAAATTCACTGCTATTTTCAGCTTTAAAAAATTGCTGTAATTGCATTTGAGAGTGCATTTTAATTTTACTTAAACGCAGTAGCTGTGCGGCTTTTAATAGCGCAATGGTTAGTGCAAAGCAGGCAAATAAAATAATAGGGATAGCCCACAAGCCGCCTTTTTCTAGGTGTTCAAGCGGACTTTCTTGTTGGGCTTGGCTAGTTACTAAGTGCGTTAAACTAGGATCAAAAGTAAGTAATGTTGAGCCTGCACCATTTTGATTTAAAGTATTATCAAGTGGGTTATCGTTACTCGTTGATTGCACTAACGCTACTTTTAATACATTAGATTCATCATCCAAATTTAATAAACCCATAAGTTTAGGTGTTTGCGTACTAAACCATGCAACAGGCCCTACTTGTAGGGTATTAGCTTGGCTTAATTCGCCATTACTTAGCACAACCGATTGTTTTTTAAACTGTGGATAAAGTGCCTGCTCTTGATTATTAATTTGCGATATAACGCGGCTTAATAACTCGTTTTGGTTATTAGTCGACTCGTTACTGCTAGCACTATTGCTGGTATTTTGGCGCACAAAACGGCTAAGTAAGTTTAATTGATATTGCTGTTGCTGTTGCCAAGTGTCTAATCGGGTTTGTAACTGATCAAGACTTAATGTGTTTTCGTCAGCTAGGCGGCGATTAACGGCTGCTTGTTCGCGCAATTTACTGAGCGATTGCTGCTTGGTAAAAATTTGCTTTGCAAGGGTAGCTTGCTCTTTTGAAATACTATTTTGAGTTTTATTTAGAGTGCGTTGCGCTGTTTTAATATCACTTAAAATACTTTGTTTAGCATCATCACTGCTGGCTGCAAAAGAAATGTTTGCGCTAAAAAGTAAAACCGTGGCGCTAAATACTGCAATTATGCTGTTAGTAGCCATTATTTAGCCCCTTGCTGGTTTTTATTTACATAACTTAATATTGGGAGTGTTACCCAATCAGCAGCGCGCTTTTTTTGCTGTACAGCAATACCCAGTGCAACTTGTTCAGCATTAATGCTTGGGTCAAATTCCCACTGCCAACCTAAGTCACTTGGAAAACCAATACCTACATAACTTAAATCTTCGCTTACAAACCATGCTTGAGCTGCACCTAAGTAAAGCTGCTTTACCCATACTTCTTGCCCATCAGGATGCTTAATAGCCATTTCGTGAATAGAAATACGTTGTTGAAAATCATTAAGTAGAGTCAGCATTTTTAGCGCTGTTTGTAATTTGTCAGTTGTACTGAGCTGTGAGTCGCTTAAATCACCGGTGTTTTTCCAACTACTTAAAAGTGGCGGGGGGAGTTGCACTTGTAATGAAAGTAATTGCTGAGAAATACGCGCTAGTTGATCATTTAATTGCTGTTGATCATTTTCAAGCTCTGATTGCTTGGTAACAAGCTGTTCGCGTTTTTGGGCAAGCTCACTGGTGTTTTTTTTTCTACGCTGATTAAGCTCGCTAAGTTGCTGCTGCTCAGCATTTAGAAGCGTTAAGGTTTGCTCCATGCTGCTTTTTTGTTCAAGCCAATGAGTATTTAATTCTGTGTTTTGATTTTCTATTTGTAGCCATTTATTAACGAGTTGTTCTAGCTCACTAACAGTGTCGGCTTTTACTGCCATAGTGCTACAAAGCGCGATAACTACGCTAATTGGTTTAATTAAGCTTCGCATTACTTAACAACAATCCTGAAAGTTACTACAAGCAATTACAAGGACGTAATTACTGTTAATTTTTGAGTGTGTATACAATATAGTAATTTACATAACAATGCAATTGATAACAGTTATCGTTTACATTGCGTTGTTTGGGTGGTAGGATTTCGCCGAAATTAAATATGTACCTTAAATTAACAATAGTTAAGTGCTTAATAAAAACTACGGAGTAACCATGAGTAAGCCATCGAATAAAGGAAATGCCTACATAAAGCCAATTGCAGCGGTTGTTACGGCAACGCTTTCAACTTGGGCAAGTGCACAGGATGTTCAAGAACTATCGGTAACTAAAGCAGAAACTAAAACTGAGTCTAGCTATGTTGTTGAAAAATCAACGTCTCATAAATACACTCAACCGCTACTCGATACAGCTAAAACTGTAACGGTAATTAACCAAGCGGTAATGAAAGATAGAAACGTAGATAGCTTACGTGATGCTTTACGCAATGTGTCTGGTATTTCTTTAGCTGCAGGTGAGGGTGGCTCACCTACTGGCGATAGCATGTCGATTCGTGGTTTTAGTGCAACAAATGATATTTTTGTAGATGGTATTCGTGATGTTGCAGGTTACACACGTGATATTTACAACATTGAAGCCGTTGAAGTTGCAAAAGGCCCAGGCTCAGCGGTTTCTGGTCGTGGCGCAGCAGGTGGTAGTGTTAATTTAGAAAGTAAAAAGGCGAAGTTAGACAACTTTAACGACGTTTCGCTACGTTTAGGTACAGAAAACGATTACCGTGGTCGTTTTGATACTAACATTCAAGTAAACGACACAAGCGCACTACGTATCAATCTTCTTACTGATAAAGGTGATGTTGCAGGTCGTGACCATGTTGAGAATGAAACAAATGCTGTTGCGTTTGCATTTGCAACAGGGCTTGGTACAAACAGCCGTTTTGATTTAAACCTAGAGTATCAGCGCCAAGACAATTTACCAGATTACGGTATTCCTTGGGTTTACAGTGATACGCCAGTAGCTGAACTTGCAGATAGCGCGCGCTCACCTTCTCCTGTCGATTTTGATAACTTTTACGGTAATATTTACCGTGATTATGAAGATATTGAAGCCTACTCAACGACAGCTCGTTATGAGTATGATTTTTCTCAAAATACTACGTTACGTGTGCAAGGTCGTTTAGGTAAAGTTAAACGTGAATCAGTAACAACTGCACCGCGTTATTTCTCGGTTACAACAGATACTGACATTACCTTTGCAGATGAAAAAACACGTGATACAGAAAATTCACTTGCTGCACTTCAAGTTGATTTAATTGGTAACTATGAATTTGCTGGCTTTACTCACGATGTTGTAGTGGGTGTTGAACTTGCAAACGAAACGTTTACACGTCATAACTTTGTTGCAACTACACCTGATAACCTAATTGAAGATGGAATACGCAACGACTTATACAATCCTGATGCAACAATTGCATTTACGGGTGTGTATGGCCGTGACGGTACAAGCATTGAAGCTAAAGCTAAAAACCAAGCTATTTATGCATTTGATACAGTGACACTTAACAAGCAGTGGGAAGTTACAGGCGGAATTCGCTTTGATAGCTTCACTACGGATTATCACAACGATTACAATGACCCAAGCGCTTTAATTTCTACAAGTGACGACTTATTTAGCTGGAATGCAGCTGTAGTTTATAAACCTACAGAGAACGGCAGTGTATATTTAGGCGCAGGTAATTCATTCAATCCATCAGCGGAAAGCCTAACGGTATCTACGCGTTCAAATGCAGCTGATTTAGACGCAGAAGAAAGCCGCAGCTACGAGCTAGGAACTAAGTGGAGCTTAATGGATGGGCGCCTGCAAACTAATGCGGCACTATTTCGCACTGAAAAAACTAATGCCCGTACTGATGACCCATTTGCAGATAGTTCAAGTGACGAAATACTCGGTGGTGAACAGCGCGTACAAGGTTTAGAGCTTTCTGCTACTGGCTTAATTACTAAAGAGTGGACTGTAATTGCTTCATACACTTACCAAGATAGCGAAGTAACTAAAGCCTTAGGTGATGACGTATCGCAAATTGGTAACGAGCTTGCACGTACGCCTAAAAACAGCGCGAGTGTTTGGACTACGTACGATATGTCGGATAAATTATCGTTTGGTTTAGGTGCACAATATGTAGGTGAGCGCTACAACGGCACTACGTCTACACGTTCTCGTGCACCGGGTTATACTATTTTTGACCTGATGGTTGCGTACGACATATCAAAAGATTTGAGCCTGCAGTTTAACGGTGAAAACTTAGGTGATAAAGATTACGTTGATCAGTTAGGTGGTGGACACTTTGTACCAGGTGATGGTCGTAAGTTTAGCTTAACAGCGAGCTACTCTTTCTAAGAGTAAAATAAGTACGGCATAAAAGGGCAGAGTTAACTCTGCCCTTAATTATTTGATGAAAATGTGAGAGGGCGCACATGCTAGTTAAAATTCCAGAGCTATTAACAAAAGAAGAAGTGGCTTATTGTCATGAGGTTTTGCTTAAAGCGCAGTGGGCCGATGGCAGTATTACCGCAGGGCATCAATCAACCAAAGCAAAAAATAACTTACAGCTACCTGAAAATAGCCCTGAATGCCAAGAGCTTGGCGATATTATTATGGCAGCACTTGCGCGCAGTAATTTGTTTATGTCGGCTGCACTTCCTGCAAAAATTTTTCCTCCGTTATTTAATTGTTACCAAGGCGGGCAATCGTTTGGTGTGCATGTAGATAATGCAATCAGGCAAGTGCCGGGTACGCCTGTGAAAATTCGTACAGATGTATCAATGACGTTATTTATTAATGACCCCGAAGACTATGAGGGCGGTGAACTTGTTATTGAAGACACTTATGGCTCACATAGCGTAAAGCTGCCAGCAGGCAGTATGGTGTTGTACCCTTCAACGAGCTTACATCGTGTAATGCCAGTAACGAGTGGGCGCAGATTAGCCTCATTCTTTTGGTTACAGAGCATGGTAAACAGCGACGAAAAACGTGGTTTACTCTTTGATTTAGATATGTCGATTCAAAGTTTGCGCAGCAAAGTAGAAGATAGCCCAGAGATTATTCAATTGACGGGGGTTTATCATAACTTGCTAAGACAGTGGGCGCAGACATAACGAAGATACTCGTTATTAAATATTGGATATAAGTAATTAAAAGCTGCGCTTTTCGCGTGAGCAAGCTCTACGCCTACAGCCAAAACTTAACGCTGTGCTGAAATTACTTGTAGATACCATCTCTCATTTTAAGCTTCAAGGTCGTATTTAACTTTCTTGGAGCTTAAACGCTTCTTGGTTTTTT
>NZ_JADYXN010000056.1:0-6407 GCF_015864285.1 Pseudoalteromonas sp. NZS100_1
CAAAGGATCTGCAAGCCCATTAGTCTACTTATTAACTGGTTATATTGAAAACAATAAATCATAAAAAGTTTTAATGAGTGCACTTATTTATATTACCTCGTAAATAAGTGCATGTAGTAAAAGGATAGTTTTAATGACGTTTTTAAAAAATCACAGCATGCTTTGCGCCCTCAGCGTTTGCTTTAGCTTATTGCTAAGCGGGTGCTCAGAGCCCTCATCGCAAAGTTCACCACAAGCAGAGGTTGATGTTGCTAAATACCCATGGGCTAAAGAGCATAAAAACCACCCAGAATGGCCACTAGAAATACGCGAAGAGGTGTACGGAGATGCAGATACATTTTCAACCCCGCGGTTAATGTTCTGGAATAAATATAAATACAGCGAGGTTTATACGCTTTGGTCATCAAGGTTAGATGGCTCAGACAGACGTCGTATTATTCCAGAAGAAATTTTTACCCAAATGGAGCCTGCGGGATTGCATCCACCAGCACGCTCACCAGATAACCGTTATATTGCTATTTCGGGTTATATAAATGACCGAGCGACTCGCCAGTTATATGATACTAAAGAAAAAAAACTAATCACTATGTCTGGCGGGGGCGGCTACCCGTGGTTTAATTGGACCTCAGACAGTAAAAATGTGATTTTTTACTCAGATGGCAAAAACTTTAACTACCATGTACCAACAGGGGAGCTAACCCCTCGACCTCAAATTCACCACAGCGGCGCTGCTTTTTTACTCCCAGGTGATAAAGAGTTTTTAGCGATAAAACACGATGGCTTTTGGATACATAAGTTTAATGGTGAAATAGTACGCAAAGTTAACTTTGGTTTTCCACGTAAGTGGGAAATGAAAAACCACCGTATTTCACCCGATGGTAAGTACTTAGCGTTTATGACGTATGGTAGAGAAGATTTTCACTTCCATTGGGTGAATATAGCAAACCCTGAAATAGAGCACTCAGAAAAAGGGGAGGGAAATGGCGTAATCTTTTCACTTGATGAAGATGTTACCCTTAAATTTGGCTATAACCCTAGAGGTGAAGTTGATGAAAACAACAAGGCAGTTACTTATAGTATTATTACCCAAACTAATATTTTAACCGGTGAACAGCAGGTAATACGCACTAAAGAAATGAGAATGTGGGGGCTTAGAAGCATAGCACCTATAGCTATTACCAACCAAAAAGCACAGAGTAACTAGTTATGCATGACATTAGCAAAGGAAGTGCCAGCCCAATCGTGTATTTATTAACTGGTTATGTTAAAAACAATACACCCGTGGGTAAATTAACGCCGGTAGCAAACCGAATTGTTATTGCTGAACAACCAAAGTCAGCCACTTATGATACAAAAAAACCTGTTGTATTAAAAACAAATAGCTCCGGTATTTTATCGACAATAAATAGTGACTCATTAGAAGTACGTCAGCCGTTTCATGCCTACATTGCTAATAATCAACGGCCTATTATTATTCCGCCAATGGAATCCATTGGTCTCATTGCCAATAATAACCCTAGTGGATGGGCGAAAGAGTTTGTTGATAACTTAAAAAATTACAGTAGCTCAAATACGCCGTTATTAGAGTTACAAACAGTCCCTGTTACAAATTTAAAACAGCCTGCAGAAAATAGCGAAGACGACACTTACAATAAGTGGTACGCAAAAGAAATAACTCAAAAAAACGTACAAACTATTCAAGCGTATGTGTTGGCTAAAACGCGAGCAATAATTTTAAGTATTAATCCAAACATTCCGCTTCTTTCTCCCGGCGCAAATATTGTTTTGTCAACACCAGAGGGAAGGGATATACCAGCTACTTTCGACCGCGAAACTAAATTAGCAGTGATATCAGGTACTAACAAGATACTACCCAAAGGGTTGTATAGAATCAAAGTAAGGCTTGATCAAGATACCTACCTAGCTAATATTTCAAACTGGTGTGCCAAATCAGTTCAGTCAGATGATAACTACGATTACTATGAACTCGCCGAAATGATCCACTTTGATATAAAAAATGAGGCAGGTGAGTTTGATGTAATTAATTGCGACCCGCTTTCGGTTGAAGAGGCAATAATAAAGCAATTTCCTCGCTTTTATAGCCACTTAATAAGCTATGCCAAAGATTTAAAAACCGAGCATGCCACGTATGACCCTAAAAATATTAGTGTTAAAGATGAAAACGGTAAAGAAATTGGTCGCGCTAAAGTTAGCGATGAACCAATAAAAATAGCCAGTGGCTTTGAGAGTTTTTGCCATGGCTGGGCGGTGGCTAAAGGTCGCGCACAATTAGCTGCAGGGTTAATAAATACCGATATAACCGCCAGTGCTAGTAACGGTAATTTTACCACTAATGGTAAATTTGTTTTAGGGAGTAAAATTGCTAAAGCAATACATACTCACTTAAATAAAACAGAAGATACAACTATTCAAGCAACGCTAGATGCTGTGTTCGCTATGCAAGATGGGCAGGATGCTTGGCAAAAGCTACGTGAAGCTCGCGCTGCCTTTACAACCGATGCTTGGCGGCAAGCACTTGCAGAAAATTTGTGGCGTTTACCAGCTAACACACCAGCAGCAATGGAAAGCTATAATAATAGTTTAGGTAAAAAGCTTGGCATTCCTAAGGTAGCAATGGATGCAGCAGGTAATGCACTCAATATAGCTGATTTAACCACAAATATTGCAGCACTTGGGCAAACTACGTTGCAGCAATTTGGTACAAATATCCCTAATTTAGCGCAAGCTAAACGGCACTATAAAACGGTTGCTAACGATTATTTTGAGCATTTAAGTGCCAAAGAAATTGTAAAAGATGTCGTAATTGAAGGGACGTTTTCGCTTAATAGCGAGCAAGTAACCGATGATTACCGCAATATCATTTTGCAGCAAAGCGAGGCCGTTATAAAAGCGCTTAAGCAAAATGAGAGCCTTAAAGTAACCGTGGCAGGTCACACCTGCGATATAGGTAATTACGATTATAATATTGCGTTATCTGAGCGACGAGCAGAGGCTGTTAAGCACATTTTAGTTACCCAAGCAGGCATTGATGAGGCGCGTATTGAAGTGCTAGGGCTGGGTTATGCTCAACCACTTATAAATAATAAAGATGAGGCAAGCCGAGCACAAAACCGCCGTGTACATATTGCGGCGTATGCTATTAGCCAAATAAATGTTTGCCCGTCTCGTGAAGGTATGGATAGCCTAGAGCGCTTTCGTAATTTAACCGTAGCCAATGATATAAAAGTAGATGAAACAGGCGACGATATGGCGTGGCAAATGATTAACATTGCTCTGGGTGTTATGGCATTTATCCCAATAACAGCTCCCATTGCCGCGGCAGTAGCGGTAATAAAAGCGGGTGGCGCTATTGCTACGTCGGCTGCGAATTTAATGGATGAAGCACTCCTCGATAACGCCTGTAAACATTATTACGCAGAAATTCAGCGAGATAAACGCCTAGGCCAAGAGTGTGCAGCTAATCAAGGTATGATGCATGAGCTATTAAGTGAATATAATAAAGACGGAAAAACGCAGCAAAGTACACAATGGGCAGCTCAATTTAGGTTGCGCTCAGAGGCCATATCGGGCCTTATGGGGTTACTACTTAGGGCTCAGCGTGAAGGTGATAAAAGCCAATATTATTCAAATTTAGAACGCTATAAAGTAAAACAATACATAGAAAACTTTTTATTAGGTGATAGCTGGGCACTGCCTAATTTACCTGGTGCATCAATTAGGATGGATACGTTTTGGGTGTTTTTAATTGATAGCATTACCAATCAAAAGCAAAGTAAAAATGGTGATAAAAAAGCACTTTACGGCTTTAGTGACAACTACAGCTTGCTAGATAAAGCGGCACGTAAAGCCGCAGTTACAGATCCTGAAAACACGCTTTATTTGCAATCGCAATCTAATCCGTATGGTTTTTATATGATGACGGTGCCGACAGTAGCGCGTGAGCATAATTATATTACGGCTGAATTTCAAAATTACTTCCCCATTCACACATTTGCCACGCAAGAAAAAGAAGGCAGTAAATACCTCGAAAGCTTTGCAAACACATTTGAACCGGTATTTTCTGAATATGGTGAGGCGAGCTATCATCACAGCGCTATATATTATCAAGATCAAACTACAAAAAAGTGGTTGCCAATTATTGCCAATAAACTAAAGCGGCTAACACCATTCACCCCGGTTCGTGTTCTCGTGGTGTTTAACGACACGATGACCGGTATTGCACCTATTACGTTTGAAGTAACGCGCTGTGATGGCGTAATAAATAACGAACTTGCTTATAAAGAGCTTGTAAGGCCGCTTGTAGAGTCTGAGCTATTAGAGAATGAAAAGCACTTTGCCGGAAAGTTTGGTTGTGTATTTACACCGTTTTTTCAATTAGGGCCAAAAACGTATTTAGGTACCAAGCCTATGGTGCACGAAGAAGCCTTTTACTCGATTATAAACGACTCTGCACTTGAATATTATCAAGATGACAATTTTTCTGATATGCGTTATTACATTGGTGCACAAGTTGGTAGTAGCAGTAATGTTGTATTGCCACTAATGGGGGAGCGTAAAGATAATAGTGATGAGATGATTTTTGAGTCTGACACTGCGGAGGTCCTCTATGCCTTAGGCTTAAAAAATAAGTTTGTGGCGAATGAGTTTTATGTTGATTTAAATACAAAGCGTAATGGTGGTAATGAAGAGTCACTATTAATAAAAGATTTTTTAACGAGTAGTAGCTCAAGCTTTGTATATCCAGAGCTTTTTGCTGGGGAAAAAAGCATTAGAATTTTGGTGCGCTTTGGTGGTGAGGGTAAACCTTATTTAATAACCAGTAAAATACAAAGGCAAGGGCAAGTTATTCGTTTGTTTAAGAGTGAATTTGCTGCCGCACAAAGTTTAGGGTTTAAAGTACGCCAGTTTGGCGATGACATAATATTTGATGACTTTGATTGGAATACCCAAGTCGATATTATGGTTGTAGCGACCTGTACAGAGTTAGAGTCTGATAATTATACCAAAAAACTCATTGGTTTAGATTGGCGTAGTGTGCCATGTGATTTAATACTGCAGCAAACTATTGGTATTAATGATATAGGCCCGAAGTATCAGTCAAAACTTTGCTATTTAGGCAAGGCTACACGTAATGCAAATAAAGGTTATAAAACAGAACGTATTTTAAATAAAATGGTGGACACGTGGCATGACGATGACTATCAATTTGAGGATAAGTGGTATGACAACCAGTGCCAAATTGATGAGCAGGTAGGCCCAGAGTATGAAGAGTTAATTGAATTATTGAATAACGCAGGCCCTTATAACGAAAAAGGTAAACAGGGTCGAGCGCTGCTTAATTGGCATAACAAAGACGCTAAAGCATTTGCCGGTGAAGAGCAGGTTTTTGTTTTTGCTGCAAATTTCAGTTTGAAATATGACTCACCTAAGCGTGTTAAAGTAAACGGCTTAAGGCCTTTTGGAGACATATTTACAAGCCAATTTGGTGATATATTTACTGACAAAGAAGACCGGCAATATACTATGGAGCTAGGTATAGCTAGCTTTAACTCAGCGGGAAATTCGGGCTTTAATTTTAATGATATCGGTTCGATGACCGATAAAATTAGCAACCATGGCTTGCAGTTAAAGTTACCACTACCGAACCCTACAAATAGCAATTTGCCTTGGGGTAAAACACTACCAGAGGCTGATTTAAAAGAATTAGCCGCTCAGCTAAATAGCGATCATTCAACTCCATCACAAAAAGACCTATATAAGCGCTTGTCAGAGGAAGGGTTGACTGAAGATGAAGTGAAACAGTGGTTTGTTGAAGATGCTACAAAGAGGAAAGTAAGGCCGCTAGGAGCTTTTAAAAGCGAATAAATTTATTCGTAATTCAAGTAGTTACTACCAACATAACTGAGCGCAACAGCGCAATTATAGTAAGAATAAAAAAGCTCATGAATATGAGCTTTTTATTTATTAGGGTATGGACATAGTGTGCAGAACGGCTCAGTACTTTAACTGCTTAAAAGGACTTTAATAATGACGGTTTTAAAAAATAACAGCATGCTTTGCGCCCTCAGCGTTTGTTTTAGCTTATTGCTAAGCGGTTGCTCAGAGCCCTCATCGCAAAGCTCAACAAACACAACCGCCGTTGATGTTGCTAAATACCCATGGGCTAAAGAGCACAAAAACCACCCAGAATGGCCACTAGAAATACGCGAAGAGGTGTATGGCGATGCAGATACATTTTCAACCCCGCGGTTAATGTTTTGGAATAAATACAAAGGCAGTGAAGTACGCACGCTGTGGTCATCACAGTTAGATGGCTCAGACAGGCGCCGTATTATTCCTGAAGAAATATTTAACCAGCTGGAGCCCGCGGGATTGCATCCACCAGC
>NZ_JADYXN010000057.1:0-6137 GCF_015864285.1 Pseudoalteromonas sp. NZS100_1
GCAACAAAGAGTTAATCGTCCCTAGAAAGAACCCAATGGGCAGCGCATGTTTGGTATTTATGCTGCGTTATCGCCTATTTATGGGGAATAACCACACTACATAGGCTCTGCCTTGCCTAAAAACCAAACAGTCTGCTGCAAATTCAACTACCAAAGATCAACACGCCCTAGCAACGCTAATACTATTTAATGCGTCTTTAATTGCTTGCTGGCTTATTGGCTTATGAATATGGAGGTTAGCTCCGTATTCATAAACTCGCTCTATATCATTTTGTGAAGTATTTGCTGTTATAACAATAATTGGCATTACTTTATTAAGATCAGAGCGTATTTTTTTAATCGCCTCAAACCCATCCATTACTGGCATATTTAAGTCCATAAAAACAATATCGTATTGATTTTCACTCACCATATCGCACGCGACTTTGCCGTTTTCAGCGCAATCATAGCTTAAACCTAATAAGCTAAGTATGCGGGTCAGTAATATAGTATTTAATGGATTATCTTCAACGACTAAACACTTTAGTTTGTCATTTATTTTACGAGGGTTTGGGAGAGCTTTACTGGCAATTATTGGTAAGTGCAAAGATACCAGCGCCCCATGGGCTTCATTATTTTTGAAGGTAATTTCACCGTGCAACGCCTTTACAACATACTGAACCCGAGTGAGACCTGTTCTTAATCCTTGAAAATGGTTTGTTTGTTTAAATGAGTCAAATTCAAGATCAGTAATCTCTTTCGAAAAACCACAACCAGTATCACTTACAGTGACACAAAGTTCATTATTAAAAAGCTTTGCAGAGACAGTAATTTCACCCTCTGTCGTAAACTTAATAGCGTTACTGATTAATTCTGTAAGCGTATGCTGCAAACGTTGATGATCCAATTTACATACACAATTTAATGATTCATCTAAACAACTAACTAGTTTTAGGCCTTTTTGCTGACAAGCATGCTCGTAAGCCATTAGTACTTTATTACACGACTCTAGAAGGTTTTCATTTTTAAATTGCGGTACCCACTTTCCTGTACTTAAAGCTTGCAAGTCCTGCAGTTCATCTAATATGGCTATTAACCTAAGTGCACAGTAATTAGCTTGGGTTTTAACGCTTTGCTGCGTATCAGAAACCTTTAACTCCTCAATAGACGTAATAAGACCCTGTAAAGGAGTTCTAAATTCGTGACTTGCTCTGGCAATAAAATGCTCTTTATTTTGACTCACTTGTTGAGCGAACTCTTTTTGCTTTTGGTATTTAGACAATGCGTTACCTATTTCTTTTTCCATTGGCATAAATACAAACCTTAACTCTACAAGTAGTAAAAACATCGCCATAAGCCAAAATAATAATTCAAGGTTAGATACCCAGTTCAATTTTTGGACAGCTTGCTCTTCAAATAAATTCACTGCATGATCTAGTTGCTTTAATAGCTCTTCAACCTCAGTTACAGAGAATATACGCTTATCTACTTGGCCTTGTTGATAAAGCAAATTTTCCGCTTGCTGGATATATGTTGCAACTTGGGAATCTAGTTTATGAGGAGCTAACGTATATAGCTTAATAAGCTTAGGTGTAAGGTACTGATACTCTCCATTAGCATTTTTTGAAAGTAAGTAATTATGAGTTTTTTTGAATGATACGACTGATGTCTTTAACGCTTTAGTATGCTCAGAAATATTTGTTGCCGATAATAATAACTCATTACTATGCCAAGCTATTTTTTGAGAAAGCATTCTCTGCTTACCAGCCATATTTATTATTTTTGCGTCATATTTTTGCACCGAAAAATAATACTGCATAAGTGATGCTGATGTGCTTATTAATAGTGCTATTGCTATTAATGCCCATCGGTAACGAGTACGGATATTCGCGACAACTTTAAACATACTAAGCCCTGTTTTTGTTTTAAGTGTAGCTCAATTTTTTAGAACTAATAAGCAGCTTAAATAATGATTATTAAATAAAAAAGCCCAACTAAAAAGTTGGGCTAATAAAATAAAACTATTTAACTATCTATTTTCTAAACGGTTATAGTCGAACATTCCATATTCTATCCCACGATATTTTTTAGCTGTATCGTGCAATATATCGCTGTATTGCCAAAACTGTGGATGAGTACGTCGTATACCAAACTTAGATTTCAATGCACCATAATCAGCTTCTATTTGCATCATAGGCAATTGCTCGGCAAAAGCATTTACTTGCTGCTCGTTATTTAAATACCAAATAGCTGCTGGATAATCTCCGATAAACCCAGGAACAATAGTCGCAGTATCTTCATCATAAGCACGTTGGCCATCTTCGTTTAATAAACTAGATATATTGTAGTGCGCATTATGATGAATAATAGTGTAGCCCTTATGGCTATTATCTTCTTGCTTTACAAGTATAAAAGAAAGCTGAGGTAATAAGTTAACCGCTTTTGCTGGCATTTCACTTATTACATTTAACGGCTTTGCCACTTCAGTGTAGTTGTATTTTTCACTTAAAACTGACGCTAAGGCTTCTTTCATCAAGGTATATAGTTCATGCTGTGGATCATCAGTTTCATAGTTAATACCACTGGGCTGGCTAAATTCTCGGTTACTTTTAAAGAACTTAGATAAGTCAGGTGGTGAATTACGATACCACTGCTTTTTGATTTGATTACGCTTGTGCTCAGGTAATAGAGCTAAAAAGTTTTGCTCTCCCTCTAAACGTAAAAAATCCATATATAAACGTGTAACCAATTGATGGCCTATATTTCCGTATACATCAAAGCCTGCCACAAGCAAATAATGAATACGTTCAAATAACGCATAATCAAGTATCCACGTGGTTTTAGGCTCTTGACCAATAAAACCTTTAACAACAGTTGCACTATCAAAATGGCGGAAAATAGTCAGTGCAGCATTTTTATTATGCCCATCACCTTTCCAAAGCAAGTCAGTTGTAAGATGCTCGCCACCTTTGAACATTTCGTTTGCAAGCTCAACTTTTGCCTGTAAATATTTTTTCTCACGAACTGAATATTTAACCCAGCTAGAAATAGGTAACGCATTACTTTCCTCTGCGGCAGGAAGTTCTAGAGCTTCTTCATGTTGCATTAGCATTTCCCCTACAGCAGGAGTCGCAACCTTATCAGGATCAGCAAATGCCACCCAAAAGTGATCATTTATAACATTTAAAGCAATCTGACCACGACAAACAGGCCCTTTTATAAAGCCCATAATAATTAACTCTGCTTCATCAAGCATAAATTGATATTTAGAATTAATAGGAATAACTTCAAAAGTTTTAAATGGGTTAGATGCTGACTTAGGCTCATAACTCGGCATTTGCGTAACTGTATAATCTGGCGCAATAAACTGCTCGTACAAACGCAGTAATTTAGTTTCATTAAGCTCAAGTGGTAAATGCGTTTTAGAAAGTATGGTTGTACGCTCTTGCATAAAACGATAATAAACACGGCTAACTTTAGGGTCATCGTATGGACGACGCGTATTAATTAACTTTATTTCCTCACCAGGAGGCGTACTTGAGCGAACTAGTTTAAAAAAGCTTTGTGGGTTCTCTGACGTAAAATAAATATGTGCTAAAAACCAATGTTCATAAATATAACGTGCTGATAACTGATACTTTAAGTTATCTTGATTTAAAAATGCTTCCCAGCCCTTTATTTTATTCTGATCATACTTACTTGGTGGCTCAATATGTGACATTTTACCGCCATTTTTAAGCCAGTTCTGTAAATGATTAAACTCTTCGCGCGAAACCCCAGGTAAACCATAAGGCATACCGCCATGAGGTTGCTCGTCAGCTAATCGGTCAAACTCCCCCATTGTTGCACAGGTTTGCGAACGCCCTAATGAAAAATCAAATTCATCATCTAGCACTTCATTAGTTGGTAATTCATAGCTTTGCTTTAACACTAAACTATTAAATAAAACACTTCCCGCTAAGTTTGCTTCTTCACTTTGTACGCGCTCATTTAGCACTGGCGTAAAGTTTTTTTCTCGCCATTGCTGTGTATTGGTTGCATCAAACAATAAACGGCTTGGGGTCGTTGCCAATAAACGAGTTCCATCGTAAACGAGCTCTTTACTCAAACCTCGATCAATACCTTCAGGGGATGAGAGCTTAAGCTGGCAAGGTGCATCGTAACAACCATGGCAAACGACGCAGCGGGTATCGAGTACTGGTTTTACGTTTTGTAAAAAATCAGCTCCAGCAAGGGTAGAATGTGGAACGATACGTTCTTGCGCTTGTTCAGGGCCAAATAAATCATCGTAATGTGCATTACCTAAGTAAGCACAGCCACTAAGGATAATTAATACGAATGTACTTATTATTATTTTTTTCATTCGTCCTCGTCACCTAAATCGAAGGTAGGCATCATATCCATTTGAGGGGAAACGAATGTTTTTTGACCTTCAGTATTCAAAACAATACTTAAAAGAGGCCCATGCGTTAATGTTATCTGCGCATCATGCTCTTGCTCTAATATACTTAAATACAGAGAATCAGTTATAAGCAACTCATAACCGCTAACGGTAATAGCTACACTGCTATCTTCACTTGGATTTTGGCAAATTTGAGCAAGTAACTCATCATCAAGTCCAATTGATATTTCAAAATCAGGCTGCTCTAAATCTCTATTACTTAATGATTCATCTAATAGAAATAAAGGAAGGGTTAAATTGCTATTTTGTTCAAATTCCATTGCGTTCTCTGCACTTTCTGACGATTTAATTGGCGAGTATTATAACAAACTAGCGAGTAAATTAACGCTAAAGCTAATGTAACTGTTTAAACGTCATCTATAACAGATTCGATCACCGAAAATACACCACCTTGAGGATCGCATATAACACTAAAACGACCAACATCGGGGATATCTGTTGCAGGAACACATACTTGTCCACCTAAGCTAGCGGCTTTATTTACTGCCGTATCGCAGCTCTCTACTGCAAAATAAATCATCCAATGAGCAGGAATATCTTCAGGCCAGTCGCTTGTCATCTCAAGCATACCGGCAATTGGCTGTCCATCAACCAAAAATAAAGTGTAGTTCATACCTTCCATTGGCTTTATTTCACTTTCCCAGCCTAGTAAAGCACAGTAAAAATCTCTACTTACTTTACTATTTCTGGTTGCTAACTCATGCCAATAAGGCGTGTTTAATTCACCTAAGTACTTACAACCTTTATGCTCATTGCCTTGCCATAGTGCAACAGTGGCACCTACAGGATCTTTTAGCATCAACATTCGTCCTGCATTCATAACATCATGAGGACCGGCAATAACTTCAGCACCTAGTTCTTTAGCTTTTAGCGCACAATCATCAACATTGTCGACGGCAATGTAAGCCAACCAATGACTTGGGATCCCTTCACTAATTTGCTCTTTAGGCATTTCATACATAGCGGCTATATCACCACCTTGCTTTTGTAGCATGGTGTAATATATGTCCTCCCCAATAGGTTGATCGTCATACCCCCAATCAAATAATGATGTATAAAACGCCTTACCATCTTTCCAATTATGCGTACAAAGTTCTGACCAACAAAAAATGCCATGTGGATGATTATCAATTTCACTCATTATTAAACCCTTATTATTCTATTTTTATCTAAACGAGCTCTGTCACATTTTATAAACTACATAATTGAACAGATCATAAATTGAGATTAGAGCAATAACTAAGCGGAGTCGATAAAAGAAGGGCAAGAATTCGTTATTCAGTTGTTTCATATATGAGATTTTTAACGCAGTTAGCGTCAGATTTAATCCCTCAAATTGATTAAATATTATTGCTGATCGATATAAATGATTTACTAAGAAGTCCTTCGCTCTAGAGGAATCCCTAAATCACTTTTTTGCAGACGTAAAAAAGCCCGAATCATTAGATTCAGACGCTCTACAATATAAAGTCGGTACGCTACGCAGTATATCAGCGTCGGGAGTCGCTGCACTCGCCCGCCCTACGTGATGGGTGTTGATGTGAGTGTGTGTTAATTGCGCGCATTTCACTTTTCTGCAGACGTAAAAAAGCCCGAATCGTTAGATTCGGGCTCTCTACAATTTGAAGCCTGGTAATGTCCTACTTTCACATAGCAAATGCTACACTATCATCGGCGCTGTTTCGTTTCACTACTG
>NZ_JADYXN010000058.1:0-5627 GCF_015864285.1 Pseudoalteromonas sp. NZS100_1
AGGGCAATGCGAGAACGAGTGAAACGTTATATTCTTCCAGAAAAAAGAAAACGGCCCAAAAGTAGGACCGTTCGAATTTCAAAAACTCGGTACACCATTAAGTCAAAACATGCTTAACTGAATGGTGTTAGCTATTTTAGCGGCTTTTGAGTTTAATTATTTACAATTAACGCTTGGAAAATACCAGAGAGTCGTCATTTGCATCAATAACGATCACGCAACCTGGTAAGTAGTCTCCATTGAGTAGCTTTTGTGCCAGCGGGTTTTCAATCGTTTGTTGAATAGCACGCTTAAGCGGACGTGCACCGTACACAGGATCAAACCCACTTTCTGCAATTCGCTCAAGAGCAGCATCGCTTATTTCAAGCAGATATCCCATCTCAGTTAAACGCTCACGTAATTTCATTAACTGAATATCAGCTATTTCTTTTATATGCTCGTTTGCTAACGGGTGGAACACGACAGTCTCGTCTATACGGTTAATAAATTCAGGCCTAAACTCATTAATTAATACTTCCATTACTTTAGCTTTAAGGGTCGTGTAATCATTATTACCCGCTTGCTCTTGGATAATATCTGAGCCTAGATTTGAGGTCATGATAATAACGGTATTTTTAAAATCAACGGTTCTACCCTGCCCGTCAGTTAATCGGCCATCATCTAATACTTGCAGTAAAATATTAAACACATCAGGATGCGCCTTTTCTATTTCATCAAGCAATATCACTGAGTAAGGTTTACGACGAACAGCTTCTGTTAAATAACCGCCCTCTTCGTAACCCACGTAACCTGGAGGAGCCCCTACTAGACGTGCGACTGAATGTTTTTCCATAAACTCAGACATGTCGATACGCACCATGGCATCTTCGGTATCAAACATAAAACCAGCCAGTGCTTTTGTCAGCTCGGTTTTACCCACACCAGTTGGACCTAAAAATAAGAAAGAACCAATAGGACGATTAGGATCTGCAAGCCCGGCACGTGAGCGTCGTATTGCGTTAGAAACAGCAACAACCGCTTCATCTTGCCCTATTACTTTACTGTGTAACTTATCTTCCATTTGCAGCAGCTTTTCACGCTCACCTAGTAGCATTCTTGCAACAGGAATTCCTGTCCAGCGAGACAGTATTTCAGCAATTTCATCCTCACCTACTTGGTTTTTAAGCAGGGTCATTTCTTGCATTTCGGCTTGTGAGGCTAAATCAAGTTTTCGTTCAAGTTCTGGAATTCGCCCATATTGCAGCTCTGACATACGCTGTAAATCACTTGCTCTTCGCGCTACATCTAAATCTAATCTTGCTTGTTCAAGCTCGGCTTTAATTACTTGCGTGCCTTGAAGTGATGCTTTTTCAGCATTCCATATCTCGTCTAGCTCACGATATTGCCCATCAAGGTCGGTGATCAACTCTTGCATTTCAGCTCGGCGTTTTTGACTTGCTTCGTCTTTTTCTTTCGCTAGCGCATTATCTTCTAACTTTAGCTGGATGATACGGCGTTCAAGCTTGTCTAACGATTCTGGTTTGGAGTCAATTTGTAATCGAATTGAAGAACCCGCTTCATCTATTAAATCAATCGCTTTATCGGGTAACTGACGGTCACTAATGTAACGATGAGATAACTGCGCCGCAGCAACAATCGCGGGGTCAGTAATTTCTACTGAATGATGTAACTCATATCGCTCTTTTAAGCCACGTAATATTGCAATGGTATCTTCAACAGATGGCTCTTCAATAAGTACCTTTTGGAATCGACGCTCAAGAGCTGCGTCTTTTTCTATATATTTACGGTATTCATCAAGCGTGGTTGCGCCAACACAGTGTAATTCACCGCGTGCTAATGCTGGCTTTAACATATTGCCTGCATCCATGGCACCGTCACTTTTTCCTGCACCTACAATAGTATGTATTTCATCAATAAATAAAATGACTTGGCCTTCTTCTTTAGCCAATTCGTTTAATACTGATTTTAAACGTTCTTCAAATTCGCCACGGTATTTAGCACCTGCAACTAACGCCCCTAAATCAAGTGATAGTACGCGTTTATTTTTTAATCCTTCAGGTACTTCACCATTAATAATACGCTGTGCTAACCCCTCGGCAATTGCTGTTTTACCAACACCTGGTTCACCGATTAATACAGGGTTATTTTTAGTGCGGCGTTGTAGTACCTGAATCGTGCGGCGAATTTCGTCATCGCGACCAATAACGGGGTCAAGCTTACCTTGCTCTGCTCGCTCAGTTAGATCAATCGTGAATTTTTCAAGCGCTTGACGTGTTTCTTCGGCATTTGGGTCATCAACTTTTTGACCGCCGCGAATCGCTTTAATTGCAGTTTCAATTTTAGTCGAGGTAATATTTAACGACCTAAATATATCGCCAAGTGGACCTTTATCATCGCATGCCGCCAGTACAAATAATTCACTTGAAATATATTTGTCTTTGCGTTTTTGCGCGTACTTATCACATAGATTAATA
Organism: Pseudoalteromonas sp. NZS100_1; assembly: GCF_015864285.1. Classification (NCBI taxonomy): domain Bacteria; kingdom Pseudomonadati; phylum Pseudomonadota; class Gammaproteobacteria; order Alteromonadales; family Pseudoalteromonadaceae; genus Pseudoalteromonas; species Pseudoalteromonas sp. NZS100_1. The sequence goes on from NZ_JADYXN010000058.1 coordinate 2,475, forward strand.
AGTGATGCCATATTGTTTGATAGCTGGACGTCGCCACCTACACCTTCTACTTTAAATAATTTTTCTATTTCTTGTGAAAGCTTGGTGTTGAGTTCGTCAGCGCTGACACCCGTTTGTGCAAATAATGCACGTACACTAGAGCCACTTTGCTTTAGCAATGAATACATTAAATGTACGGGTTCAATAAATTGATGATCGCGACCAAGGGCTAGCGATTGCGCATCAGAAAGCGCAGATTGAAATTTACTTGTAAATCTATCTAAACGCATGGTGTTACCTATTAAATAATCTAATTGCTTAATTAATGGGTATGTTTAGGTATTTGTTCAAGGTGTAGGGGGAAATATAATGATTAAAGATGTGAATTACTTGCGCCAGATCAAACTAGCCATACGTCCAGTTTGTCCATCTCGTCGATAAGAAAAAAATAAGTCACTTTGAGAGACTGTGCAGTAGTCGCCACCCGTAATATTTTTAACGCCTTGCTGGGTAAGTAAAGTACGCGCAATACCATAGATATCAGCAAGATATTTACCATTAGTTTGTAGTGTAAATGCTTGAATAAATAAAGGGGACCTTTTTTGAAATAACTCAAACACTTCAGCCCCAACCTCAAATCGAGTTGGCCCAATTGCAGGCCCTAGCCACGCATTTATATTTTCACACTTTGAGCTAAAACATTCCAAAGTATTTTTAATAATTCCCTGCTCAAGCCCTCGCCAGCCGCCATGTATAGCTGCAACTTCCTTTTCATCATCACTCACTAATAAAATAGGTAAACAATCGGCGGTCATTATAGCCAAAGGCTGATTTAATAACTGAGTATAAAGCGCATCAGCATCGTGTAACTCATCAAAATCAAAATATTCATCAACAATAACAACATTAGAGCTATGAATTTGATTTAGCCACACGGCAGGTTTAGGTAGGAGATTTGTTAATAATGAGCGGTTTTTTGATACATGATTTTGATTATCACCAACATGGAATCCCAAATTAAAACTTTTAAATGGGATTTTTGAAACACCACCTCCACAAGTAGTACTTAACGTTCCTACTTTATGAAGGTTTTGCCATGTCGCTGACAATAAGTGCATTATCTATCGATATCAGGATTAGCTTTGGTATCTTCACGTAATGCGAGTGTCATAGCAACCATATCGTCTGGGATAGGTGCTTGCCATGTCATCATTTCACCCGTAATTGGATGCGCAATACTCAATTTTACAGCATGTAGTGCTTGGCGTCTAAAGCTACGAAGTAACTCAAATAACTCAGGTGTTGCACCTTTAGGTGGACGCGGACGGCCGCCATAAGATTGATCGCCAATTAGCGGATGATTTAAATGTGCCATGTGCACGCGAATTTGATGCGTACGACCTGTTTCTAAGCGCAGGCGTAAACGAGTATGAGCACGGAATTTTTCAGCAACACGGTAATGTGTAATTGCCGGTTTACCCAGTTCATGTACTGCCATATGCGTACGCTGAGTCGGATGGCGGCCAATTGCTTTTTCAACCATACCACCTGCGGTCATAGTACCATTACACAGTGCTTCATATTCACGCGTAAAGTTTTCACGCTTTTGCAGCGCTGTCACTAAATGCGTTTGTGCTGGAATCGTTTTAGCTACAACCATTAAACCGGTCGTGTCTTTATCTAAACGATGCACAATACCCGCGCGTGGTACGTTAATTATTTCAGGGTAGTAATGTAGTAATGCGTTTAGCACTGTTCCATTAGGATTACCCGCACCGGGGTGAACCACTAGGCCCATTGGTTTATTAATTACCAAAATATCATCGTCTTCATAAACAATGTTTAATTTGATATCTTGTGCTTCGTATTCGCGTGGTGCTTCAATTGTTGTTTCAACACTTACAACTTCACCACCTAGTAGCTTTTCGCGTGGAGTGTTGAAAATTTCACCGTCTACGGTGATTTTATCATCCAATATCCACGTTTTTATACGAGAACGTGAATAATCAGGGAACAATTGTGCTAATACTTGGTCTAGACGTTTACCACCTAATTCGGTTGGAACGTCGGCTTGAAGAGAAATTTGCTCTGACATTAGTAACTTTACCCAATTTACCAGTGCAAGCTTTGCTCGACTGGGTTAGAATCGCTTTTAATAAAAGCATAATATAATACGCATAGTTTACTCGGTTTTACCGACTTGGCCTAGCCGAAGACATCGAAGGTAACAAATAAAATGATAAATAAAATAGGGAAACGTGCATTTGCCATTGTTTTTTCAGTTTCTGTACTTAGTTTAGGCGCTTGTTCGTCTGCTCCAGACCAAGAAGACATTCAACGTGTACCGAATAAGTCTGCACACGCTTTATATGAAGATGCAAAAGAAACACTAGATTCTGGTTTATATGCTCGCGCAATTGAACTTTTGAGTGCAATAGATTCTCGCTACCCGTTTGGCCCATTCTCTAAACAAGTACAAATGGACTTAGTGTATGCACATTACCAATCAGGTAATACTGAACAAGCACTTGCAACCATTGACCGCTTTATTCGCTTAAATCCAAACCATAAAGACCTAGATTACATGTATTACATGCGTGGTTTAGTAAACATTAAAGCAGATAAAAATGCGTTCCAAGAGTACTTTGGTGTAGATAGAGCTGATAGAGATGCAAACCGTACACGTGTTGCATTTACCGATTTATCGACACTAGTAAAACGCTTTCCGAAAAGTGATTACGCGCCTGAAGCTAAGCGTCGTTTAGTATGGCTTTTAAATCGTATGGCACGTTATGAATTAAAAGTAGCCACTTACTATTATGAGCGTGAAGCTTATTTAGCTGCTGCTAATAGAGGTAAGTTTGTTGTTGAGCACTACTCACAAAGCAGTTACTTGGATCCCGCGCTTGAAATGATGGAAAAAAGTTACGACCAATTAGGTTTAACTGAGCTTAGTGAGCACGCAAAGCAAACACGAAGACTAAATAAAAGAACTAAATAAACAAAAAGGCGCTTAGTAAGCTGTCTCTTATACACAAATCTCTGCTAAGAAATTAGCGGGGATTTTTTTGAACTAAATCTCAATGTCATGATCAGATCTTCAAATCTTGTTTGAGGGCACATTATGATTAACGAACATACTCATTGGGCAAAACAACAATTCGGTAAATCGGA
>NZ_JADYXN010000059.1:0-5234 GCF_015864285.1 Pseudoalteromonas sp. NZS100_1
GCCGAATAATTACCGAAATAACTATTCTGTTGGTCACTCAGTTTTCAATTGAGACTCTAATTTGTTTGCCTCGCTACCTAAGTAGGTTGGCTGTTAGAACTCAATCTGTACGAGTGCCCACACAGATGATTGCTTTATATTGTTAAAGAACGTTTTGAGTCGCTTTAGCGTCTCAAGGGATGCGAATAATACACCCTTTATTTTTCGAGTCAACACTTAGTTTTAAACTTTCTTTCGACAATTTAAAACCGAAGTTTTATTTAACTCTCTGAGTAGTTCGTGCCTCGCTATGCTTCGGCGTTTCCCGTCTCAGTGGGGTCGCATTATAGGGAGATTCGAGCGGGGGTCAATGTTTTATTTCAGCTTTTTGACAATTAAATGAATTTAGTATGAAAGCTATACAAATAAAGGGCTGCAGAGCTTTTTCTGCCTATTAAACAACCAACATATGAGCAGTTAAACTATCTGCATAGATAAAACTACAATATTAGGTGCTGTTAGGCTAAGCCAACTACATTTTTTAGTTGGCGTTTAATAAAGTATTACGTATGCCGTTAATTAAAAACTATAATTAAAGCCTGCGTAATAGCGTCGTCCTGAATAGCTTGAGTTAAGTAATCGTGCATCTGTATCATCACCTAAACGCGTTACCGATTCCGACTTAGTTAAATTAATAACAGCAGCTGTTAAGCTTAGCCCTTCATACAAATTAACCGATGCATTAACATCAACCTGTTCGTATGGATCTTGATATACATTTAACCCACTATTAATGCCTAATACTGTCTCCCCTCGTTTGTTATATGAAGCGCGCACATTAAAAGCGTCACCTTCATAATAAACAGAGGTGTTGTACTGATACTTTGCACTGCCTATTAATGCCGACTGACCAAACTCTTTACCATTTACGGTTACATCTGCTTTGTTAGTTTTGTTATAAGTGTAGTTTGCGTAAAAACCAAAACCATTATCAAACGCATGCTGAATAAATACTTCCGCGCCTTTAGATATTGCATCGGTACCATTACCTACAGTGCTATACGGAGCTATATTAATAGTATCTGCATCAACTATATTATTTTTACCGGCAAAGCTTTGCTCTGCATCTATTATTAGTGGCACAACAAAGTTATCTACTTTCTTATGAAAAAGTGCCAATCCAACCGCAGAACCCTTTGCATAATAATACTCAATAGATAAATCAGCTTGCACCGATTCAAATGGCTTCAAGTTTTTATTACCACCACTGCCGCTAAAACCTGGCTGTTCATTAAATGCAGCTCTATCATTTGCCCATTCATCCGATACAAACGTAATACGCTGCTGCGCACCTAAATCGCTGTAATCAGGACGAGACATTACTTTTGCTATTGCCCCACGAATAACTAAATCGTCAGTTGCATCCCACGCTATATTAAAGCTTGGTAGTATTTGAGTGTCTTCGTTTTGCTGAGTGACTAATTGATAGTCTTCTACAAAGCGTGCATCACCAGTTACTGGCTCGCCTGTTTCATCATTTGTGTGATCTAATTGGTAGGTATATAAGTCGGTAGATGAAGTAAATGTTTTTGTTTGCACAACACGCACGCCAAAATTACCTCTTACTTCACTAAATTCAAAATCGCCTTGTATATAAAAAGCAGATATCTTCTCTTCAATGTCGTAAACAAAGTTATCTTCAATGCGTGTATAAGGTACATAGTTAGCAGTGACCATATCGCGGTATTTGTCCCAGTCGATACTTGGCATTTGGTTTATATCAAAACCCCCTACTATATTACTCTCACTTGTAAATACATTTTGAGCTAATGGCATTCCACCATTCCATTGGTAGCTATCAAAACGATTAATACCTTGCTCGCTTGCTTCGCCCGCAGCAATATCAAAATTAGGATCTAAAAAGAAGGTATTACCAGTTTCACGATGAAGCGTGGAGTTACGGTATTTAACACCGGTTCTAATTGTTTTTAAAAAGCCCCAATCAACATAAAAATCCACATCAGCTTGGTAATAATCTTCTTCTAACTCACTGCGTACAAAACTTGAGTTTGAAGAGCCCGCATCACGACCGCCTCCAATTCCATTTTGCAAGTTAGCTAGTGTATTTGGGTCAATATTAAGTGACACATTATTTTGGTTGAGTGACCAGCCTGCCATTTGAGCAGCATTTTGAATAGCAGTGGCGTTTTCGCCCGCGTTTGAGCTTTTATATGCAGCTTCCCAGCTTTCTTCCGGCCCCCCTTCTGATTTTGTATTACCCACGACAAAGCGCGCTTTAAAATTATCGCCTTCATAAGTTAAATTAAAATCAAAAGTATCGGAGGTAGATTCTTCGCGCACATAACTGCCGCGCATCCACGGAAGCTGCATATCACTTTCAATACCGCTTGCCATCGCATCGTATTGCATACCAGTGACAATAGTGCCCGACTCATCAAGATTTACATCAGTTAAAAAATCAGAATTTAAAGACCACTCAGGTATATCAATCACAGATTCTGTTCTGTCTTGCCCGAGCGTAAAGCCAAAGTAATTAAATCCAAGCTCTAAACGATTTGTTGGTCGCCATTGCGTACTAAATTGAATTCCTTCACGCTCACGTTTTTCGTTAAGAACTGAACCTCGCACAACTTGTGGAAACCAAACTCCATCGTAACTGTTTCCGTTTGCATCATTAATAGTATCCCAGCCGTTATTGTTATCAACTGCGTTACTGTTTATATCTGAAGGTTGTCCACCGCCAGTGTAGCGCCATACATTTGCATCAGTTCCGCCCGAAAGAGTTCGGTTTGTCCGCTCCTGATACGTATAGCCTACCAATACACCGAAGTCTTCGTCATCGTTTTTCCATGAATATAAACCCGTAAACTGTGGTTCGTATTCTTTTGTAACATCAGCGTAAGTACTCTCTACATTAAATACACCTGAGTTTGCATCCATACTTAAAGGTTTTCGGCTATGCATTAATACAGTACCACCAACCCCACCTTCATCTAAGCGTGCCTCTGGCGATTTATAAATCTCGACACTTTCAATCATCGAAGACGGTAACAAAGCATAGTCAAATGAACGCGAAGGTTCACCCGGGGAAGACGCAATAAAATTACCATTAAGCTGTGTAAAAGTAAGTTCTGATGATAAACCACGAATACTGACTGACGAACCTTCCCCACCATCACGCTCAATTACCACACCGGGTACACGCTGAAGAGAGTCTGCTACATTTTTATCAGGGAATTTTCCAATATCTTCAGCGGTAATTGCATCAACCACAGAGCCTGACATACGTTTTACATCTAAGTTTTCGGCCATGCTTGAACGGATACCACGTACTTCTATTACTTCTATATCTTTTGTGTGCTGCGAGTTTTCGTTTTCTTGCGCTGCAAAAGCACACGTAGAACCCAAAACAGAAAAAATTGATACATAAAGTGATGACTTACAAAACGTTGAAAAAGGGAAAGGGTATATACTTGCTAATATCATGTGAGAGGTTGTTCCATTTAAATCTGCTCATAAAACTAAAGCGAGAAGTTAGTCCTTTTACGTAAACTATTTACGTAATGGCAAAAATTGTTCCTAATTTTACACAGCCAAACTTAATGGTTTGTTAACCAACAATATAAAATCGAGTGGATCCTCTTTTAACTGTATTTATACCTATTAAATGAAAGTTAAAACCCAGCCCACACATCAAAGCCGCTCTTAATTAACAAACTAAGAGAGGCTTTGCTGTGTTTAATAGCTTGATAAAATAATTACAGTGGGTAAATCATCATAAAGTGTATATAGAAAACGAAGGTGTATAATTAGGAGATGTAGTCAGCAGCTTACATTTTAAAAAGCAAAGCTGCCGAATGATATTTAAAAAGTAGAAAACCCTAAAGAACAGATGACTTTTCAAGTGTAGCAATAACCTCTGAAAGCTCGAGTAATGTAGGCTTTCCACCGTGATAGTTAGTATCTATATGGTAACTATTGCCAACCCAGAAAGGTGCTTTAGTTGAGTTATGTCCATGTATTGAAAAGTCGACTCCATGACTTTTAACTACCTTATTTTGTTTAACTACTTCGCGATCCCACAATAGAGATTGCACAGTCACCGATTTATCATCAGGATAATTTTCCCAATCCCACGATTGCGGAAATGTATGAGACAACCCAATTTTATAACCGCGATATTCAAGTACTATCGAAAGCGGCTTTGTTAGTAACTCATTACACATAACATCGAGCTTTTCACTCGATACATACTTATGCCAATTGCCACCATTGTCCGTCCATAATTTAAAAGCGGCAGCATCATTACTTAATAATGACTCCAGCATTAAATGCTCATGATTACCTAATATCAAACATGCCTTAATTTCGTGTAAGTACGTAAATAAATCATATGTTTTATCCCCGCGATCAACAAAATCGCCTAGGCAAAACAAAGTATCTCTTTCAGGGGTAAAATTTACGTTATTAAGTGCGTTTTTTAAGGCCGGTAAATCACCATCAAGATCGCCAATTACAAACACTCGGCACTCATCATTAATAAATATTGCTTGTTTTGAAGATACAGCCTGAATAGCGTTAATACCTATATGCAAAATAGACTCCTATAGAATGCAATCTAAAACTTAGATTAATACTTGAGTTTATAAAGCCTTAAGGTAACACAATATAATTGATAATTAATGAAGGTAATAAAATTTGATTGAAACTAAAAATGCATGACAGCGGACTTTAACTACAAGCTAAATAAGTAATGTAGATAGTTTTTAGCCAATAGTAAAAAGCGGCTTAGCAAAATACCTGAACAAGTTATAAGTTCGTTAGCAGCACAAACTTATCAGCCAGCTCATCTAAACTTTCACGCTTATTAGGATCGGGCTTTATACAGTCAATAGGGCAAACACTTACACAAGTAGGTTTATCATAATGCCCTACACACTCAGTACATTTACTTGCATCTATTTGGTATATTTTAGCGCCCATATAGATAGCCTCATTAGGGCACTCTGGGTCACACATATCGCAGTTAATGCATTTACTATTTATGAGTAGAGCCACTTTTTAGCCTTTCCAATTAAAGTTCATATAAAACAAAAAATGAAAAAATAGAACATTTACTGCTTTATTTTAAATTATATGATTAACAGCGTTAAATTAGGTAGTGTTTAGAAATCTGTGTCATTTCAGTATTATTAAGAAAACAGGAGTGACACATGACTCAATCTTTCGATTTC
>NZ_JADYXN010000006.1:0-215486 GCF_015864285.1 Pseudoalteromonas sp. NZS100_1
TTAAATCCAGAGAAAAAAGAAGCAATGCGGGCGGCATAAAATTTAATTTGATGCGACAACTAACTTGAAAAACTCCGCTACCTACTTTTGCCTTCACTAAAGCGCAGCGCCCTCTTAACCTCTTTGTGAATAAATTACTTATAAATCTATTTTTTGTAGGTATAACTTATTAAATGCGTTCACCGCCTGCTTTATAGCAAAACACTACATACAAAAATGCGCTCGAATTTAACGGATAGTCTATCACCTGCGAATGATAGCTTACTCCTATATATCCCCACTAATATATCGCTTTTTTCTTCCTTACTTAGGCGTTTATTGCTAACCTCGCGTTAACGTTTTTACTTAAACAAATTTTTGCTAACGGAATAATTATGCTCAAAAAAATATCACTGTTTATCGGGATGGCAATCAGTGCAAATGCTGTTGCTAAAGGTGGCGTGTCACCTTATTTACCTTTAAATCAAGCCCCTGAACTTGAGCACCAAGTACAACGACTTTTAGCTGTAAGTAAAAACACACATATTATGAGCAAGCCCTATAAAGCGCACGATATTTATAGAGTACTGCAAACAGTAAGGCATACTTACCCAGAACTATATCAAACACTTTCGTACCAACTTAGCCCTTATATTCAAAGTGATGCGGGTACATTTGCAAAAGTAACGCTTGCTGCTGGCACAAAAGATAAAACACTGCCTAACCAACGCGGCCAAACCACTAAAACCAACTTAATAGTTGAAGGCGGAGCTTATGCTAACTTCGGGCGTTACTTTGGTGTAAGTGTTGCAGGCATAGCCAACGAAGACGAAATATTACCTACACAAAGCTTTTTTTACCTTGGTAATAAATACGCGCAGTTAGATGTAGGTTACCGCGAACATTGGTACTCACCTTTTAACGACAGTGCCATGCTATTAAGCACTCAAGCTAAAACAACGCCTTCTATAACGCTTAGTAATGTAGAGCCAATAACCAGCTTTAATATTCGTTACGATATGTTTATAAGTAAAATGACAGAGCAAAGCGGAATTTTAAAAGAAGGTAAGCAAACAGGTGTGGCAAGAGTTTATGAACCAGGTAAGCCCTATTTATTTGGCTTACATACTAGTTTTGCAGCAACCGATAATTTAACAATAGGCTTAAGCCGCTTAATGCAGTTTGGTGGCGGTCCGCGAAGCGTTACAATTAAAGATTTTACAGAAGGTTTTTTTAGCCCTGGCAGTAAGGATAACGTAGGAAGAGAAGATGCTGATGAGCTTGGAGAAAACTTTGAGCTTGGGGATCAACTTGGCTCAATTACTTTTGCCTACAACAATAGTATTTATGCGCTACCGTTCGAGTTTTATGGTGAAGTAGCACTTGAAGACACCCTAGGCGGCTCTCGCAATAATGCATATAGCTTTGGTGTTTACTTACCTTTTATTGCTAACAACCACAGCTTACGGTTTGAACACAGTAATTGGCAAAAACTTTGGTATGCCAATGGTATTTATTTAGATGGCAACCGTAATTCAGGTAATGTAATTGGCCACTGGGCAGGTGACGAGCACGACTACACCGACTACACTCCCGCTAAATCGATGAGCGTAAACTGGCATTGGCAATTAAGTAAAATAGAAAGCTTAAATACCACTATTCGTATGCTTGAAAATAAAAACGAAGGCTATAAAACAAGTTACGAACTGCAAACAGCATATACACGTAAGTTAAGTAAACCAATAATGGGCGCTAAAAGTTGGGGCGCTGAGCTGTATCAAGGAAAGGATGTATACGGGGAAACATTTGCTAAATTAGGTATATTTGCTAATTTTTAACACCTTGTAGGTGCTAATTTACTTCGCGCTCATGTAATTTAACGTTACTAAAAGCGAGGTATAAAACCTCACCTACAATACACACACCCTATAGGCGCGAATTTACTTCGCGCTCATCTAACCTAACTTTATTTAAGCCAATAAAAAACACTGCCTCAAATTGAAAACAGTGTTTTTAAATGACTTACAAATTGTAAATTTTATTTATAAAAATCTTTATACCACTTAATAAGCTCACTTACGCCTTGCTTAACACCAACCTGCGCTTTATAGCCTGTTGCATTAAATAAATCTGTAGTATCAGCATAAGTTTTATAAACATCGCCAGCTTGCATTTCACGGAAGTTCTTTTTAGCTTCAGTGCCTAATTCAGCCTCAATGGCTTCAATAAACTTCATTAGGTTTATTGGGCTACCGTGACCAATATTATAAACCGCATACGGCGCAGAGCTAGAAGCTGGCGAACCAGTTTCAACTCTCCAGTCTGGGTTTGCAACAGGTATAACATCAGCGGCACGAACAACGCCTTCTACTATGTCATCTATGTAAGTAAAGTCACGCCACATATCGCCGTTGTTGTTTATATCAATAGTGTCGCCGGCAAGTATTTTTTTAGTAAAAATATACGGTGCCATATCTGGGCGACCCCATGGGCCATAAACGGTAAAAAAGCGTAAACCTGTTGTAGGTAAGCTATATAAATGAGAATAGCTATGCGCCATTAGCTCATTCGCTTTTTTAGTTGCAGCATAAAACGACACAGGGTGATCAACACTGTCTGTTGTTTCAAACGGTGTTTTTTCGTTTAAACCATATACAGAACTAGATGAAGCATAAACCAAGTGCTTAACTTTATTATTACGACACCCTTCAAGTACGTTTAAATGCCCTACTAAATTAGAATCGGCATAAGCATCAGGGTTTTCTATTGAATACCTAACACCGGCTTGCGCTGCCAAATGTATTACTTTATCAAACTGCTGTGCTTTAAATAGCTCGCTCATTGCTGGGCGTTCACTTATATCAAGCTTAATAAATGTAAACGCTTCATGGCTTTCAAACTGCGCTAAACGAGCTAGTTTTAAATTTACATCGTAATAGTCATTAAGGTTATCAATACCAACTACAACATGGCCAGCCGCTAACAATTTTTGGCATGTTGCCGCGCCAATAAAACCAGCAGCACCCGTTACTAAATATTTCATAATTTCCTAATCTTTAAGCTGATAAAGTTGAAAGTTGAAAGTTGAAGACTAAAAGCCTAATCCCAAGTTTCAATAGTTTTCATTAAGGCAGATATCATTTTTGATAACTGCCTAGACTCTTCTATCCAGATTTCTGCTGTTTTTGCATCAACCTCACCAATTTTTAAGGCAATATATATTTGTGAGCGAAGCTCACCACAGCTACCTTTAGAGTAAGAGAGAAAACGGCAGTAATCTTTAGCTGTCTTTCTCTCATAACCCTCAGCAATATTTGATGAAATTGATAATGCAGAGCGTGTAATTTGATCTTTTAAACCAAATTGCTTACTTGCCTTAAAATAAATAAAAACTTCACAAGCTAAATCGGCAGAGCGTTGCCATACATTTAAGTCCTCAAATTGCACAACGCCCCCTAATATAAATTTACCTTAGTTTTTGACTTATACTTTAACCTTTAGCCTTTAACCTTTGGTCTTTAGTCTTTAGTCTTTAGTCTTTAGTCTTTAGTCTTTAGTCTTTAGTCTTTAGTCTTTAGCCTTTAACCTTTAGTCTTTAGCCTTTAGCCTTTAACCTTTAGTCTTTAACCTTTAACCTTTAAACTTTGTTTATTAATCACTACCAAACAAGTCGCGAGTATAAACTTTGTCAGCAATATCACTGAGCTCTTCAACCATACGGTTAGACACAACAACGTCTGATATTTGCTTAAACTCGTTTAAGTCTTTAACTACACGAGAGTGATAAAACTCATTTTCTTCAAGTACTGGTTCGTAAACAACAACCTCAATACCTTTAGCTTTAATGCGCTTCATAATGCCTTGGATGGCAGAGGCTCTAAAGTTATCAGACCCTGTTTTCATTACTAACCGATACACACCAACCACTTTAGGGCTACGCTTAATTATTGAGTCGGCAATAAAGTCTTTACGTGTCGTATTAGCATCAACAATTGCACCAATAATATTGTTTGGTACATTTGCATAGTTTGCACGTAGCTGCTTAGTATCTTTTGGTAAGCAGTAACCACCGTAACCAAACGATGGATTGTTGTAATGGCTACCTATACGAGGATCTAAACTAACGCCCTGTATAATTTGCTTAGAGTTTAAGCCATGTGCTTCAGCGTAGCTATCAAGCTCATTAAAATAAGCCACACGCATTGCTAAATAAGTGTTTGAGAACAGCTTAATCGCTTCAGCTTCAGTTGAGTCGGTAAAAAGAATTTCAATATCTTCTTTTATAGCACCTTGCTTGAGTAAGTTAGCAAACACAGTTGCGCGCTCACTTTGCTCGCCAACAACAATACGCGATGGGTATAGGTTATCGTGTAGAGCTTTACCTTCACGTAAGAATTCTGGCGAAAATATTAAATTATTAATGCCAAGTTTTTCTTTAATACTTTGCGTAAAGCCAACAGGCACTGTTGATTTAATGACCATAACCGCATTTGGGTTATGTGCTGTGGCATCTTTAATTACAGCCTCTACAGAGTTTGTATTAAAGTAATTGTTTTCAACATCGTAATCTGTTGGTGTTGCTATAATTACAAAGTCTGCATTTTTATATGCTGTAACTTTGTCGGTAGTCGCTGTAAAGTTTAAGTCACTACGCGTTAAAAACTCACTAATTTCGGTATCAACTATTGGTGATTTTTTGTTGTTCAAAAGTGCTATTTTTTGTTCGTCTATATCTAATGCAACCACTTCATTGTGTTGCGCTAACAACATAGCATTAGAAAGACCGACATAACCGGTACCTACTACAGTGACTTTCATATTATATCCTTTAAATTTAACTATGCACTTAAACGTTATTACGCTTTTTATGCGTGCAATACCCTAAAAATGAACGCTTAGCGCGCTTAAAATAACTTTATTATACTGAATAACTAATAAAAAAGTATTCAAAATGTGTAAGCTAGATTGATGAAGATCTAATTTTTTGATAAATCGAACGAAGAAACGCTGAAGGTAAAAGCCTAACAGAAAACCTAAGAAGTACATTGGAGCAAAACTGCGTTCGACTAATAAAGTTAATTCGTAAAAATTCTTTTTGAATATTGAACTCATTAATAGCGTATTTAATCCCCCCGCGCCTTTCTAGCAGGGCATACCCAGCTCGCATGTTAACTAACGGCTCTTGAATATTATAAAATTTGGCACCATCTAATATTAATAACGCCCAAAGGTGATAATCTTGGGCAAATCGATATTTCCCGTAACTCCCAACCAATTTAACCATACTCTTTTTATACATAACTGTTGGATGATTAAGAGGATTTCTTTTCTTACTAAATTTAACTATTGCTTCATGATCTTCTGGCAGTTTTCTATATGATTCTATTAGCAACTCATTTTTATCAAATTCGCTTACCCAAGAACCACAAATATCTGTATTCGTCTTTTGAAATATAGCTAATTGCTTTTCAAATCTATCTGGTAAAGAAATATCATCAGTATCCATTCTTGCAACCAATTCATTTGAGCAATGAGATAACCCTATGTTTAAAGCATTTCCTAAGCCTAGATTGTGTTCAAGCGGTATTACATGAAAGAGCTCACCTAGCTTATCACGCCAAACATCTATTGCTTGATATAGCTCATCATATAGCGGGCCGTCTATTACCAATATAATCTCAGCTGGCTTAACCGTCTGCTCATCCCAAATACTTTGCATGCACCGAACAAAAAAATCAACTTGCTCATTTTTATAGATAGACATTAAAACGGAGAGTTTCATGAATTAAGTTCCAACATATACAGGCCTCTCTTCCCTTCATGAACACTATCGAAAAAAACCTTTTTCCCGTCGAGGCTAAATCTAGGGTGTAAATCACAACGAGTCTCAGCGTAAAAATCAAACGATTCGTGGAACTCACCTAACTCTCTCAACTCATTCGAACTCACATCAAATAAAAGTAACTGTTTCATTCTCGACTTATTTGGATAAGTATCAAAAAGTATATTGCTGCCAAAGACTGAGGGATGACCATCACCAAATTTATCAATAATGCCACTACCAACTTCACTCTTATCTAATGAATATATATTTAGTAAAAAGTATTTATCGCCTAAAGTTGCATCTCTCAAATATGCAAATATTGAGTCATTATCAAACCAATAACAATGACTGACCATGCCATCATTAGCTACTAACTTCAAATCGCTTCCATCAACATTACATATAAGTAAAGCATCGAAGCGTCTATTATCATCCGTAAACCATCGATGCATAAACATTACTTTTGAGCCATCTGGAGATATCATAATATGATTAAATTTATGCCTAGCATTTTCCATAGACTGTTGCCTATTTAAACTAATGGCTTGACTAATAGTAACTAATAGTTTTGAACTGCCAGTACAAAGATCAACATAAAATAAACCATCATTTGTATTGTCTATCCAATCAATTTCGACATTATTATTATTGTATGCATAATCTCCCCTACCAATGTTTAACCTTTCAAAATTTAAGGTCAAGGCAAAGTCTTCTTTATAACAATCATAAATCGGTTGTTCTATAGTTTTTACGAAACCGTTGTAGACATCATAAACTTTAGAGACATAGCAGCTTTTTTCACTATCATAATTATTATAAATAAAGCGGTCTTTACTTAACCACATTAGCTTACAACCCTGCTGCCAGTTATAAGAATAAACTTGATCGATAACTATTTTTTCTCCAGACGCCAAATTAAATAAAATTAACTCTATAGGCGATAATGCATTTGGCATATGACTGGTATCTAAATTAGTAGACTGAAAAATGACATATTCATTTGAACTGTTTATGGGCGATTTATCATAGTAACCAAAAAAGCTAGAGTCACTGCTATTATCAAGCCTTGTTATTTTAAAATCGGTTTTACTTAGATACTTTTTCTTATAAAACAAATAATTAAGCTTTTGATAAAGCTTTTTCACTTCACCTTTAAGTGCTGGAAATTTAGATAAAACTCCAGCTAACTTTCTTTCAAAAAAGTTATAGTTACTCATGAACTCTCCGATACAAGATCAACATTATAAATAATGCTTAAATTAAAATTAATTAACAGCTAAATAGCTTTAAATCAAACATTTCATTAATGTAATAGTATTTTGTATAATTTTTGATAACTTAAAGACATTGCACTAGCTGAAAAAATAGACTTTGCAATATCCTTTGCTTCATCAACCGCTTCATTAGAGAATATATCTGAAATATTTTCTAGCTTTTTAGATAAACTTCCACTTCCATCCATCAAATTAAAAATATGGCAGCTCAGAGGGCATTCACTCGCGATTTCTTCATGTGATGGTATGTCGGATAACAATGAAGGTAAGCCAGATGCCAAAGCCTCTAGAACAGTATTAGGTAAGCCTTCGGAAAGTGAAGCTGATATAAAGTAATCTGATAACGCTAGATACCCAGCTACATTGTCAACATTACCTTCAAAGTAAATACTAGACTTTTTACCAATGCTTTTTAGATTATCCATATTTGGACCATCACCAAGTACAAGCAAAGAGCCTTTGTTATTAATAGCAAACTCATTAAATGCATTAACAATAAACTCCATATTTTTGCGCGGTATTAAACTACCAACAGTTATAAATACAGGTCTATCTAGAGATTCATAATTAATTGAGGCTTTGTTTAACTTCCCACCTAAATCAACACCATTTTGAATTGGAGTTGCACTAATATTGTGAAAACTTAATTCAGAAGCTATTGTTTTTGAACACGCTACAACATTATTACATTTACGCATAGCCCTAGTATGACTAAAGGCCATAATCGAACCTTTCACTTTGCCAAACTTCATTGGATAATCATCATATGGGTAATTTCTTGATGTCATAACCCATGGAATACTTAAACTTCGTTTTGATAGCAATGAATCAGCCCTGATGCCTTGAGAGTGAATTAAGTCGATAGCGTTAACTTTTATAAATTTATTCAAAGCCGCACTAGCAAAGAATAACCCTTTAACTCTTGGCAGGCCTAATGTACAAACTTTAATACCTAAGTCACCTTCAAAATAACTTTTCATGCTTCCTACATTAGGCTCTGGCGATAAGGTTAATACAATAGGAGAAAATTTAGTCTTATCTAAATATTTAATAATATAAGACAGTTGATTTGTAGGGCCGCACTTTTTTAGGGTACTTACTACATATAATACATTAATCATTAACATTCACTTTTTGATTTGTTGGAATAAACATTGCGAATATTAATAAGATAAAAAAAAGTTTAATATTCATAGCAGACCCAGTTAAAAATGCCCCCTTATAATGCACAAGAAAATAATATAGAGACAACGAAGAAACCAATATAAATCTAGATTCTAACCCTTTTATTTTTTTATAAATAACGTAAAAACAAGAAAGATAAAAAAAATATAAACACATAGAAGGAAATAAACCATAGTACAATATGTGCCTCATGTAACCAGCGTCAGTTCCCATGTAATAGTACGCTGCATTATTAGGGTCTTTATAGTAACCGTCACCTAGCAAAAACGTACTCTCTGAAACAGAAAAATACATAGAACTCAACTTATCTGTAGAAGATGTAGACAGCTCCCCCGAATCGAATAAATTTATAAACATTTCAAAAGCATACGGGATTATTTTATCGATAAAAACATTAGAAATATTAGGATAAAAATTTTGAATTAAAATAAACATAACCAAACTAAACAAGGAAATATATGCCCCACCCTCTAACACCTTAACTAGTAAGGTATGCCGTCTAAAATTCCAAAAAATAATAAATACAGATAAAAATATACCAATCCAAGCTGACCTACCTGTCATTATTGCAGCAGTAAATATCACTAAGTAAACAACAAGGTAAATACGACCAGTAATCTGCTTTACCGAAACAAGGTATGTAATAAACATTAAATTTATTGCTAAAAAAACAGCCAAATCATATGTTACGCTTCCAGCTAAACCGAACCCACGGAAACCATCATAACGTTCCATCAACTGCTTTGCATCAACGTCAGACATTAAATATATAAGCTCTCTAAATGACTCCGAAATAAACATTAATAAAATTATGCAAGATTGTAAAAAAGCAACAAATACAATCAACTTCAAAAGTTCATAGAAATTATATTTATTTAACAACAATATACACATTAAATATGCGCCTAAACAAGCTTCAGAAAGCATAATAAAATAAGCATAGGATAAGGAGTAATCTCCGGTCCCATGTAAAATTGGATACAAAAAAGAAAGTAAACAAAGAAAAGTTAAACTATAGAATACATTGAGAGAACATCGTTCAACAGTGAGAATAGTAGTCGTTCTATTACTGAGCAACTTTATAGAAAAGCACCAACCTAACAATAGAATAAACACAAGTTTAGAGCTATTAAAAGGTAGAAAACTAAATGGAACTCCGAATATAAAAAGGAAAAGAAATATTACTACAACGAAATTACGCATCATTAAATAGACCGCCAATCTTGTGAGAGTGCATTGATTCGAGAAAATATGAATAATCATTTTCATATAACTTTTCATAATCTCTATTAATAAAAATATTAATAGATTGCTCTGCATTTGAAACTAAAAAGCCTGTTTCATTTTCATTTATAGCTTCAATTACACCATATCGTCGATAACCTATTGCTGGACAGTAGCAGGCTTGTGCCTCAAGATAAACTAAGCCAAAAGATTCTTTATAATTAGAAAGCAACCAAAATACATTAGCACTCTCAAAATAACGCCTAAGGCTACTTCTCTCTACTTTCCCTTCGAAATGAATATAATTCTCAAGATTATCCTTTTTTACAATAGATTCAAATTCATGTTTAAAACTACCATCTCCAACTATTTTCCACTCAAACTTACCATCTAATTCAATAAGCTTTTTAAAAACCTCATACATTTCTATAAAGCCCTTACCCCTCTCGATTCGGCTTACTGTTAAAATAATATCTATCTCTTCTTTACCGCGAGGCTTTAAAGGTGCAGGCTTCATTGGGAAAAAATCAGAACCCAACTTTGAGTGATAAACTTTTATCTTTTCGCCATTTTTGAAAGGAGTTTCTTTTAAAAATTTACTTTTCATGTAATGGCTTACCGAAATAATACGCGCAACATGTTGAATTGCCCTACTATAAAAGTAATTTAAACAGGTCAATTTTTGATAAATATTTGGTGAACGATAAACTGTTTCAGGCTCACTTCCATGTAAAAATGAAATTGATTTATTCAGTTCGCTTTCTGAGAAGCAAAAACCAGCAACATGTACTGAAACCATATCATTTAAAATGATATGGTTGTAATCAGCTAAATTGATCTTTTTTAATTTAAAATAATAAGGAATTAAATAAAGCTTCGGTATATAAGTCACCCCTATTATATCCACATTTTTTAATGTTTTAGGGTAAGCACCTTTCTTTTTAGTTAGTAATGTTACTTCAAACCCAGCTTCAGCTAATTCACAACAGTATTGCAACCCAACCACACCAGCACCACCACCCTGTGGTGGTAGCTCGTGAGAAAACATTAAAACTTTATTTTTCATCATTTGAATTACTATTCAGTATATTTAAAAATTGAGATTCAATAACAGCTTGCATATCACTTAAAGCTATATCCGACTCAATCATTTTTTTAAATTGAACTAGCTTGCTTGATATCGGATAAACAACAACTTTGCGGTCATAAGTAAAACCTAATATCAATGCATGCATACGCGCAGAAATAACAATATTACTTGATTTTATTTCTGAGATTAAAAGTTCAAGGCGAGAAGTTTCAATTAATGGAAGTTCTATATGGTATTTTTTTTCTACAAACTGTTTAAACTCGATTGAAGCAACCCGATCTTCTTTAGTGGTATAAAAAAGCTTAACATTTTTCAATAAAACATTTGATTCAGATAGTAGAGTGATCCATGTATCAAAAAATGCATCTTTATTAAGTGGGGTTCCGCTTACATACTTCCTGTAAACATCGTAAGTTATTACGCCTAATAACGATTTACTTTCAACATCGTTTATAGTCTTACAATCCAACTTATTATGTATAAAGGCAACATCGTAAATAAGCTCACTCTCAACCCTAAATATATTCATTAGAGTAAGTTGAGATTTTTTATCCCTCAAATAGATTTTAGTTATATTTTTTAATGAATATTTGAATAACAACTTATCTAGATAACTAAATTCAGTACCGACCCCAACACCGCAAATATAAATTCGTTTATTTCCAAATAAACGTAAAAATAAAACCCAAGAAAACATTGCTATTGAAAATGTATCATTAGAAAGTACTAATTGCCCCCCTCCAATAATAACCTTATCATGTTTTTCTCTTGAAACTTTAATAACTCGCCCTAAATTCCTTATTAACCATCTCAATTTAACCGGCAGCAGCCTTACCAGCTTAACTAATATAGATGAATCCTTACTGGTTACATCAGGGGAGATTGAAATATCAATGATTCCATCCAAATTTTTAGTATAATCTTGAAATTTAATATCAGTAATGCCATTTTTTTTTAATAAATAGTGAATACTTTCATTAATTGCCTGATCTCCAAGATTATCAGAGTAACCTTCATTTAGTACTAATAACGATTTAGGTTTCATAACCCCTCATAATTTTCCGTTTTTTATACATCATAAAAATGAAGATGCAAATAGAGTTGCCACATATCATCGGCTCATCCGATTAAATAGCTTTTTTGTTTTCATTTTTAACAGTAGCTAATTTTGAAATTATTTATCTATACGAACAGACCGAATGATTGTTATTCAAATAAACACTCACCTTTTTATACCTAAAAACTGTAATATTCTACGACTATTTATTTACTACGTTTAGTACGTATCTTTTTAAAGCTAGCTTTATAATATTTAATTTATATCTAAAAGCTTCTTTGGACGAGTTTTTATTGTTTTGGTGAGCCAAATTGCGACACTTGTTTTTATAGCTATCCAGTTTTTTTATAACATCTTTATCTTTAAAAGTATTCGTAATATTTGAATCATGTCGACGGTAGTAAGCATGAGTTTTTGTAGTATAAATCATTTCACCATAAGTGAGTGCTTTTACATAGTACAACCACTCACCATAATGCAAAAATGTTTCATCCCACCCTTTTACAGCCCTAAAAACACTAGTCCGTTGTAACATTCCACAGCTGCTAATAAAGTTATCAAGTGATAATTCAAACAAGATATTTTCTGTCTTTCGTTTTTGAATATTATCATCTCGAGAGTAGCCTAATCTCTCACCTAAACTATTAATCAACATACTATTACAGTGAACACCAACAACATTATCGTTAAACTCTGATAGCATTAATTCAATATGCTCTTTTGGTAACACATCGTCATGACCAAGTATTATAAAAAACTCACTATCTACTCTAATAACTCCTTTATTGATATTTTTAACAATCCCTAAATTATTTTCATTAAATATAAGTTTTACTTTATCTGTATAAGAAAGAAGAAGCTCTCTAGTGCCATCCGTAGAACCATCATCAATAACAATAATCTCTATTTCTTTATGGGTCTGCTGTAAGCAGGAGTCTATTGTTTCCGCAATAAACTTTCTTCCATTGTAGGCTGGAATTACAATACACACACTGTTCAGCATATTTATTTAACCTTAAATTTATACAATAAAAACATAGTAATAAAGTGAAATGTTACATTGATACTATAAGCATAAATAGCTCCAACCAATCCAAATTTATTTATTAAAAATGATGATAAAAAACACCAACTAAATGCAAATATCACTTCGGTCATAACCGTATATTTGACCATACCTTTTGCTACCAACACATAACCAAATAACCAACCACAAACTTTTATTGAATTTCCAACCAATTGCCAAAAAAACAAATCTCTCATAGCACTAAATTCTGATGAATACAAAAGCATAATAATAAGATCTCTAAGTAGGTACATTATGAGTGAAATTGTAATTGTAATTGGTACTATTATTTTTAAAGCAGCTATTAGCTCTTGATGGATTAATTTTTTATCTTGAAGTTGAGAAAGTGTAGGAAGTAAGTAAGTTGCTAGAGATGTCGTAATTAAAGAAACTGAGATTTGAGATAGTACCCACATTGCTTGCCAGTTGCCTGCTAAAGTAGCTGAGAGGTTCTCAATTAAATAATTTCTAATGTAAATAGTAGAACCATTAGATGCCATTATTGATGCAAAAGTTATTAATGCAAAACCGAATAACTTTTTATATTGCACAAGCTCGGACTTATGAAAAAAATAATCAACTTTAAACCATGATTTTTTTTTAATTGCAGCAATAGTAATAAAAAAAACAATAGATTGGTTTGTTACATAAGCAATTAAGGCTCCTTGTAGGCCAAAATTATAACTAAGCAAACAAACTAATATCAAAGATACAATACTCAAAGTGATATTTAAAAGTATGTAAGATTTAATTTCTTTTTGTCCATTTAAAACAGCCAACAAAAAAGAGTTTAAAATGAAAAAAGGTAAGCTGACTGAGAAAACTCTAAGTACATAGGAATATTCTTCAGTATGTAAAAAATAGCTAGCTATTTGATTTGAGAAAAAGAAGAAAATAGAAAAAACAATAATATTCAGGCATAAAATAACCTTTAAGGCGCTTGACCATAATCTATACTTTTCTTGATAATTATCTTGGTATTCAGCTGTATATTTGGTTGTAGCGGTTTTTAAAAAGTCGCCTGTGACCAACATAGTAATATTAATAATATTCTGCAGTTGCCCTATTACAGCCAAACCAGCAGGGCCAGCAAAAATAGCCACCATTTTTGTTATAATAATACCGCTGATAATTCTAAAAATTGTAGATATGCCCGAAAGCATTGAAGTTTTTAGTAAATTCATAAACTTTTTATAACTTTAGCTGGTATGCCTGCAGCTATAACATTTGCAGGGATAGAGCTTGATACTATTGAACCATTAGCAATAACAGAGTTTTTACCAATAGTAATACCTTTTAGTATTGTTACATTGTTACCAACAAATACATTATCTTCGATATTTATATCACCTCTTATAATATTACCGCCTCCAAATCTATTGGCAGGACTTAAATCGTGAAAATCCGAATCTAGAATTTGTAAACTTGAACCAAATAAACAATTTTCTCCAATTTTTATTTTGCAACCGTCTGAAATAATACAAGCTCCATTATTTATATATGTATTATCACCTATTACTATTTCACTTGATGCTTTTCTTACATCAAGATAAATATAATGAGTAAAAAAACAGGGAGACCTTTCAACACCAAAATGAACACTTTTGGATATGTGAATACTTCCAATTCCTTTTGTTAAAACCGGTTGGATCACTATTGCTTTAATTTTATGTTCAGAAATAAAATTATAAAAAGCAATTCTTAATTTTTTAAAAAAAAGAAGTAATAATTTAACAATTAACTTTTTCAAAGCATAAAACCATTAATCACACTAACAACTTTAGCCATATCACGTTCACAAAATACAGGCCCAATAGGGAGTGAAATAACTTGTTCATGGATTAACTCTGTTTCTGGTAAACAAAGTTCATTATAGCCAGAATATGCTTTTTGTTTATGAGGTGGTAACGGGTAATGTATTAAAGTTTGAACACCATTTTTCAATAAATATTCTGAAAATAGTAAACGATGCGATGTTTTAACTACAAATAAATGCCACACATGTGACTCTATTGCATTAACCTCTGGGAGGGTTATTAAAGGATTTTTAATATTACTCAAATAATAAGCAGCAACTTTTTGGCGGTTTTTAGTTTCTATATCTAAATAATTTAATTTTACCCGTAACATTGCTGCTTGTATTTCATCTAATCGACTATTCACACCTTGATACAGGTTTTCATACTTTTTGTGGGAGCCATAGTTTCGCAAAGCTTTAAGGGTACTGGCTAATTCATCGTCATTAGTGGTAATTGCTCCCGCATCTCCTAAGGCTCCTAAATTTTTACCCGGATAAAAACTAAATCCGGCTGCATGTCCCCAAGAACCACATTTTTTATTATTAATTTTAGCACCATGCGACTGAGCACAATCCTCCAAAACAAGTAAATTATAGTCTTCTGAAATGGCCATTAGTTCAGGCATTGGTGATATCAAGCCATATAAATGCACAGGTAAAATTGCTTTGGTTTTAGATGTTATCGCTGCTTTAGTTTTTACCGGACATAAATTATAAGTAGCTACGTCAGGCTCAACCAATACAGGTGTTAAGCGATTTTCTGTAATAGCCAAAATACTAGCGATATAGGTATTGGCAGGTACGATAACCTCATCGCCTTCCTTTAGCTTCCCAAGCTCTTTCCATGCTCTCAAAGTTAATGTGAGCGCATCTAATCCATTGGCAACACCTATGGCATATTTTGTACCACAATAGCTAGCAAACTCTGCCTCAAAAGCTTCCAATTCATTACCCATAATATACCAACCAGAGTCTATCACTCGTGAGCAAGCATTTTTCAATTCTTGTTGGTATTGCGCATTAATTTTTTTTAAATCAAGAAACGGGATCATTCTAATTCTCTATATACTTTATAATTTTTGCAGGATTTCCGACAACAACCGCATTATCAGGAACATTTTTGGTTACAACAGCACCCGCACCGATCATACAATTTTCACCTAATGTGATTCCTGGTAAGATCGTCGCATTAGCACCTATCGAAACTCCTTTCTTTATTAATGTTTTTGCAAAGCTATCTGGATATTTTTGTGAGCGAGGATTTTTATCATTTGTGAATGCTACACATGGTCCTATAAAAACGCTATCTTCGATTATAATGCCGTCCCAGATATAAACCCCAGATTTAACAGTTACATTTGATCCAATAACTACGTCATTTTCAATCAAGGTATGAGCGCAAATATTACAATTACTTCCAATTTTTGCTTTTTCTAAAATAACAGAAAACTGCCAAACCCTTGTACCTTGGCCAATCTCATTACTTTGTACATCACTCAAGGGATGAATAAACATATGCGCTAAACCTTTATTAAAAATTCATCATATTTACGAATGTAATCCGACTCGTCGTAGTGGTCACTTGCTAAGACCAATAAAACACAATCATCGCTGAAGTCATGCATTTCATGCCATACCATAGCGTCAATTAATACACCTTTTGTCGCAGAGTCTAACAATACACTTTCTTGAGTTAAGCCGTTATCGAGAAGCATACGACACTTACCCTTTATACATACTGCAACTTGCTTTAATTGCTTGTGCGCATGAAACCCTCGAGACACATCTTTTTGGGTATTAAAAATGTAATATACCCGCTTAATGTCAAAAGGGACGGTATCGTTACCTTCTAACACAACTAACCCGCCACGCTCGTCACCTAAAGAAGGTAGATTTATTAATCTTACTAAGCTCATGCCTAACCCTTAACTATTGCTATTAAGTACTGACCATAACTATTTTTTATAAATGGCTGGGCTAAATTTATAACCTGCTGTTTTGTTAACCAACCATTGTTAAATGCTATTTCCTCTAAGCATGCAATCTTATAGCCTTGTCGCTTTTCAATAGTTTCAACAAATTGTGCCGCCTCAAGTAAACTTTCATGGGTACCAGTATCTAACCACGCAAAACCACGACCAAGCATTTCTACATTTAACTTACGCTCTTTTAAATACATCTCATTAAGGCATGTTATTTCAAGCTCGCCACGGTGCGAAGGTTCAACCTGTTTAGCCATTTTTACAACAGAGTTGTCATAAAAGTATAAGCCTGTCACAGCAAAATTTGATTTAGGCTTGTTTGGTTTTTCTTCAATAGAAATTGCTTTTTGATTTTCATCAAATTCAACAACACCAAATCTCTCAGGATCTTTTACTTGATAACCAAATACAGTAGCACCTTGGCCATTTTTAGCATTTTCTACTGCATGCTTTAGTTTTGGCGTAAATCCTTGGCCATAAAAAACATTATCACCAAGTACTAAACAAACGTCGTCAGAGCCAATAAACTCTTCACCTAAAATAAATGCTTGAGCCAGTCCATCTGGGCTTGGCTGAATTGTGTAGCTAATCTCAATACCAAACTGTGACCCATCACCTAATAATCGTTTAAATGAACCAGAATCTTCCGCTGTAGTAATAATAAGAACTTCACGAATACCAGCTAGCATCAAAACTGAGAGCGGATAAAAAATCATAGGCTTATCGTAAATAGGGAGCAACTGCTTAGATACACCCATAGTAATGGGATAAAGGCGTGTACCGGAGCCTCCGGCAAGGATAATTCCTTTCATGTTACTTTCCTTTAGCTGACATATTTATTTCGCCCAGACGCTCACGCTGATATGAACCATCTTGTACGTTTTGACACCACGTTTGATTATCTAAATACCATTGAACGGTTTTACGTAGACCTGTTTCAAAGGTTTCAACCGGTGTCCAGTTTAGCTCTGCACTCATTTTTGATGAATCAATAGCATAACGTCTATCGTGACCAGGGCGATCTGCAACGTACGTTATCTGTTCTGAGTACGGGGAATCCTTAGGCACTAATATATCTAGGATACTGCAAATACTTTTAACAACTTCAATGTTTTGTTTTTCGTTATGGCCACCAATATTATAGGTTTCACCAATTTTACCTTCAGTTACTACCTTATATAAAGCTCGAGCATGGTCTTCTACATATAACCAATCTCTAATCTGATCACCTTTTCCATAAATCGGTAGTTTTTTACCTTCAAGGGCATTTAAAATAACTAATGGGATAAGCTTTTCAGGAAAGTGGTAAGGCCCATAATTATTTGAGCAGTTGGTGATAATAGTAGGAAAACCATAAGTTCTTAACCAAGCTCTAACCAAGTGATCTGAACTGGCTTTACTTGCAGAATATGGGCTACTTGGTGCATATGACGTTTGCTCAGTAAACAGAGGTAACTTTCCTTCTTGCTCATCCGGATGTGGTAAATCACCATACACTTCATCAGTAGATATATGATGAAACCTAAAAGCGAGCTTTGCGCTATCTTCGAGTGTATTCCAGTACTCGCGAGCAGCCTCTAATAAGTTATAAGTACCTACAATATTAGTTTGAATAAATTCAGCGGGGCCAGTAATTGAGCGATCAACATGACTCTCAGCTGCTAAGTGCATTACGGCATCAGGCTTGTGTATTGAGAAGACACGATCAAGCTCTAAGCGGTCACAAATATCGACTTGTTCAAATGTATAACGTTCATTTTGCGCTACTAATTTTAGTGACTCTAGATTACCCGCATAGGTAAGTTTATCAATATTTACAACTTCGTCTTTTGTAGTATTTATAATATGACGCACAACAGCTGTTCCAATAAAACCAGCACCGCCTGTTACTAAAATTTTCATATATCCTGCTATATTTCTATCAACTAAATTAGCGACCCATACCAAACAAGACTGTCTTTACAGTTAGTAATAATATTTTGACATCTAACATTGATGAGTGATGCTTTATGTAATGTATATCGTATTTATGTTTCCAAACAGCGTCTTCAACTGATGCGCCATAAGGATATCTTACTTGCGCTAAACCGGTTACTCCAGGCTTAACTGCGTGCCTAAAACGATAATAAGGTATCTCTTTTTCTAAATCTTTAATAAATACTTCACGCTCAGGTCTTGGGCCGACTATCGACATGGTCCCCTGTAACACATTAATAAGTTGAGGAATTTCGTCTATACGAGTTTTTCGTATAAATTTACCAACCTTAGTGACACGCGCGTCATTTTTTGAAGCCCATTGCGCACCATCTTTTTCTGCATCATTACGCATTGATCTAAATTTATAAACTTTAAACTCTTTATTATATTGCCCGGTACGCTTTTGTTTAAACAAAATAGGACCAGGGCTCTCGAATTTAATCAGTAAAGCAGCAAAAGATGAAAAAGGAAGGGTAATAATTAAAAGTAAAATAGCACTAAATATATCAATAAAACGTTTTGTTACTTGTGTACGCTTATTCGATAATATTGAAAATGCCTTTTGGTGTAAAAAATAACTACTATGTAGTAAACGTACTTCTGTGTACTTTAATCTATTATCTAGGTAACTAACCAAAGGCTCTACCCATGCTCCGCACTCTGTAGCATTAACTAAAAACTTACGTTGTACTTTAGTTAAGTGAGCACTTTGATAATGGCATATAACCTTTTTTGTAAAGTCAGTAATTTCATAATCATTTATGACTATATTAAAAGAATAGTCATCTGTTATTGTGCCTATTACATCTGCACATTCTATAGGGCAGAACACATAAATAGTATTTTTTTTAAGAGCTTCTGATTTAGATTTAAAGCTATCCGTAATAAAAATAGGTTCTAATTCATCTAAATTACTAGCAGGTGACTGAGCTATACGCTTTTCAGAACCAGCCTCAAAGTTCATTACTTTATCTTTCATCTGAATTACTTATCTGATTTATATTCATAATTATAATATCCATAATAGCCATACGCATTACTGGCTTTTTTAATAACGCCATTAAATACAACACCTTTTACGTCTATCCCGTTTTGTTCAAAACGATTACGAGTAAGTTCTATTTCACGCACATGGTTTTGCCCAAAGCGCGTTACAAGTAATGTAGTGCCTGTATGCGCACTTACAATTGCAGGGTCAGTTACTGCAAGTATTGGAGGTGTATCTATAATTATTATGTCGTAAGCAGCGCTTACTTCTTCAACTAATTTGCTAAAGTTACTATGCATTAATAACTCTGAAGGGTTTGGCGGTATTTGTCCGCGCGTAATAACACTTAAGCCTTCAACTTTGGTTGGTTTAATAACTTGTTCTAGGTTTAAGCGGCCAGATAGGTAATCACTTAAGCCATCATCCCACTTTAAACCAAACTGTGTTTGTAAGTAGCCTTTACGCATATCGGCATCAATAATAAGTACTTTTTTACCGCTTTGCGCAAGTACCGATGCTAAGTTAACCGATATAAACGATTTACCTACGCTTGGGCTTGGGCCCGATATAGCAATAATGTTATTTTTAGCCTCCATCATCGCAAAGTGTAAACTAGTACGTAAGCTACGTAGAGCCTCTATTGCTAGGTCAGCTGGGTTATCGAGCGCGAGTATACTTTTAGGCTTATTCGTTTTATTTTTGCGAGCTCGCTCGGCAAAGCCACTTAGCTTATCTTGATAATCTGAGTGCGGTACACTTGCGTATACAGGTAAGCCTAGCGCTTCAATTTCTGCAGGGTCTTCAACGCCTTTATGCATTGCTTTTTGGATAATCACAACAGTCAGCGCTAACATGCCGCCTAGCATGGTGGCCATTACCACTATTAATGCTTTTTTAGGCTTTACTGGCTTGCTGGTATTTACCTCGGCGTAGTCAATAATACGTACATTACCTACGGTACCAGCACGTACTATATCAAGCTCTTGTGTTTTACTAAGCAGTAACGTGTAAATTTGGTTACTTACCTCAACATCGCGTTTTAAGCGTAATAGCTCTTGTTGAGTTTCTGGTAGGTTACCTACCTCACCAACAAGCTCTTGTTTTTGGCTTTCAACCGCTTCTATTTGCTCAAGCATACCTTGATATGTTGGATGGTCTTTTTTAAACTTACGGCCAATATCTAAGCGTTTTAGGTTTAGCTCTTGTAACTTGGTTTCAAGCTTCACAACTTGTTCAAGCACGCCTTGGGTCTCAAGTGTTATGTTTATTGATTGGCGTTTTATTTGATAATCGTTAAAACGTTGCTCTGCGTATTCAAGTTGTTTTTTAATCTCAGGTAATTGTACTTTTAAAAACTCAAGCGACTTTTGCGCCTCAGCACTATTACGCTCAACATTGCGGCGTACATAAATTGCTGCAACTTTATTTAATACTTGCTCTGCATAACTTGGGTTAGTACTTTCTAGCTTTAAATTTATTATACCTGTGTCTTTACCTTTTTCGCTTGCGCCAATTGCAGTTTGAAGATCTAAAATAGTATTAAGGCGATCTCTACGGCTAATAGTAAACTCAGTACCAGGGCGTGCCTTTAAAGTGCGAACTGTCAAATTAAACTTACCGTTAGTGAGCTCCTCGCCCACTTTACCCGATAATATTTGCTCGCCGTCACCATTAAAAAGTATCAGGCTATTATTAGCTTTCGCTACCAGAGTAAAACTTTGATTAATTGCCAAGTGTGGTACGTCAAACCTAAATACATTTATGCTCTCACCGCCCCATGCGTAGCTATTAGCACCAAAGCTTGGCTCAGCTAAATCACCATTTTCCATCGGGGTAAACTTACGATAAGCACGTTTACCAATGTAGGGGTACAATTTAGGTTCAGCTACTATATCAAGACTCAGCGAATCAACTGCCTCACCTATTATACTACGAGACTTTAATAGCTCTATTTCGGTTACTGCAGCCGATGTACTTTCGAACATCCCTGCCATATCGTCAAAACCAGGGACTGATGCGCCACCGTCTTCAACTTGTATCATGGCTGTTGCTTGGTAAACAGGGGGACTTAATACTGCATAAATAACACCTACAAACATAAACAGCGCAGTTACGGCTACTATAAAATATTTGCGATCAAGCAATGCGCCTAATAGCGCCATTAAATCAATTTCTTGCGTTGGTTGTGTGTTATTAGTGCTTTTATTATTAGCGCTATTTGAGCTGTTATTCGGCTGGGTATTCATTAAATTAGCCATTCCTTATAAATACTTTTGCCAAGCGCTACATGCGCTGTCGATTAATGTATAAACGTGTTCAAAAGCCTCTTGGCTTTGGCGGTACGGGTCTGGTATTTCGGCGTTATTAATCCATTTACCGAGTAAAAAGGTTTTACCGCGCGCCTCGGGGTAGCGAGCATGTACGTCGTTTAAATGGCGTTCTTCCATTACGAGTATTACGCTGTTTTGCGCTACTAAGCTTGATGTAAGCTGCTGGCCTTGGTGAGCATCCATATTAACGCCATGTGCGAGTGCTATTTGTTTTGCTTTCGCATCTGCTGGTTTGCCTTCAAGTGCTGTTAACCCAGCAGACGATACTTTAATATTTTTGCCTTCAAGCTTTTGCTTTAAAACATACTCACCTGTTGGGCTACGGCAAATATTACCTGCACACACTACTAAAACTGAATCAAACATGCTGCTAGTAACCTTTAATTATTAATGTCATTTAAGTTATCAACTGTAGAAACCGACGGTAATAATAAGCTAATTACACGGTTCCAACGGGCAAGTGGTGCCGATGTTACATATACAATATCGCGCGGTTGTAGTTCAAACTGCTCAGCTAGTACCATTGCCGCTATATTTTTAGCGTGTAATTGGTATACGTTTGCAATAACACCGGTTTGCTCTAGGTCACTTTTACGCAGTACAAATACGCCATTAGCGTCGGCTGTTGCTTCGTTTAAGCCGCCCGAGTCGCTTAGCGCTTCGGCTAAGTTTAAACCATAACGGTTAAGCGTTACTGAGCCTGCTTTTTTAACATCACCTAATACAAATATTTTTTGTGCATCGTTACGATTTACGTGCACTATGTCGCCATGTTGTAACAAGCGGTTTTGCGAAATGTCGCCATGGGCATAAAAGTCATCAAGTTTTATAACTTCTGTTTTGTTGCCACGAGTAAATGTTACTGTGCGCCAATCGGCTGCATCAGTTAAGCCGCCCGCTTGGTTTAGGGCATCAATTAAGGTAAGTGGAATTTCGGTTACTGGGTATACACCTGGCTTGTTAACTTCACCGGTAACGTAGGTTTTTTGGCTTCTAAAGCCAACTACTTTTACGTCTACTTGTGGGTCTTCTATTACTCGGCTTAGGCGTTTAACAAGCTCGTTGCGTACTTGGCTTATTGTTTTACCTGCTGCGGGTATATTTGGTGCGTAGGCGTAAGTAATGGTGCCGTCTCGTTGTACTCTAAAGCCGTCAAATTCTGCGGTACGTTGTACTGCTGCAGGTATTGTTAGCTCTGGGTGATCCCATACGCCTATTGTTAGTACGTCGCCAACACCTAGTTTGTATTCGTAATTACTTACGTTTAAACCATCGGTGCTTGAAATTGGTTTAGCTGCTATACGCGCTTGATTTTGTTTATTTATTAGTAGCGAGTCGATTATTTGAATGTTTACTTTTTCGAGATCTTGTTCGAGGTTTTGTGTTTGCTCGCCTGAGTCTATACCTTCAAAGTGGCTGCCTGGTACTATTGTACAGCCTGTCATGCTTAGTATTGCGAGTATTGATGCGAGTGATTTACAGCTTAACGCCATTGTAGAATCCCAAAATTATTTTAATATTGCACTTACTCACCAACCTTGGTGAGCACTTGTATTTTAGCCGACTAATTAAAGCATGTGCACTATTGTGAAGCAATAGCCTTTGCTTTGTAAAAGCTTTGTTACTAAGTTTTTAATTAGCACTGAAATTATATCAGTATTTTCATAAGGTCTTTATGAATAAATTTAATTGATAGCCGTTTTCAGTAAAACACTTAACGCATTAATCACCAATTGTACAAAGAGAAGTGAATGAGAAGCCATTTAAACAAGTACTTTATGGCTGTTTACTTCTCTAAAGCTCAGTGTGCTCGACATCTTCAGATTAACCACTTAAAGCTTCATCGCACAAAGAGGAGCGAATGAGAAGCCATTTAAACAAGTACTTTAGGCTGTTTACTTCTCTAAAGCTCAGTGTGCTCGACATCTTCAGATTAACCACTTAAAGCTTTATTGCACAAAGAGAAGCAAAAGAGGAGTAAATGAGAAAACATAAAACATAAAACATAAAACATAGTAATTATTTATTTTTACTTCTCTAAAGCGAAGCGCCCTCTTAACCTCTTTGTGAATAAATCACTTAAGATCTTATTGCACAAAGAGAAGCGAATGAGGAGTAAATGAGAAGCCATTTAAACAAGTACTTTAGGCTGCTTACTTCTCTAAAGCGCAGCGCCCTCTTAACCTCTTTGTGAATAAATCACTTAAGATCTTATTGCACAAAGAGAAGCGAATGAGGAGTAAATGAGAAGCCATTTAAACAAGTACTTTAGGCTGCTTACTTCTCTAAAGCGCAGCGCCCTCTTAACCTCTTTGTGAATAAATCACTTAAGATCTTATTGCACAAAGAGAAGCGAATGAGGAGTAAATGAGAAGCCATTTAAACAAGTACTTTATAGCTGCTTACTTCTCTAAAGCGCAGCGCCCTCTTAACCTCTTTGTGAATAACCCTTATTACGAGCTTTGCTTGTCACGCCAGCAAGCTGTGCGTCTTGTATCTCTCATTGATAAATGATTAGCTATCATTTATCACATCGAAGTCAGTGAGCTTGCCTGTGCGTCTACAAGTGAACTTAGCCATGTAGCTTTAAGTGCTCTAGGCACGCTTCCGCCCTTAGGTTACAGTTCCTAGTTACTGATATAAAGCTATTTACGCGGCATAAAGCCGCTGCTACGTTTTTAGTTATTGTTGTTTAATATCTTTATTATCTACACTTACTTCAATTTTTTGATTAAGTAAGTTAATTAGTAGAATGCTGCGCAAGTCGCCATCAGGCTCTTTGTATATTGCTTGTATATTACTGAATGAATTGTTATTCACACTTACTACATCACCTGTTTTTGGTATTTGTGATTCAGTGGTGTGTGAACGTTCATTTTTTAGCTGGTCAATTATGTGCTTAGAAACCAACTGATAATTTGCTCCATAAGAAACAAAACCGCCTATTCCACGGGTGTTTTTTACTGCAGAAAAATTACCATTTTTTGATTCAATGCATACAAATAAATAATTAGGGAATAAAGCAGTATGTTTGACGGTCCGACGACCATTAACCAACCTCTCGGTAGTTAATTTGGGGTAAAACGCTTCAATCCCTTGATTTTGCAAGTTAGTTTTGGCTCGTTCTTCTTGCTTAGGTTTGCATACGACTAAATACCAACATTCCATAGTAGCCCTTAATACATAACTAAATTGCAAAAAATACAATTCCAAACTAAACAGCGGCGACATTATAGCCAACATAAAGCCCCTATGTAAATAAGCCTTAGTGGTTAATAGCCACTCACTTTAATAAATATTGTTATTGAGTTTAAAGGGAGTAAAGGCTTTAACGCTAGTTTAGTACCTATAAAGCCATGTTTAGATTGGGCTAAACAAGAGTTTAGCTGCGAAAATTTATTAAGAAATTTAATTAATATTTTTTAAATAAATATACAAGTAAGAGCACGAAGTAAATTCGCACCTACAGGTGATATGTTGAAGGTGAGGTTATTAATTTAGCTCAAGCGTTAGAACCTTGAATAATTATGGCTTTACTTCTACCTTAAAATTCAATGTAACAAATTGATGACAAGGAAGCACAATGCAAATACTTCACCACGGAGCGGTAAACGGCGTTACTGGTTCGTGTCACGAGCTAGTAGTTAACGAGCAAACAAGTGTGCTTATTGATTGCGGATTATTTCAAGGCGAAGACTCTAAAGCCGACCTTTCAATTGAGTTTAATATTACCCATGTTACTGCCCTTATTGTTACCCATTGCCATATTGACCATGTTGGTCGAATTCCTTACTTATTAGCAGCCGGTTTTAAGGGCCCTATTTTTACAAGTATTGCATCGGCCAGTTTATTACCTTTAGTAATAGAAGATGCTTTAAAAGTGGGTGTAACCCGCGACTCTAAAATTATAGCTGCCTGCTTAAGCTTATTAAATAAGCGCATAGTTGCTGTTGATTATAAAACGTGGTTTGAACTACCTTGCAAAGAGCCCGATAAGGCTAAGGCGAGATTTCAGCGTGCTGGGCATATATTAGGTTCTGCTTACGTAGAAATAGATATTACAAATAACGATAACAAACATCGTGTTGTATTTTCGGGAGACTTAGGCGCGCCCTATACCCCACTACTCCCTTCGCCTAAGCCGCCCTATAAAGCCGATACTCTAGTTATTGAATCAACCTACGGTGATAAAAATCACCAAGGCCGTAAAGAGCGTACAAAAACACTAAAAAACATTATTGAACGCGCCGTAACCGACAATGGCGTTGTTTTAGTACCTGCTTTTAGTATTGGCCGCACACAAGAGCTGCTATATGAGCTTGAGCAACTCATACATAGCTCATCTAAAAAGTCTAAGTGGCGAGACATTCACGTAATACTCGACTCCCCCATGGCAGCCAATTTTACTGAGCAATACAAAAAGTTTAAGCACCTATGGGACAGCGAAGCTAAACGCAAAGTTGCAAACAGTAGGCACCCGCTCGATTTTAAAAACCTAACTACGGTTGATTCACACAAAGAGCACATGGCTATTATTAACTATTTAAGTTCGCGGCAAAAACCAGCCATAATATTAGCAGCAAGCGGTATGTGCACAGGTGGCCGAATAGTTAATTATTTAGAGCGATTTTTAAATGATAAAACCACTGATGTATTATTTGTAGGCTACCAAGGGCGAGGCACACTAGGGCGCGATATTCAAAAATATGGCCCACGTAATGGGTATGTTTTTATAAATGATGCTCGCATTACTATAAACGCAAAAGTACATACAATTAGCGGGTACAGCGCCCATGCCGATCAAAACGGATTAATTAAGTTTGTAACGGGTATGCATAAAAAGCCAAGCTATATAAAAATTGTGCATGGCGATGATGATGCAAAAAACGCGTTAGCCGCAAAGTACAAAGAGGTTTTAGGTAATGATGTTGAAGTTGAGATAGGTAGATCGTAGGCGTGAAGCTTATTATCGCAATTTAATAAATACGTAAAAGCTGCGCTTTTAGTGCGCCAGCAAGCAAGACGCCTACATGGGCACATACACAAAGGATAAAAATACACGTAGGCGTGAAGCTTGTTATCGCAATTTGATGAATACGTAAAAGCTGCGCTTTTAGTGCGCCAGCAAGCAAGGCGCCTACGGTTACATACACCGAGGGTAAAATCCTCGTAGGCGTGAAGCTTGCTCACGCAATTTGATAAATACGTAAAAGCTGCGCTTTTAGTGCGCCAGCAAGCAAGGCTCCTACAAGGTCACATACACCGAGGGTAAAAATCCTCGTAGGCGTGAAGCTTGCTCACGCAAATTAATAAATGCGTAAAAGCTGCGCTTTTAATGCGCCAGCAAGCAAGGCGCCTACATCGTCACATACACCGAGGATAAAAATCCACGAAGGCGTGAAGCTTGCTCACGCAATTTAATACATACGTAAAAGCTGCGCGTTTAGTGCGCCAGCAAGCAAGGCTCCTACATGGTCACATACACCGAGGGTAAAAACCCACGTAGGCGTGAAGCTTGCTCACGCAAATTAATAAATACATAAAAGCGGTGATTTTAGTGCGCCAGCAAGCAAGGCGCCTACATGACCACATACACCAAGGGTAAAAATCCGCGTAGGCGTGAAGCTTGCTCACGCAAATTAATAAATACATAAAAGCTGCGCTTTTAGTGCGCCAGCAAGCAAGGCGCCTACATGATCACATACACCGAGGGTAAAAATCCGCGTAGGCGTGAAGCTTGCTCACGCAAATTAATTTATTCAAATGGACATTAATTATATGGCTAACACACATAAACGTTTAAAAGGACGCTGCACTTCGGTAAACGCTTATTACTCTATTACAATTTGTTGTGATTTTCGTAAGCCATTATTTGCTAACTTTTTATGTGCTCGGTTAATTGCGAGTGAACTCATTAAATTTTCAAGAAACAATTCACTTAATACTATCTGCTACGTAATCATGCCTGATCATATACATTGGATTTTACAGTTAAATAGTAGCCTTGACCTTTCAAACCTAGTTAGGAATTTTAAAAACATTACAACTTATAGACTTAATAAACATAGCGGTACACACGGAAAGATATGGCAATCAAATTACTATGACCACAAAATAAGAAATGATGAAGATTTAATAGGTCAAGCGAGGTATATAGTGGCAAACCCTTTACGTGCGGGCTTAGTGGACAACATAAGGAAATACCCATATTGGGATTGTGTTTACTTGTAAAAACGGTGGCTTTAAAGCGCCAGCAAGCAAGGCGCCTACATGGTCACATACACCGAGGATAAAAATTCACGAAGGCGTGAAGCTTGCTCACGCAAATTAATAAATGCGTAAAAGCGGTGATTTTAGTGCGCCAGCAAGCAAGGCGCCTACATGATCACATACACCGAGGGTAAAAACCTACGTAGGCGTGAAGCTTGCTCACGCAATTTAATACATACGTAAAAGCTGCGCTTTTAGTGCGCCAGCAAGCAAGGCGCCTACATGGTCACCATACACCAAGGATAAAAATCCACGTAGGCGTGAAGCTTGATCACGCTGTTTGATAAATACGTAAAAGCTGCGCTTTTAGTGCGCCAGCAAGCAAGGCGCCTACATGTTCACATACACCGAAGGTAAAAATCCACGTAAGCGTGAAGCTTCCTCGCGCAATTTAATAAATACGTAAAAGCTGCGCTTTTAGTGCGCCAGCAAGCAAGGCGCCTACATGGTTACATACATCGAGGATAATAATCCACGTAGGCGTGAAGCTTGCTCACGCAATTTGATAAGTACGTAAAAGCTGTGCTTTTAGTGCGCCAGCAAGCAAGGCGCCTACATGGTTACATACACCGAGGGTAAAAATCCACGTATGCGTGAAGCTTGTTATCGCAATTTAATAAATACGTAAAAGCTGCGTTTTTAAAGCGCCAGCAAGCAAGGCGCCTACATGCTCACCATACACCAAGGGTAAAAATACACGTAGGTACGTCATTCCCTACAAAAAGCAAACTATTGCAATCTATTCGCTTTAGGAGCCACTTACGTTTGGTAAAATTGTAACGTTAGTCTGCTTATTAAATTTTTGCTTCCAATTCAAATCACAAATGCCATCAGTGGGTGAAAAAGCGGTAGGTGCTGTTAAAAATAACCTACGTATTTCTTGATGATCAGACTCGTCACATGCAATTTTAAGTTTATCTAAAAATGGATCGAGCTCAGACCAAGGCATTTTAACTTCTTGTGCACTTAGGATTCTTGGGTGGTCTGTTCCAATAACGTTATCTCCGATGAGTAGCTCTTCAAAGAGTTTTTCACCTGGGCGTAATCCTGTGCACTTAATTTCTATATCGCCATTTGGGCGTTTTGCATGTTTAACTTCAAGCCCTGATAGGTGAACCATTTTGACAGCTAAATCTTTAATTTTAACAGGCTCTCCCATATCAAGTACAAACACGTCACTACCCACTCCCATTGCACCCGCTTGAATAACCAACTGGGCAGCTTCTGGTATTGTCATAAAGTAACGGGTTATATCTTGATGAGTAAGTGTTATTGGGCCGCCTGCTTTAATTTGCTTTCTAAACAACGGCACTACAGAACCTGACGATCCTAAAACATTACCAAATCGAACCATAGTAAAGCGTGTTGTGTCTTGGATTTCAGATAGCCCTTGCAGTACTAATTCAGCCATGCGCTTAGTTGTGCCCATTATATTTGTTGGGCGTACTGCTTTGTCAGTGGAAACCAATACAAACGTTTCTACATTTGTATAAATTGCAGCGGTTGCTACATTGTAGGTGCCATAAACATTGTTACGCACGCCTTCAACTACATTATGCTCAACTAAAGGTACATGTTTATATGCGGCAGCATGATAGACAGTTTGAATATTGAAGGTAGAAAATGTAGATTCAACAAGTTTTTTATTTTGAATTGAACCTAATATTGGTAGTACTTCTATATTTAAATTATTGGTATCACAGTACTCCGACAACTCTTTTTCTATAGCATATAAAGCAAACTCAGACAGCTCAAATAACACTATTTTAGTCGGGCTGTTCTTAATTATTTGCCTACAAAGCTCAGAACCTATAGAGCCGCCAGCACCGGTTACCATTACCGCTTTATTGGCTATATTTGCCGACATTAAATCTTGTCGTGGTTGGACTGAATCGCGGCCCAACAGATCTTCTATTTCAACATCTTTGATTTCATCAAGATTCGTTGTCCCTGCAACAATATCGGCCATGCCAGGAACTGTCATAACTTGTAGTTTAAACTTTTCTATTGCGTTAAGGACTTCTTTTCGACGACTTCGAGATGTACTTGGTAGTGCCAACAATATTTTATTTGCACATTTTTGCTTTGCAATTTCAGCAATTTGCGACGGTGCATGTACACAAATACCTTGGATTAACGATAAATGCTTTTTAGGGTCGTCGTCTATAAAAGCGACTGGTGAATATTCTGGCCCGTTTGCTAAGGCGGTGGCTAATTGACGACCAGCAGAACCAGCCCCATATATAATTACACCTTCTTTACGGCGCATAGTTATTTGACCAACTACAGCTCGTACCGTTAGCCTTGCACCACCAACAAATAAAATACAAAAGCTGGCATAAATAAACGGCACTGTTCTTGGTACTGGCGCACTTAGAAAGAAGGATAAAATAGTTAAATAAACAGTTGAAAGTAAAACACCGGCAATAATTGCCCACATCGCTTGTGTGTTCATATAACGCAATACAGCTCTATAAAGCCCAAGTTTTACAAAGCTAAATAAACTTAGCGGCAATACGGCTGATAATAAAATCCAAGTATGTGTGTTTTTTAAAACTGCTGTGCTGTCTAGCCTTAGTAAAAAAGCAAGCCAAAAAGCCACTATTATAAATACGCTATCGATGAGGAGAGAAATAATTCTTTTTTGAGGACGAGGCAAATTAACTAAAAATTTTAAAGGCACAATACATTTCCCTGAAGCTAGCAGTGATACTACTATTCTATTGATTACAATTTTACTACAAGATGAACAACCATTGCACTTAATAGTTAAAGACTATATGTAAATATTTATATAGTCTTTATGTATTTGGTTGTTTTTTGTAAGTAAACGTTATCGTTAGGTATATGTTTTTATTTTAAAGAAGCTAAAACAAGCACTTCGTTGATTATTTGAGCTGTTTTACCTATTTCGCTTTCAGTCAAAGTTGGATGCACTAAAAACATAATTGACGTTTCTCCTAACTGTACGGCATTAGGTAAGCGTTTTTTAGGTCTCCATGGGGTATCGTCAAATGCTTTTTCAAGATAAACCTCTGAACAACTGCCTTGAAAACACGGTACACCACGTTCCACAATTTCGTTTACTATACGATCTCGATTCCAATCATTAGCCAAATATTCGGGGTTTATAAACATGTAATGTTTATATTGAGCATGTTCGATGTGTTTTGGTACGTTAACTAATCTTACGCAATCAAAGCTATCTGCGGCATTATCGAGCAATGCACCATAAGCTTGACGTTTTGCGGTCCATTTAGCCATACGCTTTAGCTGAATACGCCCTATAGCAGCTTGCATTTCGGTCATACGCCAATTTGTGCCAAAACTTTCATGCAGCCACCTAAAACCTGGTGGGTGCTCTCTATTATAAATAGCATCAAAGCTTTTACCATGATCTTTATAGCTCCACATGGCTGACCATAGCTCTTTTGAGTTAGTTGTGACCATTCCGCCTTCGCCACCAGTAGTCATTATTTTGTCTTGGCAAAAACTCCATGCACCTATGTGACCAATACTTCCAACAGAACGACCTTTATATTTAGCACCATGGGCTTGTGCACAGTCTTCAATTACATAAAATCCATGTTCTTTACTGAGCGCCATTATTTCATCCATTTCAGCTGGCATACCCGCTAAATGAACAACAATAACTGCTTTAGTTTTTGGCGTTAATACTGCTTTTATAGATTCGGCGGTTATAGCTTGGCTATTTAGATCAACATCCGCAAATACAGGGGCCGCACCAGATGTAACAATACTTGAAGCAGATGCTAAAAAAGTACGCGGAGTAGTTATTACTTCATCACCAGCGCCTATATTTAATGCTTTTAAAGCAAGATCAAGTGCTAATGTGCCATTACCTAGCGCTATGGCATATTCACTATCAGTCCAGCTTGCAAATTCTTTTTCAAATTCACGGCCTTCAGTGCCGGTCCAATAATTTACTTTGTTGGATAAAATAACGCGGCTAACTGCATCTGCTTCTTCTTGTGTAAAGCTAGGCCATGGGGAAAATGGGGTATTTAACATGCAATTCCTATAAAATTTAAAAAAGGCTTAACTATTATCTGAAACTTTAGTGCAAGGAGAGCCATAAGCAATTACACCAGATGGTATATCTTTGACAACTAAACTACCTGCACCAATTAATGTATTGTCGCCAATATTAATAAGTTGTTTTACTTTACTTCCAATACCTACCCAACTACTTCGCCCGACGCAAACTCCGCCAGCTAATGCTGTGCCTGGGCAAATATGCGTAAAGTCATCTATTTTGCAATCATGCTCAATTATAGCTGAAGTATTAATTATACATCCACGGCCTATTACTGCAAAAGCGTTAATAACAGCATTAGCAGCTATGACAGACCCTAAATCTATTTGAGCATATTTACTTATAACCGCACTTGGGTGTATTAGGATTGGAAGTGTATAGCCATTTTTGGCTAACGTTTTTATTTTTACTTCTCGAGTATTATTGTGACCTATAGCAACAGCAACATTTATGTTGGTGATAGGTACATTAAGTAAATCTGAAAATGTACCTATAACAGGCCAATGCTCTATATTTTTTTTATTAGGATAGGCATCGTCATAAAAGCTAACACTAAAACCTAGTTGCTCCGCAATATCAGCTATTATTTTACCGTGGCCGCTAGCCCCTAAAATAGCCAACGTTTTTACAGCTGGCTTAGTCATTGTTAGAGCCTTTAAAAGGCTCAATAGTTACGTGCCCATCAGCACTGATGCCCTCTCTTATAAAAACTTTTTTTACCGTTAACAGTAATATTTTCATATCGAGTAGGAAGCTTTGATTTTCTACATACCATACATCAAGCTTAAACTTTTCATCCCAGCCAATTGCATTACGCCCGTTAACTTGTGCCCAACCTGTTATACCAGGTCTTACATTATGGCGTTTAGCTTGTTCTGAGTTATACAGCGGTAAATATTGTACTAATAGTGGCCGAGGCCCAACTAAGCTCATATCGCCTTTAAGAACATTAAACAAACCAGGTAGCTCGTCTAAACTAGTTGAGCGTAAAAAAGCGCCAAACTTAGTCATTCTTTCGTTATCTGGAAGCAAGTTACCGTGCTTACCTTTGGCATCGAGCATGCTTCTAAACTTCATCATTTTAAATACTTTACCGTGTAAACCAGGGCGGTTTTGCGTAAATAAAATAGGTGAACCTAATTTAGTACGGATTAATATCGCTACAATAACAATAATGGGTAACAACATAGCAAAGGCACTCAGTGCCACTATAAAATCAAATAAACGTTTCATGGTTTAACCAACTGTAAATAAAAGTTTTCTAGCTTTTTTAGATAAGTATTTCTTTCGAATCTTTCTACAATTCTTGTTCTTGCATTACAAGACATCAAACTAAGTGAAGATGCAGTGGCATTAGTAGCATTTTGCATTGCTTTAGCTAAACTATCTTCATTTTTAGGTTTCACTAACCACCCATTAAAATTAGGAGTTATTATCTCATTACAACCATTAATATCTGTTGCTATAACAGGTAATGACATAGCACCGGCTTGTAAAACAACATTAGGAAACCCTTCTCGATAACTCGAAAGAACCACTACATCGCTGGCTATTAATGCTGGGCGTATATCTGGATGAAACCCTAACATATGAATTCTAGGATGGTTTTCAATTATAGTCATAATATCAGGCTGTATAGGTGCTGTATGATCAATATCACCAACCAGTAGTAAGTGATTTTTTTCTGTTTGCAATATAAAAGCATTAACTAG
Source organism: Pseudoalteromonas sp. NZS100_1 (assembly GCF_015864285.1). Classification (NCBI taxonomy): domain Bacteria; kingdom Pseudomonadati; phylum Pseudomonadota; class Gammaproteobacteria; order Alteromonadales; family Pseudoalteromonadaceae; genus Pseudoalteromonas; species Pseudoalteromonas sp. NZS100_1. The sequence continues at coordinate 33,814 of NZ_JADYXN010000006.1, forward strand.
CTCTTTTATTCCTTTATCTATATTTAAGCGCCCTACAAATGTAAAAATAAAATGCTCAGTGGGAATAGATAATTCACTTTTTAGGTTAGTACTAATACCATCGTTATTTTTGTTAAAATACCCAACATCAATGCCTGCTATGTTGCCATTACCAATTAAGTTTAGCTGTTTGGATGTAATTTTATAACTTAATAGATCGCGTTTAACACCTTCTCCCTCTGGTACTATATGAGTAGCTGATTTACAAATAAGCCTATCTATAAAAATTAATAAGCTTTTTTTAAAACCCGTTTGAGTAGGGAAAATAAGACCCGTAAACGTATGTATTTTAATTGGTACAAAACATAGTCTTGCAGCTAGCATGGCGATCAATCCAGCTTTTGGGGTATACGAATGTACTATATCTGGTTTGTGAATTAGAAATAATTTGATCATAAAAAATAGTGAAATAATATCTCTAAATACATTTATACCTCGGCTCATTAGCACTGGATATACTGAAACACCTTCATTTTTAGCTACTCGCTCTAAAGCCGGTGCAGGAGAGCTTACAATAGATACATCAAATGTATTATTTAAAAATTTAGGCTGATTTTTTAAAATAGTGTCTAGAGTTTCAGGTACAGTCGTGACTATAAATAATGTCTTTTTGTTCATAAGGCTTAAGAGTTCCAGATCTCATTATATTTACTTACCATGGTTTCTATCTTGAAGTTATTTTCTATTCGCTCTCGCGCTTTAAGCTGCCTTGCTTCCCATGCATCTTTTGAATGGGCTTTCATATTTATAGCTTCAACTATTTTACTTGCTAAATCTTGAGAATTTTGCGGTTTAGCCACCCATCCAGTATCACCAACAATATGTGCAGCATCACCTACATCTGTGGTAACGCATGGAGTACCACACGCCATAGCCTCATTTAATACATTCGGGAACGCTTCACTCGAACTTGATAAAAGGTGTATATCAAGCCCATTCATTACTTTTGGTATATCACTTCTTTTTCCTGCCAAAATAACATTATCGAGTACGTTATTTTGTTGTAACCACCCCATTAGTTGCTGGTTACTGTCACACATATCTAGACCAACTAATAAACATGAAAAATTAATTTTCTGCTGCTTTACTAAACCTAAAGCTTTTATTAAATTTTCGTGATCTTTAAACGGATGGAAACGACTTACCATGCCTATAAAAACAGTGTTACTTGAAATACTAAACTCTTTTTTAATTTGTTCTTTAGCATTATTATCGGCTTTAAAATCGTTAAGGTCATAACCATTGTAAACCACGTTAAGTTTTGCTTCACAATAGCCAATCCCTTTATTAGCTTCTGCAGCTTTATCAGCACAACAAATAATTTTTTTAGGAATGATGTAACTTAAATAGCCACATAATTTCGCAACCAGTATGGTGGACTTTTTAGCAGCACCTGGTGTTAAATTAGACTGATGCAATCCCCATGTTATATTTTTTATACCCGCACAACGAGCCACTAGGCCACCAAGAAGGTCTGCATGATACATCCATGTTTGTACTGCATCAGGCTTAATGCTTTTAATCAGTTTATATAGCTTTAATAGGCCGCTGAATGTAAAGCGTCCTAATGGCATATCCAATGAATACGCAGTAACACCTTGTTGCTGCAATAACGGACCATATTTAGATAAGCCCATTAATGAAATAACTGTATGGCTATTTTTTGAATCGGTTGTGCATAAGCGATATAAAACAGCTTCAGCACCACCGTCAGCTAACCCTGTAATAATGTGTAATACTTTCAATTAAAATACCTTTAAACGATAATTAGCTAACAAACCAACCGAAACCTTCAAGCCTAAAGTGTAAACTCCAAACTAGAAAAAAATATAAACAGAAAACCAATTGAAAAATACGTTTATATTTTACTTTAAAACGAAGTGAAGCTAACAACACTAGCAATACAACACTTTCAAATATCCTTGCTGTAACAGGTAATAAAAAATAAGTTGAAAGGTACAGAATTAGAAAGAATATAATTTGCGTGTTATATCTTAAAAAGACTTTGCCTTGCATAACAAATAACATGAAAACAAAGCTCCAATAAATAAAGCCTAGGCCACTTGCGCTTTGCGAAGCCCCATTACTATATTCTTCACCCTGCCTTGCGCCAATAAACTGCGCTAAGTAAAGTCCCATTGCTCCAACAACAACTCCAACAAATACGTACAATATACTTCTGATACCGTGTGAAAGTTTTAAGTGCATTAAGAAATTAACACCCAAAATACCTAGCAAAATTATAATGAATGATGAATGTATGAGTGCAGCACAGATATAAAAAAAATACTTTACTTTATTTGAAGCGCTAAACCACCCAATTAAAAAGATTGCTACCCCAAAACCTTGTCGTAAATGAATTAAATTGTTTTTTAGCACCAAAGGTAGTAATAAAAATAGCATTACCATATAAAAATACTTTTTATTGGTATTTTTTAATACCAAGTAAAACGTAGAGAATGTAGAAAAAGCAATTATTATTCTCACGATATTTTCAGGAGAAATAAAAAACGAAAGTAATGAGTTAATAACCAACCACAAAGGCTCGTTAACCAATAGCGGCAACACCCCAGATGAAAAGTTTTTTACTAATAAGATTGGTGAGCTTTCTGGGTATAATAAATAGTTTTCTCTATCAACCAACCCATCTATAGGTAATGCAGTTAAAAATATACAAAAAAATAATGCTATAAAAAAACTTAGTAGCTTATGTGATTTAGGGTTAATCCTAAAAGAGCGATCATAAAAATTGTATTTTTTGATATTAGTACTCATTTAACAAAGCTTCCCAACTTTGGATTATATTTTTAATTTTATATATCTCTGATGACTTTAAAACATCATCGCCATTAAAAGGAGACTTAAGAGCTTTGTCTAAATAATCCTGTAGGCTATTTATATTTTGATACTCAACCAGGTAGCCGTTCTTACCTTGTTCTATTATTTCGCTTGGACCACTTTTACAATTAAATGCAACGACAGGTGTGCCTAGGGAAATAGATTCAACTAAAGTATTGGGGAAACCTTCGTACAAAGAGGTTAGTAATGTTAACTTAGCATGCAAGTAATAAGGTATTACGCTTTGCTGAAAGCCTTCAAAATCGACTTTTTCACTCAAATTAAAGTCTGATACAAGTTGCTTTAACTTCTGCTCCAAACTTCCTTGACCAACTATTTTAAGCCTTAAACTAGGATGATTTTTTGATAAGACAGAAAAAGCCTGAATTGCAAAATGAAATGCTTTTTGATCTTCGAGTCTGCCCACACATAAAATATAATCGCCTTTAAACACTTCGCTTGGTTTTATATTAACAGCTTCATTTTCGACTGTTGTATTTACAGGGTTATATATAACACTTGTTTTATTTTTTAATTTTGGGAACACTGATAATAAATCAGTTCTCATGCCTTCACACTGATTAACAATATGGTCAGATCTTTTGTAAATTTTCATGAGTAAGAAAGAAAATACAGAAGTACGAAAACTCCTTTTAACACTTTTTGAATTTTCAGAAAGTGAGTTTATATTCCTACTTATAATTTTCACATTAACTCTCATGAAAAGCTTAATAAGTAACAATATAAGGCTAAGTTCATAATTAAAAACAACTACTTTAGTTGGTTTATGTGTTTTTAAATAATTATATATAGGCAAAATAGAACTACGGGCATTTGGTAAATCTAATACAACTAAATTTACTTTTTTACTTAATCGAGTGCGATAAGCAGCATCTTTCAATGTAAGTATTACAAGCGTTACATCCCAACCTGCTTCAGCTAAACCACTTGCGACAGTAACACACACCCCCTCAGCACCACCGCCTGCGAGTGAACTGATAAAAAGCGTTATTTTCTTTTCAAAGCATTTTTTTATCAAAGCATTACATCCTTGGATCTTGCTGCCATAAATCACCTAACCACTTATCGTAAGCATATGAGTTAAAGCCTGCATCGCCCGATTCATGAGCAAAAGTAAGCTCACCAAAATATATTTTTCCATCTACATTATAAAAATCAACACGGGCATAGCTAAAATCTTTAGCTAAATTTTTAGCAAGCTCTAGCATAGTATCAAAGTTTTTTGGCCTTTCTATTTTGGTAATAATTGACGGGTATATACTCGTTATAGGAATCCAGTTTAGTTTCTCATCAAAAAAAGAACGATGATGTGCTTCATCCCTGTCAAAATCGATATGTAAAATAGTTTTCATATCACCATTAGACTGCTTAAAAACATGAAACTTGTAGTCTCTTAAACTTGACTCTCCAAGGTGAGGTAGTAACCTTTTTTCAACTAATATTGAAGGAGGAATATCGCTATACCATGGCTCATTCTTGAGTTTTCCATAATCAACTTTTAACTGCTTATTTACATCATCACAAGCGTATTTAATTTTTTCATCACTACAAGATTCTGTTAATAAATAAACGGGTCCAGAGTTATGATTTGCTTTGAGTAATACATCACCATTTTCATGGATAATATTTTTTAACGTATCATAAGTAATAATTTTACCGGAATAGTAAGTTTCGATTACAATTTCAGCTAGCCCTTTTTCAGTAATCCACGTTTTAACGGCAAGCTTATCTGAACATATAGAAAACAGCGGGTTAGAAGGGTTACTCTTTCTGATATGAACTTTCTCATTAAATGTTGTTGGGTTTAAAGCTGTTAAAAAATACCCATTTCTTCTATAAAAACTTAAGTAAAACCAACACCTACGTAATAAATTTGAATTACTATAAAGATTACTTCTGATTTTTCTAATCGTATTCATTTTTAAAGGCCTTAAATCAAATTCTATTTTTTTGTGTTAATTGCATGCAAATATTTACACTGAAAGTTAGCTAATATTTATTCCAAGCCTCTATATATTGGGATGCAACCTTCTTATAATCATGAAAGGCCTCAGAAAACTTTCTAGACTCAAGTCCCATATTAGTGATTTCGTTCTTATTTTTAACCAGCCATTCTAGTTGTTGATATATATTTTCAACCTCTGGTTTAATAGGCAATAAAGGTGACTCACTCAAATTAAATTCATTGAGAAACTCTGCTTCGCCGCCACCTACAACAACTTTACCCATTGCTAAGTTATAAACACCATTGACACCAACCGAAACCGAGTATGCTTGGTCAATTACAACATTGACTGTTTCTAAAAAAGATAAGTATTTTTCTAAAGGCATCCTACCATCAATAATGCACTTAACCTCGTTGGGGTAGGTTTCTTCTAATTTTTTCATTGCTTTACTAATCAGTGGTGTGCCTTTCATACCCTCTCTGTTCAGCCCATGAAAAAAAACAATCTTATCCCTAATAATGTTTTCTTTATATTTAATTGTTTCTATGTTCATTGGTATCGGTATTGTGGGGCATAACTTAGGGTAGTTAATATCCCTGAAGCCCTGTGCATATTCATGCATTATAGGGATCACACCATTTATATTTTCTAAAAAAAAGGTGTTGTAGTGTCTACCTTTTTGAGTTTGACTCCACATATCAGGGTTAATTTTTTTTATCTGTTGGTATAATTGAGGGTACTTAAATCGATTTTGTGAAAAATCAGCAATGACTGATATTTTACTAGTGGCGCCAGCAGCAACTAAAAATATTTTTTTATTATTGCGAAAAATAAACTTAACTATGGCTTTGTTTATACCCAAAAACTTGGGGAACAATACAGGATCTATAAATTGAACAACATCATAACCTTTTAGCCTAGGTAAGACCTTAATTATGTTAATTAGGCTTTCGAGCTTTCCTAATAGCCCTTCCCGATTAGTACCTATTTTTAGGTCGCTATTTATTTTTTTCCAACCATCACCTGAGGATGCAATTGTTACTTCATGCCCTTGAGATAATAAGCCTTCTTTTAGATTACTATGGAATGCACTAAACTCACCAAGCAGTAAAATCTTCATATAAATTCCTTCTTGGTTAACAAAAAGACTGTTACAAAATAAATCGAATAGCTTGCTGCAAATGCATACGTTATTCCAATTAAGCCATACGAATTGACCATATATATTGATATACCTACAAATATAACATTAAAAAGCACTTCTACTGCCATGTAACGCTTAGTCATTGCCTTAGCAAGCATTAAGTATGATAAAAGCCAAGCAGCTATTTTTATAACATCACCGATTAACTGCCACAAAAATAGCTCTATCATCGGCTTAAAGTCGTCAGAAAATAATATATAGACAATAAAGTCTTTTAAAACATAAATTACCGCAGATACAAGCATTACAATAGGTAATATAACTTTGTAACCACTTAACAACTCACCTCTAAGTGCTTTTTTATCGGTAATTTCTGATAATTTAGGTAGAAAATAAACACCTAAAGTGGTTGTTACAACCGTGAGATACATTGTTGAAATATACCAAATAGCTTGCCAATAGCCTGCTTGCTCCCAACCTAAATTATCTACTAGATAATTACGTATCACTAAATGACTAACAGGGATGGCAATTGCTGATGTAATTGCCATTAAGGCAAAACGGCTTAATTTAGTTGCTATAACTGAGCTGTAAACACCTTTAAGTAACCCTAAATTAATTACTCTGTGGTTTCGTAATTTCCAAAAAATGTATAAAAATATAATAGATTGGTTAGTTACTAATGCTATTAAAGCTCCCTTTAAACCAAAAAGGTATATTAAGGCTGTTGTAAAAACCAAACTATATAAACTTTGCACTATATTAATTAATATTAATTGTTTTACTTCTTTTAATCCATTTAGAATAGCTAAAAACAAAGAGTTCAAACTATAAAAAAAAATCGTAAAACCAAATATTATAAATATAAATGCAAAGTTTTTGTCAGTTAAAAACTCGTTTGATAAATAACCGGACAATAATATTAACGCTACCCCGACTATAACTGAACAAACAATAGTTATTTTTATTGCCGTGGCTAGAAAGGTAGTTAAATCTTCTCCATTTTTTGAATATTCAGCAGTGTATTTTACGACCCCTTTGTTTATAGCACCTTGTGAGGCGACCATAGCGAGCTGTGAAATATTTTGAAACTGCCCTATAACAGCCAAGCCACTGGGACCTACAAATAATGAAATAGCCTTATTTATTACTAACCCGACAAAGAGCTGAATAACGGTTGCAATAAATGTTAACCCGGAGGTTTTAAGTAAATTCATTTAAAACGGTTTAAAACTTCAATAACGTAGTCAACTTCGTCTTTTTGCATAACGGGGCTAAGAGGTAAGCTGATTACAGTCCGGTGTATCTCTTCAGTCAGCGGAAGATCTATTTTATTGTAATGCTTATACGCCTCTTGCTTATGTGGCGGGAGAGGATAGTGAACCAAGCTTTGTATACCATTAGCAGTTAAGTATTCTTGTAGTTTTTCACGTGAGTTTATCCTGACCACAAATAAATGAAAAACATGTTTATTAATATCATCCCATGTTGGAAGAGATATTAATGGATTGTTGATTTGGCTTAAGTAAGCCTGAGCAACAGCTCTTCTACTTGCTGTTTCTATATCTAAGTAGCTTAACTTCACCCTGAGCATTGCTGCTTGAATTTCATCTAAACGACTGTTAACGCCTTGGTATAAGTTTTCATATTTTTTATGTGAGCCATAATTACGTAACGCTCTCAGTGTTGTTGCTAACGCTTCGTCATTTGTTGTTACCGCACCAGCATCACCTAGAGCACCAAGATTTTTCCCAGGATAAAAACTAAACCCTGCAGCATGTCCCCAAGCACCGCATTTTTTATCCGCAATTTGTGCACCGTGAGATTGTGCGCAATCTTCTAATACTAATAAATCATATTCTTCAGCAATTTCCATTAACGCTGGCATAGGTGATATTAAACCGTACAAATGCACCGGTAAAATAGCTTTAGTTTTAGAAGTAATAGCAGCTTTAGTCTTGAATGGGCATAAATTATAAGTGGCCTCATCAGGCTCAACAAGTACAGGAATTAAACCATTTTCTGTGATTGCTAATATACTAGCTATATAGGTATTTGCGGGGACTATTATTTCATCCCCCTCTCTTAACTTACCCAGCTCTTTCCATGCTCTAAATGTTAGTGTTAGTGCATCAAGTCCATTTGCGATACCCACGGCGTAATTAGTACCGCAATATTGGGCAAATTCATTTTCAAATGCAGCAAGTTCATTGCCCATTATATACCAGCCGGAGTCTATTACTCTTGAACAGGCTGCTTTAAGCTCTTGCTCGTACTGAGCATTAATTTTGGCTAAATCTAAAAATTTGATCACTTATTTATCTCTTTTGCGGGGTTTCCAACAACCGTTGTATTAGCAGGGACATCTTTAACGACTACACTACCAGCGCCTACCATAGCCCCTTCACCAATGGTAATACCTGGTAAAATAGTAGCGTTGGCACCAATTGAAGCACCTTTACAAACTTTAGTTTTAAGAAAATCTTCAGGGTAACACTTAGAGCGCGGCTTCAAATCGTTTGTAAATGTAACATTTGGGCCGATAAAAACGTTATCTTGGATTTCTATTCCATCCCATATTTGTACACCACTTTTTAAAGTGACATTGTTACCTATAAATACATCATTCTCGATTAAACAGTGTGAGCAAATGTTACAGTTACTGCCTATAACTGCATTTGGTAATACAACACAGAATTGCCATACATTTGTATTTTCACCAATCTGCGTCGACTGTACATCACTCATTTTATGAATCATGATTAACGGCCTCTATAAACGCTTTATAATTACGCATGTAGTCGCTTTCATCATAAATATCACTCGCCAGTACGAGTAAAACACAATCGTCAGAAAAATTGTGCATTTCATGCCAGACCATTTTATTTATTGCCACTGCTTTAGTAGGTGAATCAAGCAAAATAGTCTGTTTCTCCTGCCCGTTGTCTAGTAGCATTTCGCATTGCCCTTTAACACAAATTGCTATTTGCTCTAACTCTCTATGCGCATGAAATCCTCTAGAAACGCCTTGCTCTGTTGCATAAATATAATAAACACGCTCAATATTAAAGGGGACTTGTTTATTATGCTCTAAAACAACGAGTGAACCGCGATCATCGCCTAAATTTGTTAATTCTATAAGCTCTGAGATAATCACTTTTTATTTCCTACTAAATCGTTTAAGTATTCACCATAGCTATTTTTAGAAAGAGGTTTTGCCAATGATAAAATTTTCTCTTTGCTCAACCAGCCGTTATTAAATGCAATTTCTTCAAGGCACGCGATTTTGTAGCCTTGGCGCTTTTCAATTGTTTCTACAAATTGAGCCGCTTCAAGTAAGCTTTCATGTGTGCCAGTATCAAGCCAAGCAAAACCGCGACCCAATATTTCAACATTAAGCTTATTTTGCTTTAAATAAATTTCATTTAAGCACGTTATCTCTAGCTCACCTCTATGCGAGGGCTTAACTTGTTTTGCTATTTCTACAACAGAATTATCGTAAAAATATAAACCGGTTACTGCTAAATCAGACTTTGGTTTAGCAGGCTTTTCTTCAATGGAAATAGCCTTTTGGTTCTCATCAAATTCAACAACACCAAAACGTTCCGGATCTTTTACTTGATAGCCAAATACAGTCGCCCCTAGTCCGTTCTTAGCATTCTCAACCGCATGCTTTAACTTAGGTGAAAACCCTTGCCCATAAAAAATATTATCGCCTAGCAATAAACAAACGTCGTCAGAGCCAATAAACTCTTCACCTAAAATAAACGCTTGAGCCAAGCCATCTGGGCTTGGTTGTATCGTGTAACTAAGCTCAATGCCAAAGCGTGAGCCATCACCTAATAATCGTTTAAATGATTCTTGATCTTCAGGTGTAGTAATAATTAAGATTTCACGTATTCCCGCTAACATCAACACAGAAAGCGGATAGTAAATCATTGGCTTATCATAAATTGGGAGTAACTGCTTGGATACACCCATAGTAATAGGATAAAGGCGCGTACCGGAGCCCCCGGCAAGGATAATTCCTTTCATGCTAATTTCCTTTAGCTGTCATATTTATTTCGCCTAGGCGTTCACGCTGATATGAGCCATCTTGTACGTTTTGACACCATGTTTGATTATCTAAATACCATTGAACGGTTTTACGTAGGCCTGTTTCAAAGGTTTCGACCGGTGTCCAGTTTAGCTCTGCACTCATTTTTGATGAATCAATCGCATAACGTCTATCGTGACCAGGGCGATCTGCCACGTACGTTATCTGTTCTGAGTACGGGGAGTCCTTAGGCACTAAAGTATCTAGAATACTGCAAATACTTTTAACAACTTCAATGTTTTGCTTTTCGTTATGACCACCAATATTATATGTTTCACCAATTTTACCTTCAGTTACTACCCTATATAAAGCTCGAGCATGATCCTCAACGAATAACCAATCTCTAATCTGATCACCTTTTCCATAAATCGGTAGTTTTTTACCTTCAAGGGCATTAAGTATTACTAATGGTATTAATTTTTCAGGGAAATGATATGGCCCATAGTTATTTGAGCAATTGGTTACAACTGTAGGAAAGCCATACGTACGTAGCCATGCACGAACTAAGTGATCACTAGATGCCTTACTTGCTGAATAAGGACTGCTTGGTGCATAAGATGTTTGTTCAGTAAACAGAGGTAGCGCTTTACTCAACGCATTACCCGCTTGCTCATCTGGGTGAGGTAAATCACCATACACTTCATCAGTAGATATATGATGAAACCTAAAAGCGAGCTTTGCGCTATCTTCGAGTGAATTCCAGTACTCGCGAGCAGCTTCTAATAAAGTGTAAGTTCCTACAATATTGGTTTGGATGAATTCAGCGGGGCCTGTAATTGAGCGATCAACATGGCTCTCTGCAGCTAAATGCATTACAGCATCAGGCTTGTGCTCGGCAAACACACGGTCTAGGGCTACACGGTCACAAATATCAACTTGCTCAAATGCATAACGCTCATTACTATCAACTGATCTTAGTGACTCTAAATTACCTGCATAAGTCAGCTTATCGAGATTGATAACCAAATCTTGAGTATTATCTATTATATGTCGGATAACAGCAGAGCCAATAAACCCTGCACCACCTGTTATTAGTATTTTCAATTTAATTACCTTTAAAACGTTACTGCTCAAAGCGGATTATTTCAGTCTTCTTTTTTTAGAAAATACAAAGTTAAAACGCTAATTGTTGCCAAAATAAACCCTAGAATTGCCGCAAATATACAGATAAAAGCTCGTTTGGGGCCTGACTTAATTTCAGCGACGATTGCTGGATCTACTGTTTTAAATACGTATTCATCACGAACATTAGCGAACATAATCGTTTTTGCTTGCTCTTCTATAAGCTTGTATAAAATTGAACGTATATCTGCAATTTTTGTTTTATCTAACTGTTTAACTAGAAAATCTGTACTACGATTGGCTTCTGCTACATCTCGTTTTTTCATAACCGAATTGATGTCGGCAATTAACCAGTCTACCCACTGCTTGGCAACGACAGGGGAAACATGTTCAATTGAAATTGTAATCATCCCTGTATCTTTTAGAGTATTTATAGATACGACTTTGCTGAATGCTCTATATGCTTCTTGCATTGAAGGCTTTGGCTTGAAAGGTGCAGATATTTCACGAACCCACTTTTTTTGTTCTGCGAGATAAACATCTTCATTGTATAAAATATCATTAGTACTACTATTCCATGACTTTACTGCCATTAAATTGGGTAGGATATTATGATTTTGTATAAATTCGCTCGTAAATTGACGTGACTTCAAAACTTCAATTGCTAGCTGTGTTTTATTATCTGAGCCTGCACCCAAATTAATTCCAGCCAAGCTAGCCAAACCACCAAACTGCCCTGATAAGCCACCTAAGCCGCCAGACTCTTTCTGTTCTGCTGCAGTTAATAATGCTTCAGACTTATAAGTATCGGGTAAACTCAATGCATAAAATACAGCTATAAAAGTAAATAATATCGATGTGAAAATAATTATAAATTTACGCTTCCATAGTACTGATAATAACTCCTTTAAATTTATCTCTGCATCAAAGTCTTGCTCTAAATAGTTTAACTCGTTGTGATATTCTTTAATTTTATTACTCATGTAATTCTCTTATCAGCCAGTTTTCTGAGATATATGATTCAATTTTCAACAAAACATTGAATTTAAGTTTTTAGCTACAGATAACTGGGAAGATATGAAACTACAAAACTTAGTAATCTTAACTTATTAAAAATAAATACTCTTACGGAGTAAATAACTTAACTGAAGTAAACAACACAGTTAACTCAAGTTTCGATTTATATTTCTATCAATATTTTAGTCAAAATAAACGCAACAATAGTTTTACTCATTGCGTTTATTTATTTTCTTTTTATAAGCTACCAATAGCTGCCACTGCTACGCCTAGCTGATAAAGAATCTGCGTTGCAGTGCTCCAAAGCGTTAGCTTGTCCATGTGTCCTGCGTCCATTGGTATTACTATTGTGTCGCCTGGTTCTAACTGATCAGCATTATTTGCTGCAAACCAGCCACCTGTGTTTGGTATTTTCACTGAACCATTGGCTTTAATAATGTAAATTCTGTCTTCAGCGGCACGCTCTTTAAGGCCACCGCTCAAAGCAAGATAATCATCAACACTCACCCCAGTTTTGTATAGGTGCGATGTTGAGTAATTAACTTCACCAATTACGCTAATTGAATCACGCTTGCTTGGTACATAAAGTGTATCACCATCTTGTAATACTAAGTTTTGTTGGTTATTTACAATTAAAGGTAAATCAATTACTAAACGTCCTACGGCTTCAACACTCGCGAGGTCGTTTAACAGCTTGTTCATTTCTTCATATGAAAGTGTGCTACTGCTTACAGAGTTTTGGAAGCTCTTAGAAGCTATATCACGGCGAAGCTCTGTAGATAAACGTGCTAGTTGCTTTTGCTCTTGCTCTTTAATCGACGTACGGGTAAATACAGCTGCTTTTTGCTCTGCAAATTTTGAAAAGCCACCCGCACGTTCTAGCAATTCAGTAAGCGTTTCTCCTCGGCGTATGGTGTAAGTGCCCGGAAATTTAAGCTCGCCTTTTAATTCTACTTTTACATTTTCTTGCCAATTTGGAATTGCAAAAACGTTTATGCTGTCTTTACTTTGTAGCGTAATGTTACTTTGAAGATCGCCCTTCATGGCGCTTTCAAGGTCAAATCGTAAGTGTTCTATTTTAGAACCATCACTCGCTACTATTCGCGTAATTTCAGCTTGTTTTATGTATGCAGACTCCAGCAAGCCACCTGCTGCTGTTATTAAATCACTTACCTCACCACCAATCATTAGTGGATAAATACCTGGGAAAGTAACGTTTCCACTGATCTCCACAAGTTGCATAGCTTGCTGCACTGATGCTTGCTGCTTAAATTTAGCAATAATTGGCGCTAGTAAGTTATGGCGGCTAAATAATGCGTAATCTTCAGGTTTGAGTTCTTGGTCTTCTTCTTCTTTTGCTTTACGTTTAGAAATTTCAGCAATTGTTAGTATTTTATTGTCTTCAAGAACAAGCTCTTCGTCTTCTTGATTAACCCCAATATATTTTTCGAATTCTTTTTGCTCAAACTTATGCCACTGCTCTGCTTTTAGTTGCTGCTCTTGTTGCTCTTGACTAAGGGCCATATTTGCTAGTGCAGACAGCTCGGCTTCTTTTTCTTCAAAACGGCTAAATACAACAATTTTGTCATTAGCTTGAAGTTGTAAGTTATTTTCAGGATTTTTAATAATCGCTTGGGCAACGTCGAATTGGTGTGCTTCTATATCGCCGTTTATGTTTATTTCGCGGATTACGAGTCCGTAGCTTAAATCGGCTTGCGGTAGTAAGTCACCACGTACTGATTTAAGTACATCTGAAATGCGCTTGCCTTGGTGCCACTGATAATTACCTGGGCGCGCTACTGCACCAATTAAGCTAACTGAATTTTGATATTGCGAGCTAACTGAATTAAAGCGAATACGGTCGCCATCTTGTGGAATATAGTTAATTTGTGGTTTTGAAAAGTCTACCGAGAGTACTTCTTTACGATCGAAGTTAAAGCGCTCTACAATTGCACTTTTGGCATAGGCATTTGGCTTAAGACCTCCGGCCATTGCTAATAACTGCTTGGCAGACTCACCTTTTTTAAGTTCAAATATAGCTGGGCGTTTTACTGCCCCTTCAACTCTTACTTGAGCACCAACCGATGGAATAAATACAGCATCGCCCGATTTTAATACAATATCATTACTGCTATCGCCATTAATAAGTAAGTCGTAAAGGTCAAAATTTGCAACTACGTTACCAGCTCGTTTAACTTGAATGTTACGAAGAGAAGCAATATCAGATACACCACCGCTTACAAATAATGCATGCGAGACTGTTGTTAATGAAGAAACACTGTAGCTACCCGGCTTATACGCTTCTCCTAGCACTAAAATACGCATGCTACGAAGTTGACCAAGCGATATAAATGCTTTTACACCAATAACTTCCTGCTCTACTTTTACTTTTATTAGTTCTTTAATTTCAGCAAAGGTTAAACCTGCAACTTCTACAGGGCTTAAATCTGGAATACTAATACGTCCTTCACGATCAACTATTACTTCAAAACTGTCACTTTCTTTACCATAAAAGTTAATTTTTAATTGATCGCCAGGGCCTACAATATAAGTATCGGGTACTGCCGCATTTTCGCTTGGCATAAATGTAGTGGGTTCACCTGCAAACAACTCATAACCATATGGTTTTAATTCGTCTGCTTTTGGTTTGAAGCGCTCTTCATCTGTTAGCTTTTCTTTTTCTGGCTCTGCGCGCTCGCCAATACTGTTTTGTTGCTCTGTATTATTTTGATTATTGGATTGGTTTGTACCGGTGATTGTTGAAACATCAACACCATACTGTTTTGCTAGGGCTTCTTGCTGAGCTTTTGGCAGCTTTTTAAATTGCTCAATTTGAGATGCTGTTGGCGTAAAAGCCAAAGTACTAAAACTACAAAGTAGAATAAAAGCACTAATAAATTGTGTAAAAACTTTCACGAGTAGGTATATCCCTAGGTCTACAACCAAAATTGGTGGCTATAATACATTAATTTTGAGCAAATAAAAAAGGGACTTTCGTCCCTTTTGTCACTTTAGTGTCATTAACTTAGTTACATTGGTTAAAAACTGTAAACAAGAGTAAATGATGTTTCTGTGTCAGTGCTTTCTTTGTCGTCAGCAACATCTGAGTTGTTAGTGACATTAAAAGCGACTTTCATTTGTAATGAGCCGTTTATTTTTGCAAGCAATGCAGTTTCTGAACGAGTTTTAGTGTTTGTATCACCGTACTCTACAGCAACTAATTGAGTAAAACGTGCACTCTCAGAAATTTGCCAGTTGTAATCTAATTTACCTAAGGCAATTACTTCGCCTTCAAACTCACCAGCAAGAGAGTTACCGTTATCATCAATTTCAGAGCTGTCATCTGGGTATTCAAAATATTTATAACCAGGACCAACTTCGGCACTTAACCACATGGTTTTTTCGTTTAATAAACGTAGACCGTAACCTGCAGAAATTACTGACTCACTTCTATATGCTCCAAAATAATCTGAAACGTGTGAACCATAAATGAATAGATGAGAATGATCTTCATTTAATTTGTAATTGCCTTGCGCTGAAATCGAGTACTTTTCATTAGTGCGCTGCTTATTTTTGTCACCGTTCGCATCTTCAACTTCATCTTCTTTATAGATGCCGTCTAGTTTGTATTCGTTGTTCCAGTTTTCAAGGTTGTGCTGTACTTTAATACCACCTTTGAGTGTGGTCGTTTCTGTATTACCACTTGTGATAATAGCACCAAGTTCACTGGTAACTTCCCACGTTTTTTGATCTGCGTTTGCAGCGAATGCATTTGTTGCAGCAGATGCTGCAACTAAAACTGATAAAAGCTTTAATTTCATTAAAAAATAACCTTTGTATAAATGTATATCTATTTTATTAAAGCGTTACTTGTTAGAGCAAGCAAAACAGCTAAGTAATAATGTAAAAAATTTCATGCAGCAAATACTGCATGAAATTTTATGTCTATAGCCGTTTTATCACTACAACAATTAAAAATAACTTTAATCAAATAACTATTTAAAATTAGTCTTGCTTGTGTAAATGAACATCCATTTGTGGAAATGGGATTGCAATATTTGCATCATCTAATGCAATTTTAATATTTTCCATTAATGACCAGTAAGTAGGCCAGTAATCAGCAGCGTTAACCCAAGGGCGAACAACAAAGTTTACGCTAGAATCACCTAGCTCAGATACAGCTACTGTATAAGCTGGGTCTTTAAGTATGCGTGTTTCTGCATCTAATACAGATTTTAATACTTCTTTTGCTTGACGTAAATCAGCATCGTAACTAACACCAA
Organism: Pseudoalteromonas sp. NZS100_1; assembly: GCF_015864285.1. NCBI lineage: Bacteria > Pseudomonadati > Pseudomonadota > Gammaproteobacteria > Alteromonadales > Pseudoalteromonadaceae > Pseudoalteromonas > Pseudoalteromonas sp. NZS100_1. The sequence goes on from NZ_JADYXN010000006.1 coordinate 50,260, forward strand.
TAACTAAATCGATACGGCGAGTAGACTCACGCGAGAAGTTAGTAATAGCGCCTGACATTATTTGAGAGTTTGGTACGATGATTACTTTATTATCTGGTGTACGAAGTTCAGTTGAAAATATTTCGATTTTCTTAACAGTACCCATTTTATTACCTGCTTCAACAAAGTCACCAGATTTAAACGGACGAAGTAAAATAATTAGCACGCCTGATGCAAAATTAGATAGTGAACCTTGTAATGCTAAGCCAACAGCTAAGCCTGCAGCACCTAAAATAGCAATGAACGAAGTTGTTTCAATACCAATTTGCGAAAGTGCCATTAAAATAGTAACAGCAAATACAAGTGTGTACACAATGCTTGAAACAAACGACCCGACAGCTTTATCTACTTTCTTTTTAGCAAAACCTTTTTCAGTTAAGTTAGAACAAAACTTAGCGATACGACTACCAAGTAAAAAGATAACAAGCGCAACAACAGCTTGTATACCGTAGTGTAAGATTAGGCCTGAGTTATCGTTAAGCCAATTAAGTACTGAATCCATATTTACTCCAAATGTTTTTTATTAAGCGTTTTCCGAGCATTATTATACATTAATTTACAATTTATTCTCATGAAATAATGAATTAATACTATTAAATGTAAGTACATTCGATTTTTTAGAGGCAATTATGCGATAAAATGAAGCCTACTTTGGAAAGTTATTAACGACCAAATACTAATTATATTTGCCTGAAATAAATTATTTTAATTTATTTCACTTTTAGGCTTCACAACATTTATTATTTTATGTATTATGCGCGCCACACCAAACAAGGTGTGTGTAGTGGCGGTTGTAGCTCAGTTGGTAGAGCCCCGGATTGTGATTCCGGTTGTCGCGGGTTCAAGCCCCGTCAATCGCCCCACTTTTTCTCCTAGTAATACCCTTTATTTATATTTTAATAATCTCCCTAAATTATCTTTTTATATCCTATACAGCATATTTAACCTTTGTTATCCAAATTAATTACTATTTTAAGCTAAAGCAGTTTATCAGCAACCTCTTCTGTTTTAATAAGTTTAATTTGAAGATTTATTAAACAATTGTTTAGCCTAAATTAAATAACATTTATTTAACCAATGTGATTACATTGGCTGTACTTAAGTACAAAAAGTGCTAAATTTCTAGTACATACATCTCTTTTTATACAAAACATCAAACTTCTACTGGGATATAAAATTAAGCATGATTAAACAGGTTTTAAGAAATTTACTGTGTAGTTGTTTAGCTGTAATGAGCTTTAACTCATTGGCTCAAAGCAATGATGAATATAATAAGCTACTGATTGAACTTCAAAAATTAGTTTCTGAAAAAAAATATACTCAGGCTTATCAAAAAAGTAATAGTGAATACCAGTACCTGGGTGAACCCGTATACGATTTTTTACTAGGGGTCTCTGCGCTTAAAACAGGAAATGCGGCGCCAGCTGTATTTGCCTTTGAACGCGTGGTTGAAAACAACCCTAGATGGTATGAAGCTCGCTTGTACTTAGTTCGTGCTTATTTAACCGTTAATAATTTACCTGCTGCCGATACTCAAGCTTTAATACTGATTAACTCACCTAACACACCTAATAACATAAAGTCTTCAGCACAGTCGTTACTTGATACAACCACACTTAAAAAGCAAGAAGCGGGGCGTTCTTATAAGCAAAATATTGAGCTTGCCCTTGGCGTTGATGGCAACGTAAATGCGGGTACGGCAGAAAATACGATTATAATTCCTAATATTGGTGAGTTTTTGTTATCGCCAGAAAGTAAAAGTACGCAAGACAACTATGCGCGACTAAATTACAGAGGAAAGTACTCTCACCCTATAGATCAAAAAAGTTTAATAACTTTGAGTGTTAATACCGGGTGGTACAAGTTTGCAGAACTCAGCCAATACGATCGTATAAATGCGCATATTAATGCTGCCTATCAATATAAACAAAATGACATAAGTTGGTTTGCACAAGTATCGACGACTCCATTAATGCTTGATGGCGATCTTTATCGTACTGAATCAGCTTTAACGGCCGGAGCTAGTTATAAGCTGAATAAACAAGTTAATTTATTTAGCTCTGCGACTGCGGGTGTTTTAAACAATAGATTTGATGAAAAGCTCGATAACTCATTTTATGCGATAAATGCGGGTGCTAGCTACGCAACTCGAAATTGGTTTCAAAGCTTAAGCATTAACGCTAAAAATGAAGAAGCCGATATTACTGAAGGTGAATTTAATAGCCGTAATATTACGAGTTTTTACTACCAAGTGAACACTCAACTAGCTCAACATTGGCAGTTGTTATCTCTTGCTGGATACCAATGGATTAATTATAAAGATGATCACCCTTTATTTTTACAAGAACGTGCCGATAACCTCTTTATGTTCTCAACTTCTGTTCGCTACTTAGTTAATCGTGATTTAGCAATACAGTTGGCTGCCAACTATCAAGATAAATCCAGTAATATTTCTTTATTCGAATATGACCGTTTAGATATCAATTTAAGCGCTTCTTACTCATTTTAATTTAAGGTATTTATGAAACATTTACTCCCTGTAATTACCACTTTACTTTGTGTAAGTTTTTATACACAAGCAAATGATCCCGCTGGTAAAACTATTTTAGCGCGAGGCTCTGTACTAGCGGTTGATGGAAGCTCTGAACAACAACGGCAGTTGCAGCGCAGAGATACCGTTTTTGGTGTAGATCGCATTACGACTGGAGAGAAAAGCAAAGCGCAATTTTCAATGTCGGATGGTGGTTTAATCGCTTTAAAAGAAAATTCAGAACTAAATATTGCTAACTATGAATTTGATGATAATACCCAACAAGGTTCTGCTTCTATTGAGTTACTTAAAGGTGGTTTGCGCTCTATTTCGGGTGTGATTAAAAAAAATGGCGGCTCTTATAGTGTAAAAACCCCCGTTGGCTCTATTGGTATACGTGGAACACATTTTGAAGTTCAGCTCGTTGAAGGCAATGTGTTTTTAGCTGTATGGGATGGCGCAATAGATCTAACACTCGAAAATAATAGTGTGGTTTCTTTGGGTGATAACGAGGCATTTTCGTTTGCACAAATTACAGCCTCTGGTGAAGTATTAAAAACGACGCGTGCGGCACGTGTGTTTGATCAAAATATAGTAACGATCGACCCTAAAGATGACAACGAAGAAGAGACTGAACAAGCATCTGTAACTGAAGTTGAAGTAAATGCTTTTGAAGCAGATACAGATACTATGGATATATATTCTGAACAACAATTTCAAACAGTTAGCAGCGCATCTTTAGTCGATCAAATAGCTCAGCGCCAAGGTGTATTTAACTATGAAGCATCAAGCTTTAATGTAAATTCGAGTGTGGGTGCTGTTACTGACTTTGCTATGACTATGGCTGTTGATTTTGATAATGGCACAGTGCCTGATGGCGAAATTAGTTTTAATGACGCGGGCGGAAATTGGTATGCGGCTTACAGCGGTTTAATAAATTTAAGCGAACTTGACTTAGCCGTTACATTTGCATCCCATGGCAACAATAAAGCCGAGGGCGATGTTGATGCAATATTTTTGAATGACTTAGACAATATTACTGGCAACTTTAATCTTAACGAAATAAATAATCCTGATGTAAATGCTAGCGGTTCTTTTAAATTAGAACCATAAACACATTGGATACAAAGCTTTTATTATGGAGTATTTAAAATGACAGCAAAAAATATATTTTTGCTTGGTTCTATGGTGTTTTTGTTAAGTGCCTGTGGAGGCTCAGAAGAAAGCCCTGCTCAAGAGACAATACAATCACCTACGGCTGAAGTAGTACCGCCAACGGTGACTAGCTATATAAATTTGGCTGGTGTTATAGCGAGCAATCAAACCAAGAATACAAAAGTTTTAGGTGCTGTCACTTCAAGTAGAGGAGTAGTTGGATCAAGCATAGCTAATACACGCGCTAATATTGTTTTTTCACAAACAAACGAAACTGTGCAAGGCAACGTTTCTTTTTTACTTGAAGCTTCGGATACTGATGGCATTGCTGAAGTTAATTTAGTGCTCCCTAGTGTCAATAAAAGCATATCACTGTGTTCTTCTGATTGTGGTTTTGACTACGAAAAATCAATTATAGGCCTCAGCCCTGCACTTTATGGTGTAACTCCAGGAGAGATACGCCTAGAAATATGGATAACTGACACTTTAAATAATCAAGTCCTTGCTGATGCAATTACTTTTAACTGGCAACCATATCAAATTGAAGGTGTTACAGCTCAGCGAGACGAAGATAATATAAATCTTTCGTGGCAAGCTAACCCCGAACTTAATCGTTATAACGTTTATATTGCAACTCAAGCTGGAGTTTCATCTACTAATATTAATGAATTAGAAAACGGGCAACAATTTTTAAGTATTCAAGATACTGCATTAAGCATTACCGAGTCACTTACAGATAAAAGTTATCAAGTACTTATTACCGGTATTGATGGCAGTGGTGAAAGTGGCTTTGCTAATATAATAAACATAGCACCAGTGGGTGGAGAGCTTGCATTTGCACCAGAAGCTAATGCCGATCAGTTTCAGATAAATGAAGATCAAACTCTGCAAGGCAACGTTCTAACAAATGATACGAATCAATACAGTGGCGATTTGCGTGTAAATGCAGATGCATTAATTCTACCGCAGCATGGCACCATTGATATAAATGAAAATGGGGATTTTACTTATATCCCTATTGCAAACTTTAATGGTGAAGATGCCTTTAGCTATCAAGTTGCTAACGAGCTAGGTATGACAGATACCGCAGTTGTAGAGATAACCATTTTAGCTGTTAACGACGCCCCTATTGCGCTTGATAATACTTATAACATTACAAACAATGGAACCTTAGTTGTCCTATCGCCTGGCTTACTTATTAACGATAGCGATATTGATTTAGATAACTTAACTGTTGATACAACGCCTGTTAGCGAACCGACAAGAGGACAATTAACCCTTTTTGATAATGGTAGCTTTGAATACCAAGGCGAGCAGAACATGCAAGGCCAAGACAGCTTTCAGTATAGAGTTGTTGATGCACAAGGTGCTCAGGCTATTGCAAATGTAACTATTGTAAGCTCAAACACTAACGTAGCCCCTGTAACAAAAAATGATAGCTATAGTTTAAGCGAAGATGAAACACTTGTGGTTACAGCAGCCAATGGTGTGCTTAGTAACGATACTGACCCAAATAATGACAGTTTTTCAGTTGATGAAACATTTATTGTGGCACCAACACATGGCCAACTATTATTAGCAATTGATGGCAGCTTTAGTTATGTGCCGGATGCTAATTTTAATGGTGTTGATCAATTTCGATATCAAGCTATAGACTCATTAGGTGCAACCTCTACAGCCACAGTAACTTTAGTAATAAACAGCGAACCCGATAGCCCTGTCGCACAAAATGATGCCTATCAATTTAGCAAAAATAAACTATTTGAAGTAACAGTACAAAATGGCTTATTAATTAACGATTTTAATATTGAGGCTGGCGATTTATCAGTTAACACCACGGCAATCAATGCAACTCAAAATGGCGAGCTTACATTAAAAGTTGATGGCTCATTTACCTACCAGCCAGACTTAGGTTTTATTGGTGTAGATAGCTTTACTTATTCAATTTCAAATGAGCAAGGCTTAACTGCAACAGCTCAAGTAACATTAAGTGAAAGCGGCGTTAATACTTTTCCAGAAGCCAATAACGATCAATTTACGTTAGACGAAGACAGCTCTGCATCTTTATTAGACGTGCTAGCTAACGACACTGATGCAGATGGCGATACGATTAGTATTTCGAACATAGAAAATATTGCTGGAGAAGCGACTATTGTCGCCGGAAAAATACAGTTTACTCCACCAGCAAACTTTTCAGGTGAGATAGTACTAACTTACACCATTACGGATGGCTATAGTACTGGTAATGAAGGTATAAACGACAGAACAGCAAGTGTGACGATTACCGTGACACCCGTTAATGATGCCCCTACTGCAACTACTGATTCAGCAACGATGAACGAAGATGCTCCTGCGTTATTAGTTAACGTACTAGCTAACGACTCCGACATTGATGGCGATACTCTTACAATAACAGCTGCTACTGCAGATATAGGTTCTGCATCTGTTGTTGATAATAAAATCCAATACACGCCTGCTGCTAATACAAATGGAACAGCAATTATTAACTACACAATAAGTGATGGGAACGGCGGTACTGCAACTACAAACTTATCAATAATTATTGCTCCCGTAAACGATACTCCTATTGCAAACGCAGACTCAGCGACAGTAGATGAAGATGCAGCGCCAATACTAATAAACGTATTGGCAAATGACTCTGACGTGGATGGTGATAGCCTCACTATCAGTGCTGCCTCGGCAAATACTGGTTCAGTCGCAGTGGTTGGCAATCAAATTCAATATACACCGGCAGCCAACGACAACGGCGTAGCAACAGTTACTTATACTGTAAGCGATAGCAGCGGTGGTGCCAGTACAACAACGTTAACTATCACTATTACCTCCGTAAACGATGCTCCAATAGCAAACGCCGATTCAGCTACCATGGCTGAAGATGCAGCGCCAATACTAATAAACGTATTAGCCAATGACTCAGATGTAGATGGCGACAGCCTCACAATTAGTGCAACCTCAGCTGATATTGGCTCGGTCTCAGTAGTTGGCAATCAAATTCAATATACACCGGAGGCCGACAGCAATGGCTTAGCAATAGTTACTTATACCGTTAGTGATAATAATGGCGGAACAGGTAATACCACGGTCACTATTACTATAACTGCAGTGAACGATACACCTGTTGCCAATAACGATACTGCTACTATGGCTGAAGATGCAGCGCCAATACTGATAAACGTATTAGAAAATGACTCAGATGAAGACGGCGACAGCCTGGTGATCAGTGCAGTCTCAGCTGATATTGGCTCAGCCTCAGTAGTTGGTAATCAAATTCAATACACACCGGCAGCTGATAGCAATGGCTTAGCAACAGTTACTTATACCGTTAGTGATAATAATGGTGGAACAAATACTGCCACGGTCGCTATTACGATAACTGCCGTGAATGATGTACCTGTTGCCAATAACGATACCGCTACTATGGCTGAAAATGCAGCGCCAATACTGATAAACGTATTAGAAAATGACTCAGATGTAGATGGCGACAGCCTGGCGATCAGTGCAGCATCAGCTGATATTGGCTCAGTCTCAGTAGTTGGCAATCAAATTCAATACACACCAGCAGCCGATAGCAACGGCTTAGCAACAGTTACCTATACTGTTAGTGATAATAATGGTGGAACGAATACTGCCACGCTCGCTATTACGATAACTGCCGTGAATGATGCGCCTGTTGCCAATAACGATACCGCGACCATGGCTGAAGATGCAGCACCAATACTGATAAACGTATTAGCAAATGATACTGACTCTGATGGAGACAGCTTGGTAATCTCTTCAGCCTCAGCTGATATTGGCTCGGTCTCAGTAGTTGGCAATCAAATTCAATATACGCCTGAAGCCAATACCAATGGACTTGCCACGATAACTTATACGATTAGTGATAATAATGGCGGAACCAATACAGCCACAGTGGCCATTACCGTAACTGGTGTTAACGATGCACCTGTAGCATCGGTTCAAAGTTTTAGTATTAATGAAAATGCTACCGATGGCGACATCATAGGGACTGTTAGCGCGTCAGATATTGAGAACCAGACTTTAACTTATAGTTTAACTGGCGGTAACACTGCTTTATTTAAAATTAATAGTAGCTCTGGTGTTTTATCAACCGCAGGTGAAAGCCCATTTGATTTTGAAACAACTAATCAATATATCTTAAATGTCACTATAACTGATGATGGCACACCTAATGAAAGTTCAAACGTTAACATAACCGTTAATATTACTGATGAAATTGAGCTTCTTATTCCAACTGAAGATGTGACATTTGGCCGCCCGATTACAGGTGAGCTTGATCTTTCAAACATTTTTTCTGGAGGTGAGTTTAAAGACAGTATTGAGCTTAATGGCAACCTTTATTTTGTTGGTTTTGTTGATGGCGACGATAAAGATATTATTGTTGTGTCTTACACCAACGCTGGCATAACAAATAATGCTTTTAATAGTAATGGAATAAAAATATTAGATTTAGATGATGATGAAGAAGCCACAGCTATTATTTCTGACGGTACAGATCTCTTTATTGCTTATTCTAGTTTTGACGGCACAAATACTGAAGCCTGCTTATTGGAAATGAATACTGCTGGCGTTGTAAGTACTGACTCTGGTGAGAATGATTCAGGAGTTCGCTGTACTTCACAAGCGAGTACTCTTGTTATTAATGACCTTGAAATTGATGACGATAAGATACTGGCTGTAGGTAAACGCTTTGATGGCACTCAAAACGATAGTTTATGGATACATTATAAAAAATCAGATCTAGATTTTGAGAACTCTACTCCAGCTATTGTCGATGTTAGCGGCGCTAATCGAGATGATGAAGGCTTTGCAGTTAAGAACTTTGATGATTCCGATTACTTAGTGGTTGGGAGTGTTACCAATGCAGAGGGAACAAAAGACTCTCTACTTCGTTATTTAAAATCTGATGGCGATAATGACAATAGCTTCAATGGTGGCGCAGCACTAACAATTGATATATCTGATAATGATAAAGACGACGAACTTTTTGCTGTAGGCGGAGTTAGTGATTCTGAATTTACTGCTTTTGCAGGTGGTTACATAACTCGTAACAGTGGTGAAAAAGAAGCCGTGGTTTTGGCTATTGATAAAACGGGTACTCTTATAACGAGTTTTGGTGATGCTGGTATAGCAATTTATGATATTGATGGTAATGGTGGAAATGGTAATGGCGGCGCTAAAATTACAGGTATTAAACACGAGCCTAGTAACAATGGCATTAGTTTGTCGGGGACGACTGGCGTATCAGCCTCAGAAAAATTATTTTCAGCACGGATTAATAATGAAGGTACTTTAGATAGTGCCTATGGCACCTCCGGCATTAATATAATTGATGGTATAAGTGGTAAGCAATTTGCCAACACTTTAGCTATCGACTCTAATGACACTCTTTGGGTAGCTGGTGTTAATGATGATTCAAATACAAAACCGTTTATTGCAGCAATAGACAGTCAAGCCACATTATTTAGTAACTTTGAAACGAATGGTTACTTTACCCTTAATAATTTAGTAGATGCGACAAACGACGAATCAATGCACGTTTTACAACTTAGCAATGACCCTCATGCCGGTAAGTATATTCTTGCATCAACGGCTAAATCGGACTCAATTACTAAGTTAGTACTAACACGCTTTACGAGTGCGGGTGATATCGATACTAGCTTTAGCGAAAGTGGCCATAAAGAAATTGCCATAGATTTGAGTAAGTCGCGCGTCGCTTTAACCGAGCAAAGCGACGGCAATTTAGTTATTACAGGCTCTAAAAATAGTGAAAATGGTGAAGCGGGCTTTGTAGCTAAAGTTGATCAGTCTGGTAATTTAGACACTTCATTTGCAACAGACGGTGTATACACAACCTCTGTCAGTGGCGCAGAATTGGTAAACCTGACAGGTATTGCACTTGATAACAGCGGTAACATTATTACTGTTGGGTCAATCGTAATAAGTGGCACTCCTAGCCCAATCGTTATAATGTTGACGCCAGAAGGTACCCTTGAGCCTAACTTTGGCACTGGCGGAAGTATCATAGGCTCAGCTTTTGAGTACTATAACCGTGTACATACCGACAATGCGGATATTTTCATTGGCGGTAAGGCAGTATTAAGTGGCACTTCAAAGCTAATCGCATTGAAGTTAAGCTCAAATGGTACTGAAGTCTTTAAATATGTAGGTGAAGAAACCACAGATACCAACAATAAAATAGCGCAGATTTTAACTGACACAACGGGTAAGTTATATTTAATAGCAAACCTTATTGATTCGCCAAATAAAGCCAATGTTATTAGGTTGCTCGTTACGGGTGCGCTTGATACTAGCTTTGCCGTAAATGGTGTCGGTGAATATACTTTGGCGTCAAGCGGTAACACTGAGCTAAGTGGTGCAGCGCTCGATAGTAGCAATCAACTTATTTTAGCCGGCATGGCTAACAATAAAGGAATGTTAGCGCGTATTTTAACTGACGGTACTTTAGATAATACGTTTGGAGCCAGTGGTGCCGGATTTTATGAAGCAAGCCAATGTACCAGTACACATGTATTTACTTCAATCATCTTACAAAATGACACCCAAGTTGTTGTAAGCAGCACCTGTAATGACACTAACTCTAACAATGTTAGTATTTCTAAATTCAATTTTGTAGAAGATGGAGCTTAGCCTTAAATTATGAAAGTTGAATTTTTTGGTGTTAGAGGCTCAATGGCTTCAGCAGGAAGTAATACGCACATTTTTGGAGGAAATACCTCATGTGTGTACATTGAACAAAGTAACGGTAAAGATCTTATTTTAGACTCTGGTACCGGTATTGTAGAACTCGGTACACGTTTACTAGAAACACAAAGTCCTATCAATATTTTGCTAACGCATAACCATTGGGACCATATTCAAGGGTTTCCTTTTTTTAAACCTATTTACCAACCTAACCGCGATATAACTATTACTGTGGGTAACGTTGATGATAAAAAAAGTGAAGATGCCATATTAAAGCAAATGAGTGGTTCGTACTTTCCGGTGTGTTATCAAGATTTACCTGCCAGCATTACGCTTAATACTGATTTATCGTCTCAAAAGCAATTTACACTTAATGGTTTTTTGGTTTCGACTGCTCCACTAAATCACCCTGGTGGTGGTACTGCTTATTGTATTAAAGCAGATGAAAAAAAGGTGGCTTACGTTACCGACAATGAGCTAAATCCGCCAGAAAAAGCAAACACAAGTATTAGCGAATGGGTCAACTTTATTGAAGGCGCTGATTTACTAATTCATGATGCTCAATTTATAGATGCAGACTTGCCTCTTAAACATGGTTGGGGGCATAGCACCATAGATCAGGTGGCTGAGCTTGCTATAAAAGCGAGTATTAAAAATGTGGTTATTATTAGCCACGATCCATCAAGAACCGATGAACAGTTATTAGCTATAGAAAAATATTTACACACGCAGTACGCTCAACAGGTAAAAATAGAATGCGGCCGAGAAGGACGAGTTTTTGATTTTTAGTCTATCAAGGAGCGTTACTCATTAGCTCCTTAAAACCAATTACTTCAAAGCACTTTTTCATTGGCGCTGTTATTACATTATTAATTGCATCAATAGAGCTATTTTCAACTGGGTCGCTTGCAAAGTTAGTGAACCGCGTAGAAGGTATAATATACGACTCTCGTTTATTACTAACGCTTTCAGAGACGCCTAGGCGTATTGATGAAACCGTTGTAATAATTGATATCGATGAAAAGAGCATGCAAGAACAAGGACGCTTTCCTTGGAGTCGATCAAAAGTAGCCGACCTTGTTACAAAGCTTACTGATGCAGGTGTTATTGTTATTGCATTCGATATATTTTTTTCTGAACAGGAAGAAAACCCTGTTACAAAAATTATGTCTGAAATTCCTGATTTATCAAAAAAGTACACCATCCCCTTTGCTGAAATTACTAAACAAGTCGATGCAGACACAAAACTAGCAAGCGCATTATCTAAAAATGATACTGTTCTTGGTTTTTTATTAATTGATGAACAACTCACTAATCAAAACTTGCCAGCTAAAAGCAGTGTTATATGGGCAAATGCGGATCATACTAATTCACAAATAAACCAGTTTCCTGGTGCTATTGTAAATATTCCACAGTTACAAAATGCTACAACGGGTACCGGTTTTATCAATGCACATAGCGATGAAGATGGTTTTATACGTAAAGCAGCTCTTATAAATCGAGTTGGCAATAAGCTTTATCCTTCTTTAGCACTTGAAGTTGCTCGACTTTATACCCTTGCTGAAAACATAGAAACCCGTTCCAATAGGTTAGATGGTATAACCTTATTCGAAGGTATAAAATTTCAAGATAAGTGGATTCAAACTGATGAGTATGGGCAAATATTAATTCCTTACAAAGGGCGTGCGCATAGCTTCCCTTATTATTCGGCTACCGATATTTTGACCAAAAAAATTGGTTTAGAGGAATTAGAAGGCACAGTAGCCTTTATTGGCACATCGGCAATTGGACTCGCTGATTTAAGATCAACACCTGTTGGTTTGCAATACCCTGGTGTGGAGGTTCATGCCAATATATTTGAAGGATTAATGCACCCAGAGCTACTGCCATCTAAACCTAATTGGTCACTGGGAGCAAGCTTACTCATCATTACATTAACGGGTAGCGTACTGTCGTTTTTTAGCCACGGTAAGAGCGCACGTTTTATTATTGTTTTGTCTCTTACAGTCACAAGTGTCGTTATATTTTTAAACGTTTATTTATGGTCAGTGCAAAAAATTAGTTTACCTTTATTAATGCCTCTTTTACTCATCATTATATTAGCGGGTTATTACATCATTGTTGGTTCTATCGCTGAAATGAAACATAGCCGAAAAATAAAATCTATGTTTGACCAATATATGCCTCCTGAGCGTATAAATCAGATGATACTACAGGGCAAAAGTTTATCTCAAAAAAGTGAGCGAAAAAATATGACGGTGTTGTTTGCCGACATTCGTAGTTTCACTTCAGTATCAGAAAGTATGTCGCCCCATCAGTTAAGTGAATACTTAAACGAATATCTTACGGCTATTACCAAAATCATATTTGATCATAACGGAACTATTGATAAGTACGTAGGCGATATGGTGATGGCATTTTGGAATGCTCCACTAATAGATGAAAACCACGCTCGCCATGGTGTTGAAGCCGCTATGGGTATGATTAACGGGTTAACGCAAGTAAATCAGTTATTTGCAGAAAACAATCAGCCTGCAATAAAAATTGGTATCGGTTTAAGTACTGGCGATATGAATGTAGGTGATATGGGTTCGGTTTACCGTAAAGCCTATACAGTTCTTGGTGATACTGTTAATTTAGGTGCTAGAGTAGAAAGCTTGACCAAATTTTATGGCGTAGCTATTCTTGTTACAGAAGAAACGATGAACGAATGCCCTCATATTTCATTTCGTTTAATAGATAAAGTACAAGTTGTCGGAAAAACAACGGCTATACAGTTGTTTGAGCCTATAAATTTTACAGATAAGCTCGATGAAGAACAGTTAAATGAAGTTAAAAAATCACAGCAGGCCATGACGCTTTTTTATAATAAAAACTGGCCACAAGCGCTTAGCTTATTTAAAGAACTACACAGCACGACCGTATTTAGCTCTGACGTTTATACCATTTTTATCGAACGTATTAAGGGCACTGATTTGCAAACACTAGCTAAGGATTGGAATGGTGCCTTCAAACATACTAAAAAGTAGTAAACATATGCGACAGCACATTAAAGACAAAACAAACCTTCAGCATTTTATCGATATTAGTATTAGGCTAACAACAGAAAAAAACTCGTCTAAGTTACTTGATGAAATACTGCAAGTTGTGATGTCGATAGCAAATTCTGATGCTGGCAGCATTTACTCTATTACCCCAAACAAACAACTCAAGTTTGAAACGGTAATAAATAAGTCATTAAATCTTTATTTAGGTGGCACTTTAGGGAGCCCTGTAGATTTTCCTAATATAGATCTTTTTATTGATGGCAAACCAAACGAAACAGCTATTGTTGCCCACTCTGCAAATTCTGGCGAAGTGATTAACATTCCTGACGTGTATGATGCCCTGCCCTTTGATATGAGCGCAGCTCGCAAAATGGACGCACGCACGGGTTATCGTTCTGAGTCCATGCTAACAATTCCTTTAAAAGATCATGAAGATGACATTATTGGTGTAATCCAGCTTATAAATGTAAAAGATGCGCAAAATAAAAACATTCCTTTTAGTGAAGAGCTTGTCACTCTAATTCGATCTTTTGCCTCTTTAGGCGCTATTTCACTAACTAACTCAACACTAATTAAGGGAATGGAAGATCTTTTTTCAACCTTTGCTGAAACAATTGCGATGGCAATAGATGAAAAGTCTCCTCATACCGGTGGCCATTGTAAACGAGTGCCAGCACTCACGTTAATGCTAGCTGATGCCGTACATGATATAAATAAAGGCCCTTTGGCTTCATTTTCGATGAGTGAGGCCGACCGGCATGAACTTGATATAGCAGGCTGGTTACATGACTGTGGGAAAATCGCGACTCCCGATCACATTATGGAAAAGTCGACAAAACTAGAAACTATTTTTGATCGAATAAAATATGTAGATGCTAAATTTGAAATAATTAGCCGAGATTTAAAAATAGCGTATCAGCAAAAAATCATCTGTGCGATGAAGCTGCAAAAACCTATCGAGGTTCAACAATTTGAACGCCTACTTGATACCGAGCTTAAACAGTTGGCATTAGACCGTGCATTATTACAGCGTGTGAATGTAGGGGGCGAGTTTTTAGGTGATGCAGAACTTGAGCACATTGAACGCATTGCAAACAAATACCAACTCGTTATAAATGATATTAATACACCATTGCTCTCAGCTGATGAAGTTGAAAACTTAACAATACGAAGAGGCACGTTAACCGAAGCCGAACGTGAAGTAATGAAACGTCATATGGATGTAACTAAAAATATTTTAGATGCCCTGCCGTTCCCTAAACACTTAAGCAATGTGACTGAATATGCTTTAGGTCATCATGAAAAACTTGACGGTACTGGTTACCCAAGAGGTTTAACCAAAGAGCAAATGTCGGTGCCTGCAAGGTTAATGGCTATTACGGATATTTTTGAAGCGCTATCTGCAGTAGACAGGCCCTACAAAAAAGCAAAACCGGTCAGTGAGTGTTTATTTATTTTAGGGTCAATGGTTGCTAAAAACCATCTTGATGCTGACATTTTTGCTATTTTTATTGAGTCGCAAGTCTATAAAAATTATATCAATGAATATGCTAACCCAGAGCAGCTAGATGAGGTAGATTTTGATAACTTACCCGGTTACACACCTATAAGTTAGCACCTATAAAGCCATGCCTTTATTCAAAATACGCTTATTACAGCCTATACCTATCCAAACAAAAAAATGCCACCTTACGGTGGCATTTACACACGGGGTTATTTCTACTTATAGAAATCCTTTTACTTTTTATTTGTTTTTTTATGTTGTTTTATTAACAAAAAATATGTTCCCAAAGGTAGCATTTAGCGCTTTGGGTAGCAACAGTAAAAGGTAAAGTTCATATATCTGCCATATTAACGTCATAAAAAAGCGCGAAGTAAATTCGCGCTCGTATACTTAACTGCCGTTATATTTTAATACACACGTATTTTTCTTCTAGGTACTCATCCAGCCCTTGATGCCCACCTTCTCGGCCCAAACCAGATTGTTTAACGCCACCGAAAGGCGCTACTGGGTTTGATATAACACCTTCATTTACACCTACCATACCAAATTCAAGCCCTTCACTAATTCGGTAAATTTGCTTAATATTTTGGCTATAAAAATAGGCTGCTAGACCAAATGGTACATCGTTAGCAAGTGCAAGCACTTCACTTTCTTCATCAAAAGGAATAACCGTTAATACTGGACCAAATACTTCTTCGTGGTAAATATCCATGTCAGTAGTTACGTTGTTTACTATTAATGGGTTTTGAAAGCTGCCACCTAAGTCACTATTATCGCCAATCAACGTAGCACCTTTATCGAGTGCGTCTTGTACTAACTGTTGTACTTTCTCTTTGGCTTTAGGGTAAATGAGTGGGCCAATATCAACATCGTCTTCAAAACCATTTGCCACTTTTAACGCTGCAACCTTAGGCGTGATTTTTGACAGTACTTTGTCGAGAATATTACGCTGTATAAAGATACGGTTTGCAGCAACACATGCCTGCCCACTATTTCTAAATTTAGCCGCCATTAGCCCTTCTACAGCTTCATCTAAATCTGCATTATCAAAAATGATAAAAGGCGCATTGCCGCCAAGCTCCATCGAGGTGCGTTTAATTGTGTCTGCACATTGAGATAGCAACTGCTTACCTACACCGGTAGAGCCGGTAAATGTAAACTTACGCACGACTTCTGAATCAGTCAGCATTTTACCTACTGTTTTGGCATCTTGTGAAACCAGTACATTAAATGCACCTTTAACAAAACCAGCTTGATCGGCCAAATAAGCAAGTGCGATAGCACATAGTGGCGTATGTTCAGAAGGTTTAAGTATAAAGCTACAGCCCGCAGCGTAAGCTGGAGCTACTTTACGAGTAACCATAGCAACAGGGAAGTTCCAAGGCGTTATACCAGCTACAACACCGATAGGCTGCTTAAAGCTAGTTAAACGATGTGAGTCATCAGTTGGCGGAATCACGTCACCGTAACTACGCTTGGCTTCCTCAGCAAACCATTTGATAAAACCTGCACCGTAATCAATTTCACCAAGGGATTCTTTAAGTGGCTTACCTTGCTCTTTGGTCATAAGCTCTGCAAGTGTTTGTTTGTGTTTTATAACTAGCTCATACCAGCGCATCAACGTTTCGCTTCGCTCGGTGGCATTCGTCGCTTTTAATTTAACAAAAGCCCCTTGAGCTGCAGCTATTGCGCTATTTACACCCTGCTCGTCAATATCGCTTACATCAACAATACTTTTTTCGGTCGCGGGATCGTTAACGCTAAAGTGCGTATCAGTCTTATAAAATTCGCCGTTAATAAATGAGTCTGAGAAAATAAGATTACTCAAAATAAACCTCCGAAATAGATTTTAGGGATTGGGTTGAACTCTTAGCAGCGGGTTTACCCCGCGTTTATATAATCTGAAAAACACGTGATCATTTTGATGTTCAAGTTTGAGATTAGAAAAATTTAACTTAAAACGTTTGAGATTTAAAACGCGACATAAAGTCGCTGCTACGTGTTTATGAATGCTTTTTTGAAACAAAAAAGCCGCTGTATCAAACAGCGGCTTTTAATATATACATCGTTAAAAACTAGTGCTCTTCATTAACGATATTGAGATTGTACTTAGGTATTTCAACCACTAAGTCTTCATCTCTTATAATTGCTTGGCAACCAAGGCGTGACTCAGGCTCTAAACCCCATGCTTTATCTAGCATGTCATCTTCTAGCTCATCACTCTCTTGTAGTGAATCAAATCCTTCACGAATCACTAAATGACACGTAGTACATGCACACGACTTTTCGCAGGCATGTGCAATACTAATGCCATTTTTAAGTGCAGCGTCGAGTACTGTTTGGCCTGCAGGGGCTTCAATTGCAGCGCCGTCAGGACATAATTCAGGATGTGGAAGAAAAACAATTTGTGGCATTCTAATCTCTCTTAAATGTTGTCTACTGACTGCCCTGTAAGGGCCTTTTTAATTGATGCATCCATTCTACGCGATGCAAAGTCGCTACTCGCATTATCGACTTTTTCGATAGCTGCTTTAATTTCGCCAGGCTCTTGTGCATTTTCGCGCACTTTTACCAGTTCTGCAATTTCAGCGCGTAAGTTAGCAAGTTGCATATCGTCAAGTAATGCAGCATCGGCTGCAAGTGATGCATTAAGCGCTTCTATTACGCGTAACGCTTCTACTTGTTGCTCTTTAAGCATACGTGCTTGCATGTCGCCTTTAGCGTTGCTCATTGACTCTTTTAGCATGTTAGCTACTTGGTCGTCAGATAAACCAAACGAAGGCTTAACTTGAATTTCAGCTTGTACGCCTGTTGATTTTTCCATAGCTGAAACACTTAATAGGCCATCAGCATCAACTTTAAAGGTTACACGAATATGCGCAGCACCTGCCGCCATTGGTGGAATACCTTTTAAGCTAAACTTAGCAAGCGATCGACAATCATCAACAAGCTCACGCTCACCTTGCAGCACATGTAATGACATAGCTGTTTGGCCGTCTTTAAACGTCGTAAATTCTTGCGCGCGTGCTACCGGAATTGTTGTATTACGCGGAATGATTTTTTCAACCAAACCACCCATAGTTTCAAGGCCTAGCGATAACGGTAATACATCAAGCAATAGCATGTCAGAATCGGGCTTATTGCCAATTAACACGTCGGCTTGAAGCGCAGCACCTAGGGCTACAACACGATCAGGGTCGATTGAAGTTAGCGGCTCTTTATCAAAAAAGCTTTGTACTTGGCTACGTACCAGTGGCATACGGGTTGAACCGCCTACCATAATAACTTGCAGTACTTCGTCGTTTTCTATGCCAGCATCTTTTACAGCACGACGACACGAACGCAGTGTTTTTTTAACGAGAGGCATAGCCATTTCATCAAACGTTTCGCGTGTTACTTCTACTGTGTATTTTTGATCGTCAAACTCAAGACCCACGTTTACTTTAGCGTATTGGCTTAATGCTTCTTTACACGCTTTTGCTTTATTGATGAATAAACGTAAAACTGAAGGTGACAACGCTGACACACCAGTTTGCTGCTTAAAGTAATCAACAAGTAGTGAGTCAAAGTCATCACCACCGAGACTTGAGTCGCCGCCAGTTGCCATTACTTCAAACACACCTTGGTGTAATCTAAGTACTGATATATCAAATGTACCACCGCCTAAATCGTAAACAGCAATAATACCTTCTTGGCCAGAATCTAAACCATAAGCAACGGCTGCTGCTGTTGGCTCATTTAATAAACGTAGTACGTTAATACCAGCAAGTTCTGCGGCATCTTTAGTACTTTGGCGCTGTGCGTCATCAAAGTACGCTGGTACTGTGATTACAGCACCTAAAATCTCTTGATTACCAAAACTTTGCTCAGCTCGTGCTTTTAATGCAGCTAAAATATGGCTTGATGCTTTAATTGGACTGATTTTACCTGCCGCAGTTTCTATTGCTAGTGCACCATTGTGCTCACAAAATTCATACGGTAGCTGGCCATAACTTTGCTCTATTTCAGCCTGAGTTTTACCTAAAAAACGCTTAACCGAAATAAGCGTGTTGGCAGGGTCTTGCGTTGCTGCTTTTGCAGCTTCTGCGCCAACAGTAATACCGCCTGCTTGATAACGAACAACCGACGGTAACATAGCCGCGCCAAGATCATCAGTTAACGTGCGGGCTTCGCCACTTTGTACTGTTGCAACTAATGAGTTAGTTGTACCAAGATCAATACCAATAGCTAGTTTATGTTCGTGTGGTGCCGCGCTCTGCCCCGGCTCAGCAATTTGCAATAATGCCATAATGCTCTTTAAACTCGTGTTGCTCGCTTTGCAGCAAGTAATTAATCGTCAAATAAACTGTCTTCAATACGCTCTAGTTCGTCACGTAACTTATAAACAAACTTCAGTTTACGAATATTATCTGCGGCAAGTTGATATTGCTGCTCATCGTTACTTGCTAGTTGTTCGGCAAGTTGTGCACTGTACTGCGTGTTTAGTTGCTTAATTTGTTTTTCAAAATTTGCAATGGCGGTATCAGGATCGCGCGACGATGTTAGCTCTTCAAGCTCTTCGCGAAGTTCCATTTGCTGCATTAAAAACATTGGATCTTGCAAGGTTTGCTGCTCTGCACGAATATCAACGCCTAGCTCGCTCAGCATATATTCAGCACGTTTTACTGGGTGCTTTAATGTTTGTAGCGCATCGTTAATTTCGGCGGCGCTTTGCACTGCCATTAACTTATCGCGGCTGCTCGCATTCGCGTGGCGATCTGGATGTACAGTACGCTGTAATTCCAAGTAGTGCTTGTTAACCGTTGCTAAATCAATATTGTAATCAACGGGAACTGCAAATAATTCAAAGTAACGCATAACTTCAACCAATAATATTCAGAAATAACAAAGCCCTACATTAACTGGCAGGGCTTATTTATACTACAAAGATATTTTAAGCTTAAACGGTAAAGCTTTCGCCACAACCACACTCATCAGCTTGATTAGGGTTTCTAAATTTAAACCCTTCATTTAAGCCTTCTTTAGTGTAGTCGAGCTCTGTGCCATCGATGTAAACTAAGCTTTTAGCGTCAACAATTAATGTTACACCTTTAGCCGCAAAAGTTTCATCGTCTTCGTTTAAATCGTCAACAAACTCAAGTACATAAGCAAGACCTGAACAGCCCGTCGTTTTAATGCCAACGCGCAGGCCTAAACCTTTACCGCGGTTTGCTAAAAATGATTGTACGCGGTTTGCTGCCGCATCTGTCAATGTCACTGCCATGAGTTTCTCTTCTTACTTCGCTTGTTTGCTTTTGTAGTCTGCAATTGCTGCTTGAATTGCGTCTTCGGCTAAAATTGAACAGTGAATTTTCACTGGTGGTAATTCAAGCTCTGCACTGATATCAGTGTTTTTAATTGTCGCTGCTTCGTCTAGCGTTTTGCCTTTAACCCACTCTGTTACAAGTGAAGATGAAGCAATTGCGCTACCACAACCGTAGGTTTTGAATTTTGCATCTTCAATAACGCCTTCGGCAGATACTTTAATTTGCAATTTCATTACGTCACCACATGCTGGTGCGCCTACCATACCCGTTGCCACTGACGGATCATTCTTATCTAGAGTACCTACGTTACGTGGGTTTTCTACGTGGTCGATTACTTTATCACTATAAGCCATTATTCTATCCTCATTACCTGCTAGGGTATGTGCTCACACTATTAGTGGTGAGCCCATTCAACTGAATCTAAATCAATACCTTCTTGATGCATCTCCCAAAGTGGAGACATCTCACGTAGGCGACCGATAGAGTTTTTCATTAATTCGACGGTGTAATCAATCTCTTCTTCGGTAGTAAAGCGACCAATACTAAAACGAATTGAGCTATGTGCTAATTCGTCGTTACGGCCAAGTGCACGTAATACATAAGAAGGCTCTAAGCTTGCAGATGTACAGGCTGAACCTGACGATACTGCAATGTCTTTTACTGCCATAAGTAACGACTCACCTTCAACAAAGTTAAAGCTGATGTTTACAATGCCAGGTACTGATTGGTCTTGCGTGCCGTTAAAGTATACTTCGTCCATATCAGCCATAATGCCGTCGATTAAACGATTACGTAAGGCGCTGATGTGTGCGTGATCTTTTTCGAAATCTTGCTTAGCAATTTTAAACGCTGTACCCATACCCACTAATTGGTGAGTAGCTAGCGTACCAGAGCGCATACCGCGTTCATGTCCGCCACCGTGCATTTGCGCTTCAAGGCGAGCACGTGGTTTACGACGAACGTAAAGTGCACCAACACCTTTAGGGCCATACACTTTATGTGCAGAGAACGACATAAAATCAACTTTAAGCTGTTGCACGTCGATTAGTACTTTACCCGCGCTTTGCGCTGCATCTACGTGGAACATAATTTTACGTTCGCGACACATTTCGCCAATAGTCGCGATATCTTGAATTACACCTAGCTCGTTATTAACGTGCATAATGCTTACAAGTACTGTGTCGTCACGCATTGTGTCGGCAAGTTTTTGTAAATCAAGTAGGCCGTTTTCTTCAACGTCCATGTAAGTTACTTCAAAACCTTGGCGCTCAAGTTCACGACATGTGTCGATTACAGCTTTGTGCTCAGTTTTAGCGGTAATAACGTGCTTACCTTTTTTCTTGTAAAACTGTGCTGCACCTTTGATAGCAAGGTTATTTGATTCTGTTGCACCCGATGTGAAAACAATTTCACGTGGGTCTGCATTAATTAAATCAGCAATATCTGTACGTGCTTGGTCAACAGCTTCTTCTGCTTGCCAACCAAAACGGTGTGAGCGTGACGCAGGATTACCAAACTTACCGTCCATTGTCAGGCATTGCATCATTTCTTTAGCAACACGTTCGTCAACAGGCGTGGTCGCTGCGTAATCTAAATAAATCGGTAACTTCATTTCTCTCTCCGCTGCAGGTCAACCTTAAAGTTGACAGCTTACTTGAATGTTTTCCAACTGCTTAATTGCATTATTAATACTGTTATCTTGGCGCGATGCTATTTCTTTCACATCTGATTTTTCCACCAATTCAGCAAGGGTAATATTATTCAAAAATTCTTCTATGCGTGCGCTTAGGTCTGACCACAAATTATGTGTTAAACAACGCATACCACTCTGACAGCCGGTATCGGCACCTTGGCAACGTGTTGCATCGACCGATTCGTCTACGGCGCTAATAATATCGCCAACAGAGATAACGCTCGCTTCACGCCCTAGTAAATAACCACCACCAGGTCCACGAACAGAACTTACTAGGCCATTTTTACGTAAACGAGCAAATAATTGTTCAAGGTAAGACAAAGAAATTTCTTGTCTTTGTGAAATATCAGCAAGGGCTACAGGACCTACACCTGTGTGTAGTGCAACATCCAGCATAGCTGTAACGGCATATCTGCCTTTTGATGTTAACTTCATAACGCCCCCTGCACAAAAGAGTGCAAATTTTAATTACCAGAGTAAATTAGTCAAGTATTATCACTTGATAAAAATTTGATTTAGAAACTCTTACTTTTAAATTGTAGAGTTAACAAATTTTCAATACTTGACCTCTTTGGTCAAGTATTACAGCCATTGTAATTACCTGAGTAATTTAGTCAAGTATTAGCGCGTTAATTAGTCTAGGTCTTTTATAACTAATAGCTATACCTAAGTTACTTAGGGATAGCCTTATTAATTGAGGTGAGAATACCGCGTAAAATATTCATTTCAGCATCTTCAGGGTGAGCTCGGTTGAACAAACGGCGCAATTTAGTCATAACTAAACCAGGGTGTTGCTTGATGATAAAACCTGTTTTAAACAACGTGTCTTCAAGGTGATCATAAAACAACTCTGTTTGCTTTGAGCTTGGGTAAACTGCATCGTCTTCTTCAACCTTTTTAGGTTGTTGATTTAAAAATGCCATGCGAGTTTCGTAACTAAGTGTTTGTACGGCCATAGCTAAATTAAGCGAGCTGTACTCTGGATTAGCAGGAATACATACATGGTAATTACAAAGCTGTAATTCTTCATTAGTTAAACCACTGTTTTCACGACCAAATACTAGCGCTACAGGACCATTTACGGCTTCAGCAACGAGCTTTTCACCACATTCACGTGGTTCAACCATTGGCCACGAAAGCGTACGAGAACGCGCACTTGTGCCAATCGTTAATGTACAGTCAGCGATAGCTTCTTCAACGGTACCTACAATAACTGCATTGCCTAAAACATCAGTTGCGCCTGCAGCTAATGCACTTGCTTGGCTGTCTATTTCGCAAGCAGGATCAACTAAATAAAGTTTTGATAAACCCATGGTTTTCATGGCGCGAGCCGCCGAACCAATATTGCCGGAATGTGACGTGTTAACTAAAACAATGCGAATATCATCTAAGATCATTACTGTGCTACTTTGCTATGCCAAAAAATTGCGCAAATTCTAACATGAAAATGTAATAAGATCCTAGATTCAAAAGGCTAGATCCTATGATCAAACCCAATATAACGATTCTTACATGGATAAGTTCTAGGGATATAACGCCTATTTGTTTTGATGCTTAAACCATTGCCGCTTTTACATAGACATCAAAACGGTTCTTTTTGGTTTTGATCTGCATACTTGGGGTTTTTTCGTTTAAGAATGGGGCGTAATCGGGGCGTTTTACAACAACGCGCTTACTGGCAAGTGGATAGGCAAAATCAAGTAGGTCGTCAGCGTCGTTGTCTGCACCAACAAGCTCTTGGAATACGCGCATTTCTTTTTTAACTAATGCTGATTTTTCGCGATGCGGGAACATGGGATCTAAATAAACAACATCAGGCATGCTTTCGCATTGAGAGAGCAAAGTATGACTTGAGCCAAATATTAGGCTCATGTTTTCTTTCATCCACAAACCAATTTCAATATCGCTATAGGCTCGCTTTAAACCATCGTATAAAAGTGCAGCTACAACCGGGTGACGTTCATGTAATATAACTTTGCACCCTAGCGAGGCAAGTACAAAACCATCTCGCCCTAAACCAGCGGTAGCATCAAGTACAACAGGCGTTGCACCTTTATTTAAACCCACCGCTTTGGCAATTGCTTGCCCTTTACCACCGCCAAACTTACGCCTATGGGCGGCAGCACCGGTTACAAAATCAACGTTAATTGCACCTAGCTTAGGCTCGTCGGTTTTAAATAGACTTAACCCTTTATCATCGTAATGTAAGCTAAAGCCACTACAATTTTGCGCCCATTGGGCTAAACCAAAGCGTGTTTCTAATTCATTTAAATAAGGGCGTAACTCTTTAAAAGCACACTGAATAACCACAATAAACTCCGACGATAAAATACGCCTGTAGTATATCAACCGCTTTACTTTAAAGCACTAAAATAGCTCTATATCACTATGATGATTCGTATTGACCTTTGCGGCTTCCGCTTTAGTACGTAAATTGGATATAAGTTCATTGCGGCTTTCGGCAACTTGTTTAAGCTGATATTTGATAAAGGCTAAATCACTATTAGCCGATACAAATAACTGCATTGTTTGATCCAATTGAGATATATATAAAGTGAGATCCGCAGGGTTTGCTTGTGTTTGTTGTAGCTTAATAGCGCAGTCAAGTTCATGTAGCTGCTCTATAAACTCTTTAGTACTTTTGTTTTGCTCTACATTTTGAGTAGTTAACTGCTTAACAATATCTTGAAGGGCTGTACTTATTTGAGCTGCCTGCTCATAACTGCTTTCGCTTCTTTCCATGGTAACAATCTTCTCGTTGGTTACTTCTAATATATGCGGGAACAGATCTTTGTAGCGCCCATACAAAGCATCGTTATCAACGGGCATATTTTTTATCAAAAGGGACACTTTGGGATAATTAATGATAGTGCTGCTACCAATATCAACAAATCGCTGAGCATTTCGATGTTGCTCAAGCAGCTCTTGTTCTAACGGGCAAACACCACTTTGCTGGCTGTAAAAAATACCTTTTCCTTGATACCAAAACACAACCACAACATCTAAATTTAAAGGAGCAAAAAAGGTAAAAAAGTATTCACTCAACGATTGAAAATTATTAACGTGATAACTTTGTCCAACGTAGCGCATTATACGCCCCATATCGCCTGACTCTGTCATTGCCATTTCAGCTGTTTTATTCGCTTTTACTATATCCAATTTTAGTTTTGCGCATTTTTGCCTATATTCGTAAAGTACCTTTATTCGCGCTATTAACTCTTCTGCATTAAAAGGTTTTGTAATGTAATCAGATGCGCCGACGCTATAACCTTTTACCCGATCGCTTAGCTCTATTTTAGATGAGAGAAACATAACGGGAATATCTTGAGTATTTTGACTCTGCTTTATAGTTTTACATACGTCATAACCTGACATACCTGGCATTTCAATATCGAGTAAAATAATATCTGGGTTGTATTTATTGGTTAGCCTTAATCCTTCATCGCCATCTTTTGCATGAATTATTTTACAAAATCCTGCCAAAGACTCTTCAATTATATGATGGACATATTTGTCGTCATCAATTGCCAATACCAACTTTGCCATGCCTTAGTCCATTTTATTAGGTGTGCTAAAAGCATAGTACGGTAGGATGAAATTACTAAAAATTATTAGATAATAATTTTAAAATAATAAAAAAGCGCCATATAGGCGCTTTAATTTGGTTTGTGCTAAATATTAATTTTTAAACAGCAATACCGCTATGGCGTAGTAACGCGTCGACATTTGGCTCACGACCACGGAACTTTTTAAATAATTCCATTGGCTCTTCGCTACCGCCTTTTTCTAAAATATTTTGCATGAAGGCTTGCCCTGTTTCAGCGTTAAAAATACCTTCTTCTTCAAATTTAGAAAATGCATCAGCAGAAAGTACTTCAGCCCATTTATACGAGTAGTAACCTGCACTATAACCACCGGCAAAAATATGGCTAAAACCATTTTGAAAACGGTTAAACTCAGGCGGTTTAACGATTGATGTGCGGCTACGTACATCGTTTAGTACTGCTTGAATTTGGCATTGCTCACCCACTTTGTAATCGTTATGGATTTTAAAATCAAATAACGAAAACTCAATTTGACGTAGCATTTGTACGCCTGAGTTATAGTTTTTAGCCGCTAGTAATTTATCAAGTAGCTCTTTAGGTAACGGCTCACCCGTTTCATAATGACCTGAAATAAAGCTCAGGGCTTCTTCGTCATAACACCAATTTTCTAAAAACTGACTAGGAAGCTCTACCGCATCCCACGCTACACCATTAATGCCAGCCACTGGCGCGGCATCAACTTGTGTAAGCATGTGGTGAATACCATGACCAAACTCATGAAATAAAGTAGTTACTTCGTCATGAGTAAACAGCGCCGGTTTATCGCCAACCGCCTTATTAAAGTTACACACTAAATAAGCCACTGGAGTTTGTAGTTCGCCGTTAGCGCGTACTTTACGACCCATACAGTCGTCCATCCACGCGCCGCCACGTTTGTGGTCGCGTGCATATAAATCGAGATAAAAACGTCCGCGTAGAGTATTGCTACTATCTACAATTTCAAAAAAGCGTACATCTTTGTGATAAGTATCAAAGTCAGTAACTTCTTTTACGCTAATACCAAATAAGCGATTAACGGTTTCGAATAAGCCGCTAAGCACTTTATTTGCTGGGAAGTAAGGACGTAGTACTTCGTCTGAAATTGCATACTTTTCTTGCTTAAGCTTTTCGCTGTAGTAACCAAAATCCCATGCTTCTAATTCAGAAATACCGTGTTTTTGCTCAGCATACGCTTTTAGCTCGGCCACTTCTTGCTCTGCTTGTGGTTTTGATTTAGCTGCTAGGTCTTCTAAAAATGAGAATACTTGTTCTGGTGTTTCGGCCATTTTAGTTGCCAGTGACTTTTCAGCGTAGCTGTTAAACCCTAGTAACTGTGCAAGTTCATGACGAAGCGCAAGCTCCTCACTCATAATGTCAGAGTTATCAAACTCACCGGCGTTAGGGCCTTGATCTGATGCGCGCGTAGAAAACGCGGTGTAAGTTTCTTTGCGTAATTCGCGGTTATCTGCGTAAGCCATTATTGGTAAATATGATGGAAAATCGAGTGTAAATAACCAACCCTCTAATTCTTTACTTTTTGCTGTATCAGCTGCAAGTGCAAGAGCCGATTCTGGCAAGCCTGCTAAATCACTCTCATCAGTAATATGCTTGTGCCAAGCAAGTGTGGCATCCATTACGTTGTTACCAAATTTTGAGGCAAGTTCTGATAAACGCGCGCTAATTTCGCCGTAGCGTTTTTGCTGCTCTGCCGCCAGAGCAATACCCGATAATTTAAAATCGCGTAGCGCATTAGTAATTGTTTTTTGTTGTGCTGTAGTCAGCGTTTTAAATTCGTCACTGTTATAAAGCGTATTATACGCGTTGTATAAACCTTGGTGCTGACCTACAAATGTTGAATATTCAGATATTAACGGTAAGCACTGCTCGTAAGCTTCGCGTAATTCGTCGTTATTCATTACTGAATTTAAATGCGATACAGGGGAGAACATGCGCGATAATTTATCATCGGCTTCTTCAAGGGGTAATACTAAGTCATCCCACGTATACGAGCCTTTAGCTAACACGTCATCAATGGCTTTACGACAAAGCTCGATACCGTCTTTTAGTGCTGGTACTACGTACTCCGGCTTTATTTTTGAAAATGGTGGTAAGCCTTCAAGGCCAATTAATGGGTTGCTCATAAATACTCTCTTTGCGTTAATGCATTACGTTTTAAATTGGGTCTAAAAGTAAAAAAACAACTCAGCCGCTTTTAAGTTGTTTAATTTTAATAAGGTTGCTCTAAAGCAAAACACAAATAACCCATTAATGAGTCGGCCACTTTATAACGTTCTAACACCGTATCAACTAGGTTATTACTGCATATTTGCTTTTGAGTAAGTGGGCTAATGGCTATAAAGTCTTTTCGTTTGAGCTCATCTATTAAGGGGTGCTCTTTTTCAAAACCTCTTGGCGGGCGTTTTAGCGATTCTCCTGACATTTCAAATATAGATTTAAATTGCTCATCATAAATTGCTTTTTTATAGCTATTTGGGTTTTCATCTATGCAGGTTCTAATTGCGTTAAGCGCCTTTGATTCTGGTCGCCAAATACCAGCTCCTACAAAACATTCGTCATTTGCTAAGTGAAAGTAAAAACCCGGGGCATGTACGTCTTTTCCCATAAAATGGCGAAATTGAATCCCTACATTAATTTTATACGGGGTTTTATCTTTACTAAAACGCGCGTCTTTATGGATTCTCATTAAACTACCGCCCACTTTTTTATCTGATGCGACAAAATGGCTAGAAACCTCAGCAAGTGGTGCTTGCATTTGCCTAATGAAATCTAAAGCGGGCTCTCTTACGTATTCCTCGTACTGTGATTTATGGTCGTTAAACCAGTCTCTATTATTGTTTTTATCAAGCTGAGCAAGAAATTCGAATGTTTTTTTACTAAACATAGGTCACCTAAACACTCTTTATTTTTAAAACTTAATGTTATGCTAATGCGCATAAAACTCAACGCCTAAGGACATAAAATGACACAACACTTTGATTATATTGCAATCGGTGGTGGCAGTGGTGGTATTGCCTCTGCAAATAGAGCGGCAATGCGTGGCGCTAAAGTAGCACTTATAGAAGCAAAACACATGGGCGGCACGTGTGTAAACGTGGGCTGTGTACCTAAAAAAGTAATGTGGCACGGTGCTCAGGTTGCTGAAGCAATTAATTTATATGCCCCAGATTACGGCTTTAATGTTGAAGTAAAAGGCTTTGATTGGAGCAAACTAGTAGAAAGCCGTGAAGCCTACATTGGCCGAATTCATAAAGGTTACGACAGTGGCCTTGCTAGCAATGGCGTTACTGTAATTAAAGGCTTTGCTAAATTTGTAGATAATAAAACAGTTGAAGTAAACGGCGAGCACTACACAGCCGATCATATATTAATTGCAGTAGGCGGCCGCCCAAGCATTCCGCATATTGAAGGTGCTGAACACGGTATCGATTCAAATGGTTTCTTTGAGCTAAAAGAGCAACCTAAACGCGTTGCAGTAATAGGCGCAGGCTACATAGCCGTTGAGCTTGCTGGTGTATTACATGGTTTAGGTACTGAGACACATTTATTTGTACGTAAGCATGCCCCACTTCGTAGTTTTGACCCATATATTGTAGATACGCTTGTTGAAGTAATGGCTGCCGAAGGTCCTACTTTACATACTCACTCTGTACCAAATAAATTGGTAAAAGAAGATGATGGCTCTGTAACACTGCATTTAGATAACGGCAAAACTCATAACGTTGATCAAGTTATTTGGGCCATTGGCCGCGAGCCAACAACCAATGCTATTAACGTTGCAGCAGCCGGCGTAGAAGTAAACAGCAGTGGTTTTGTAAAAGTTGATGAGTATCAAAATACCACAGCTAAAAATGTATACGCGGTTGGCGATATCATCGAAAATGGTATTGAACTTACACCGGTAGCAGTAAAAGCAGGCCGTACTTTATCTGAGCGTTTATTTAATAAAGAACTACCAGATGATTTAAAAATGGATTACAGCTTAGTCCCTACTGTTGTATTTAGTCATCCACCTATTGGTACTATTGGTTTGACTGAGCAAGAAGCTATTTCTCAGTACGGCGAAGAAAACGTTAAAATTTACCAATCTGGTTTTACGGCTATGTACACAGCGGTAACTAAACATCGCCAGCCTTGTAAAATGAAACTTGTATGTGCCGGCCCAGACGAAAAAGTAGTTGGCCTACATGGTATTGGTTTTGCGGTTGATGAAATGATTCAAGGTTTTGCCGTTGCCATGAAAATGGGCGCAACTAAAGCTGATTTTGATGCCGTTGTTGCGATTCACCCGACTGGCTCGGAAGAATTTGTAACGATGCGCTAAGCTCTAAGCTCTAAGCGCTCAATTATAAAAAGCCCTTACTAAGTAATTAGTAAGGGCTTTTTAATGCTTGTTATATTTTGCACAACAAACCACTTAAAACGTCACATTAAAAACATCCATTCAACATTAAATAAATATCTAAGCCATTATTTTAACAGCAAAAATTTTAGACCGATAAAAATATTAAAAGTTTAAATTTTGTTTTGGCTTTAAGGCATTTTTACAATTAGAATCTCGCGCATTTATAGTTTCTCTTGGTTATTTATGTTTTTACTGCGATCTTTTATTTATTTATTATGCCTAGCGGGTGTTGCTCATTTAATTCAACTTGAAGGGTTTGAATTAAAACAGTATGCACTTTACAGTGAAGAAACTCTTACCGAACATATGCAAGATGTTTTAACTTCTTTAAGTTGTATTTTATTTTTTTATGCTTCGCGAATTAACTTTCAACTCAAAATACCAGCTGTATTACTAGCTGCGTTATCGGCAATGATGTTTGTGAGAGAGTTTGATACCTACCTCGACTTATACTTTTTTGATGGCGCTTGGCAAAGTATCGTCTATTCAATTTTAGCTGGCGTGTTTGTTTATTTAATAACAAACAAAGGAAGTATTTTTAACGCTTTAAAAGCCTATAGTTTCACTCCTAGTTATGGAATTTGCTTATCAGGCATGGTTACTTTACTCGCATTTTCGCGAATGATGGGCAAAGGCGCATTTTGGCATTCAGTAATGGGTGATGACTATGTACGTGCGGTAAAAAACATTGTTGAAGAAGGTATAGAAACGCTTGGCTATACTTTGATTTTTATTTCAGCCATTGAGCTTGTACTCATATGCCGAAAAAGAATGGCTAAAAATCACAAACATTGCACTGATGAAGTAACTCAATAGCGTTTCTCCATTTTTATTGGTTACTTTTTTTGCACTAAATTTGCTAATTGGTTTAATAAATCAATATACTGAGCCTGTTTTTATCAACTCGCGTTTAATTGGATATTATGACTAAAGATATATTGCTGCATCCGTTTCTTCTTTCAATTGTAATGATCACAATTGCATTTGTACTAAAAGTACTTGTTGATAAGCTGGCTAAAAATCGCGCAGAAAAAAAAGAAAAAGATATTCGTTACATCGCACACAATATTAAGCACTTTATTAATTTTGTAATGATGATATCGCTGCTATTTGTATGGTCTACTGAAATTCAAAACTTTGCACTTTCTATTGCTGCTTTTGCCGTGGCGATTGTACTTGCAACGCGTGAGTTTATTCAGTGTGTAATAGGCTTTTTTTACCTCGTAACAACTCGCCCGTTTAGAGTGGGTGATTGGATACAAGTAGGTGATTACTTTGGTGAAGTAGCTGAAACGGATTGGATAAAAACAACCATGCATGAAATTGATATACATACTTATCAATTTTCAAGAAAAACCATATATATTCCTAATAATAAGCTAATTACCAGCTCTATTAAAAACTTAAACTTTGTAAAACGCTTTGTTACACATCATTTTATTATTGTGCGCAGAGAGAGCTTTAACCCGTATCCTATTCACGACACATTGAATGAGCAAGCTAAACTGTACTGCGAAGAGTTTCAAGAAGTAGCAAGCCGTTATAATTCGATGATTGAGCGTAAACTTGATGCAAAAATATCTGGCCCAGAGCCGGTAATTCACTTTGGTACAACCGATTTAGGTGAATTTAAAGCAAGCTTTACCTTGTTTTGCCCAACAGAAAAAGCGCTTGAGATAGAGCACAAATTAACAGAGTGCTTTTTTGCGTTATGGTATAAAGAGGCTGAAAAAAATAAAGAGGACGAAGGAGAAGCCTAAACCTTGCCTACACAAAGTAAAAATACAAATCGTAGGTGCGAATTTATTTCGCGCTCTATTTCTAAGTCTGTATTTAAAAAGCGAGGTGTAAAACCTCACCTACCCAAAGTAAGAATGCAAATCGTAGGTGCGAATTTACTTCGCGCATAGAGCCCTGCTTAAAAGTAAAAAGCGAGGTGTAAAACCTCACCTACAATAAACATCAAGCACGTAGGTGCGAATTCACTTCGCGCTTGAGTAATACTTAAGCTGTACCACCGACTGTTAACCGATCAATTTTAAGGCTTGGTTGGCCTACGCCTACGGGTACGCTTTGACCATCTTTACCACAAACACCAACACCTTTATCAAGCGCTAAGTCGTTACCAACCATAGATATTTGCTGCATTACTTCTGGGCCGTTACCAATAAGCGTTGCGCCTTTAATTGGTTGGGTAATTTTACCATTTTCGATTAAATACGCTTCTGATGCGCTAAATACAAACTTACCTGAGGTTATATCAACTTGTCCGCCGCCAAAGTTAGGCGCGAATACCCCTTTTTTAACTGAGCTGATAATATCGGCTTGGCTGTGCTCTCCACCTAACATGTAGGTGTTAGTCATGCGAGGCATTGGTAAATGTGCATACGACTCACGGCGTGCGTTACCGGTAGGGCTTACACCCATTAAACGCGCGTTTAGCTTATCTTGCATATAGCCTTTTAAAATACCGTTTTCGATGAGTACGTTGTAAGCGGCTGGTGTGCCTTCGTCATCTACATTAAGTGAGCCACGGCGATCGGCCATTGTGCCATCATCGACAACTGTACACAGCTCAGATGCTACTTTTTGGCCCACTTTACCACTAAACGCAGACGTGCCTTTGCGGTTAAAGTCGCCTTCAAGTCCGTGCCCTACCGCTTCGTGTAAAAGCACGCCAGGCCAACCATTACCAAGTACAACTTCCATCGTGCCTGCAGGGGCATCAATAGCCTCAAGGTTCACTTTAGCTTGGCGTACTGCTTCTTCGGCAAATTCCATCCAACGCGGTTTACCGTCAACAAGTTCTTTAAAGTAACCATAATCTAAACGTGCACCACCGCCTGCTCCACCGCGTTCACGGCGACCATTTTTTTCAAGCAGTACTGAGCAGTTTAAACGAATAAGCGGGCGAATATCGGTGGCAAACGTACCATCACTTGCTGCGATTAATACTTCTTCGTAAACCGCTGACATTGAACTAATTACTTGCTCTGCATCGGGTGCTAGCTCACGAATATAGTTTTCAAGTTCGCGTAATAAGCTCACCTTGTCGGTATCGCTCATACTCGAAATTGGCTGGTGCGGTGCAAACTGCTCTTTAGCTTTAACATCACTAAATACTTTAATCGCTCTATCTTCGCCGGCATCTGCAATACTACGTGCTGCTGTTGCCGCTTTATTTAGCGCTTCGAGGTTTATTGCATCAGAGTAAGAAAAACCTGTTTTTTCGCCGCTTACAGCACGTACACCAACGCCACGTTCAACGTTATAAGAGCCTTCTTTAACTAAGCCGTCTTCAAGCACCCATGATTCGTGGTGGCTTGATTGAAAATATAAATCGGCGTAATCCACTTTATGCTGATGTATGTAAGCGAGCGTTTTTTCGAGCTCTTCTCTATTTAGCTGGCTGTCGTGTAGTAAATGCTGTTCAACCGAATTCATAATAAATGCTCTCTAAATCGTTGATGAGACTGCACGGGCATATCTCGTCTAATTTTTTGTAACTGGTCTAAATCTGCGTTGCAGCTTATAAAACCGGTGCCTGTTGGCAATTCACTCAGGATACTTCCCCAAGGTGAAATAATAATACTGTGGCCATATGTTTGTCGGCCATTTTGATGTGTACCGTACTGAGCTGCTGCAACTACATAACATTGTGTTTCTATTGCGCGAGCTGCTAATAATGGCTGCCAATGCGCTTGTCCTGTGACGACTGTAAATGCACTTGGTACTAAAATAATATCGGCGCCTTGGCGTACTAGTTCATTGAATAAGCCACTAAAGCGCAGATCATAACATACTGTTAAGCCTATTTTACCAAAGGGAGAATCAACCACCACCACATCGCTACCTGCTTGGGTAAAATCTGACTCTCGATAGCTACCTGTTTGATCATCTACGTTTACATCAAATAAATGTATTTTGTTATACGTTGCAACCAGCTCGCCTTGATTATTATATAAGTGCGATGCTGCATAATATTTATGTTCGTTAAATGGCTCAGGCATTGTCCCTGCATTTAACCAAATATTATGGTGTTGGCACAATTCACTAAGTTGTAGTTTGTATCGCTCAACCTGCTTAGCAATGGCTAGCGTGTCGTTGCCACTTTTACTAAACACTAAAAAAGCCTCAGGCAAACAAACAAGTAATGGTCTTGTTGCTGGAAGTGTTTTAAGGGCACGCTTTAAGCTTGCTATGTTGTCATCAGGGTTTACTCCTGAACACATTTGCAGGGCAATTATTGTGGGTTTGCTTAGTATTTCAGTTTTGTTCATTGCGTTACTGTTACTTGTGCATCTTTAAGTTTTAAATCGACTGATACTTGTGGCTGATTTTGCGCAGCTTGAGGTAGCGTAACTTCACGACTTTTTCTGTCGAGTTCTTGAACAATAGGATCGTTCATTTTACCCGTCACTTTAAAGTTGATCTCTGAGATCACGCGCGCAGAATGAATAACTTTATCAATTGCTAAGGCAGCAAGCCCTGTTACTGGGTTTACCATCCATGCAACTATTACAGGAATACTCGAGGTTACCTGCGGCGCTACAGCAAGATCATAATCTATATCAAGCGTGTTTAAATTTGCATAACCTTTAATGGTTAAATCGGCGGGTACGCCGTCCATTTTAGTATCTTTAGTGTAAGCAATACCGTTTTCTAACTGCATAGTGCCTTGCATGCTGTTATAAAAAAAGCCCTTTGAAAACACATCTCTAAAATCAAGTTTCAGCTTGCGTACTAATGAATCAAGGCTCAGTAACGAAAATACGCGTGCCCCGCCATCGCTAACTTCAGTTAAGTGACCTTCTCCTAAATCCCAAGCTATCTCGCCACTTAAAGTTTTCACATCAAAATTGTAAGGGGCTGCTTGCCAAGTAAGATCATAATTTAGATCGGCTTTTGAATCTTTAATCGCAGAGGTTATATCAAACTCGCCAAAAAGAGCGCCTATGTCATCACTTTTAAGCTCGCCACTTAGCGCTGTTAAGCCATTTTGCCACTGCCCTTTAGTGCGCAGTACATGATCGCCTTTATCGACCACAAGTTGTGATATTGATAAACGCTCGCCATCACCCAATAGCGACGCACTCACTTTATCAAGTTGGTAGCGATCTATTTTGCAATCACTACATTCAAACTCAATGGCAGGTATTTTAGTAAGCCAGCTCAAGTCTTTCTCAGGAAGTACATCTGTTATTTCAAGTGCTTGCTCATTGTGCGGTGCAAAATTAAGCCTTAAGTAATCGGCATTAATTCGTATGGGCTGGCTAGGCTGTGATGTAGGAATAAAAACCCCAGCTCTAAGTTCTTTAGCATTTAGCTTTAGGTATAAATCGTCTTTTGATGGTGCTAAACGCATTTCAAAATCATTAAAAATGATGTTACTCGCATCAAGTAAACCTATATTTGCGACCACCTCATTAAGCGGTGGCATAATCCCTTTTGATTCTTGATCTGAGTTTGCTTTACCAGCTTTAATTATTTGATCAATCAGATCAAACCAAGGCACTAGTTCACTCTGTTCAAGATTTATATTTACGCTTAAATCTTTTTGGTTTAATCCTAAATCTTGTTTTCCAAGCACAAAATGGACATTGCTAAACTGTGATTTACCATTTTCTAAAATAGCATTAAAGTAAAACTGTTGATTAGCGTTTGCTGTAATGAGATTAGAAATGTCATCACCTTGTACTATTGCATCAAGCGCCCACACTTGTTCACTATTTTTATTATAAGGTGCAGGTAAGTTACTCGTTAAGCCAAGTAGTTCTGAGTTTACCTGTGCACGGTAATTAAAGCCTTGCTCGGTAAAATTAAGTACTAAGCCAATATCAACATCACTTTGCCCGCTTAAATAATTTTTTAATATACCTTGCCCACTATCTATTAGTGTATCGGCGTCAATTTTGGCGTTTATATCTATGTTTGCTTGGTAATTTTTTTCATCACTTTTACTGCTGTAATTAATAGTTAGCGGCATGCCCAACCATTTCGCAGTCGCATTTTTAAGTGTGATATTGTCGTTTTTAAAATTAAGCTCGCCAGTTAAGTTTTTAAGCTCAATCCCTGGCGTTGCTATAAATACTGGCAAGTCATTTAAATTAACCTTGCCGCTAACACTGGCCCCGCCTTTAAACTTTGAGCCTACTAAAAGCTCAATACTGGCATCGGCTTCGCCTTTGCCCTGCACAACTTTAAAAATTTCAGCAAGAGGTTTGGCAATAGGTGTCGCTGCAAAAAAGTCATGTAACTTTTCCATTTGTGCTTTTTTATCAATTTGCACAATAAGTTCATCAGCATGCATTAAATCTGCAATGCTTACCTGTACACTATTACCAATATCTAAATTAACCAACTTACCTTGCTGGCTATATATGTCCATACGCTCATTATCAAAATGTAGCTGTACGTCAGCATTGGTGACCAAAGGCCAATCAGGATCAAACTCATAGGTTGCGTTATCTATTTGCGCTAATACACCAAACTGGCCACTACCATCGGTGAATGGAAAACCAGATAAAGGTCCTGCAAATAAGACTTGTGCTTTAGATACTTCTCCGCCTTTAATTGCACCATTTAAATAGCTAACGAGCTCAGGGCTCATAGCTTTTAATGGGAAGTAATGACCTGCAATTTTGGCATCTGGGGCGAAGGCTTCAGCGTAAAGATCTAATCGAGGATCATCTGTTAGACTAATTTGTAATTCTGCAGCAACAGTAACTTCATTATTATCAAACCATATATTGTCACTACTTATATGCCAGCCATCATCTCGCTTAGCTAAATCTAGCTCTACATTTAGCTGATTATAATTTATGTCGTTGCTAAAGCTTTCGCCTGTAACTAATGTGCCATTTTCGCCAAATAAATTTATTCGACCACTACTTTGATTAAGTAAACCATTTACTCTAAGTCCTTGTGCTGCAGGTACCGATCTTAATTCTTGCCAACCAATATTGTCAGCCTCAAACCATAATTGCCATTGCTGTGCATTAGAGAAATTTAAATAAGCGTGATCTATTTGCCCACTAGGTTGGCGCTCTAAAAATGGCTCAAGTGCATTAAAGTTACTTAGCCCTGCTAGGTTACTCAGTAATTCAAAATCAACTTGATGGAGCCACACTTCATTTTTCGCCCCTAGTTGAGCTTCAAACTCTAAACTTGGCCATGCTTTATCGTTACTATTAAATGTTAAACCTGTGCTTTTTAAGTGCCAGCTATTTTGCTCGGGATATAGATGGAATCCACCTTCACTCAAGCTAACTTGTTGGCTTTGCTCTTCTCGCTGCCAACGCACAAAGCTTGGTAGCCACTGCATTTTTATATCGCTTACAAAACCTTTATCTAGCTTTAACCATGCTTGTAAATTAATGTCGCTATGCAGTTGTTGTTTTTCGGTATTAATATATTGTGCAAACCAGTTAGATACATCGACCTTATTTGCTTGCACATAAATGTCGCCCGCAACTTGCTCTAAGGTATCGCCAGTGAGTGCTATGCGCGCGTCAAAATCACCGACCGAAATACCCGGCAATGCTAAGCTACCACTGCCAAGATGCTGCTCATCGTCATTTTGCCAAACAATATTTTTAAGGAGTAACTTACGTTCTTTACCGTCTTCTAAAATAAAGTTAATACTAGAGTTTTCTATTGCAAAGTGACCTGTTTTACCTAAAAACAACTCTTCTATTAACTCTTTTTGTTCAAAAGAGACTTCGTCGTTATCACCGGTTTTAAACAAGTTGGTAATATTTACACTGGTATGAAAACCATTAATAACAAAATAATTGGATTTAAATTGCAGTGCTTTTAAGCTTTCCCATAAGTTTAGCTCTAAGCTGGTTTTGGCAATGGTGAGTGATATTGGCGCGGTTTCGTTATCTTTAAACGATAAATTCTCTAGTACTAATGCAGGACCACTGCCCTGCCAACTTGCTGATATTTCACCTATAGATAAGCTTATTTCAAACTTTTCGTGTAAATAGCTTTCTATATTACCTTTGTATTCGTTTGCATACGGGAGGGTATATTTTAAAATTGAAACAATAACGGCCAGTAATACCAAAATTATGGCGCAGGTCTGCCATAACTTTCTAAAACAAAAAAAACAGACCGCTTTTGCTTTCATTACATCATTACCACATCAAACTGTTCTTGGCTGTATAAGCTCTCTGTTTGAATATTGACTTGCTTACCAATAAATAGTTCAAGCTCGGCAAGGTTATGGTACTCGTCGTTTAGTAGGGCTTCGCTCACAGCAGGCGCTGCATATACCATAAACTTATCGGCAGCGTATGCTCGGTTAACACGCACTATTTCACGTAGTATTTCGTAGCACACTGTTTCAACTGTTTTTTGCGAACCACGACCAGAACACGCTGGACATACATCACATAAAATATGCTCTAAGCTTTCGCGTGTACGTTTACGCGTCATTTCAACAAGCCCAAGTGCTGAAAGCCCATTGATATTCGTTTTAGTGCGATCTTTAGCAAGTGCTGATTCAAGTGAATGTAATACTCGGCGCTTATGATCCTCACTTACCATATCGATAAAGTCGATAATGATAATACCGCCTAAATTACGCAGCCTAAGCTGGCGAGCAATTGCAGAGGTTGCTTCTACGTTGGTATTAAAAATCGTTTCTTCTAAATTACGATGCCCTACAAATGCACCAGTATTTACATCAACAGTCGTCATCGCTTCTGTTTGATCAATAATTATATAACCACCGGATTTTAGCGTAACTTTACGATGTAGTGCTTTTTGAATTTCGTTTTCAACGTCAAACAAATCAAATATAGGTCGCTCACCAGGATAATACTCAAGTACTTGAGAAAGCTGCGGAACAAACTCTTCTGTAAATAATTTTAGTTCTTCATAGCTAAGCTTAGAGTCAACGCGAATTCTCTCCATATCTTCGCCTACGTAGTCACGTAGGGTTCTAAAGGCAAGCGTTAAATCTTCGTGGAGAATACTCGCTTTACTGGTTTTTCTACGGCGAGCTGTAATTTTTTCCCATAATTTTCTTAAGAAACCGGCATCGTGTCGTAATTCAGCTTCGCTAGCGCCTTCTGCAGCAGTACGTACAATAAAGCTGCCATTTTCGTCACCATACTCTGCGACTATTTTTTTAAGGCGTGAGCGTTCTTCTTCAGTTTCAATACGCTGACTAACCCCGACATGGGTCGCATCTGGCATAAATACTAAATAGCGAGAAGGTATCGTTATATCAGTGGTGAGTCTTGCGCCTTTAGTGCCTAGCGGATCTTTTACCACTTGCACCATAATGTATTGGCCTTGACGAACTAACTCTCTAATATCTTGTACTTTTTTTATTGGTACGTCGTCTACGCCTTCAACAATAGAGGCACTATTTACAATATCGGATGCATGCAAAAATGCGGCTTTTTCTAGGCCGATATCAACAAAAGCAGCCTGCATACCCGGAAGTACACGGCTTATTTTTCCTAGATAAATATTGCCTACAATACCTAGATTACCAATTCGCTCTAGCTGTATTTCTTGTAGTACACCGTTTTCTATTAGGGCAACACGGCTTTCGCTCGGTGTGACATTGATCAGTAATTCTGTACTCATGTTACCTTCTTAAGAATGTTTTTAATAATTGTTCGGTTTCATATAAAGGTAAGCCTACAACGGAGAAATAGCTACCCGCAATATGAGTTACAAAGCGACCACCTAAACCTTGGATACCATATCCGCCGGCTTTATCTTGTGGCTCACCCGTCTCCCAGTAGGCATTAATTTCTTCATCTGTTAAGGTTTTAAAAGTAACGTCAGTGCTTACAACGCAGCTAATTACATCATTTTGCGTCGCAAATGCTACAGCGGTAAGTACTTGATGTGTGTTACCTGACAGGCGTTTTAATGTA
This sequence comes from Pseudoalteromonas sp. NZS100_1, assembly GCF_015864285.1. Lineage (NCBI taxonomy): Bacteria > Pseudomonadati > Pseudomonadota > Gammaproteobacteria > Alteromonadales > Pseudoalteromonadaceae > Pseudoalteromonas > Pseudoalteromonas sp. NZS100_1. Next base: position 90,187 of record NZ_JADYXN010000006.1, read on the forward strand.
TTTGTAAAATCGTTTTTATCGCGTGGTTTACCCAGTGATTCGTTATCGATAACAACCACTGTATCACTACCAAGTACAGGGCGATCTGTATACCCAAGCTCTACACCACTTTGAGCTTTTAAGCGCGCTAAACGCTCAACAAGTGCTCTAGGTTGTTCATTTGGAAGTGCACTTTCATCTGCATCAACACTAAATTGTGTAAATTCGACACCTAATTGGCTTAATAACTCTTTACGACGGGGAGAGGCTGATGCCAAATATACTGCGGTAGTCATTACCTGATCCTAAAATGTCTGCGATATTTACGAAGTAATAAAAAGACCCAAAACCAACTAACCATTCCGGTTGCTACTGGCCATAAGTACTGTGGATTAAAGTAAACACCTAGCAAAAAGTGATTTAGCCAAAACTGCATTAAATGATAAAGCGTTAAAAACAAACCAATTAATAAGCTTTGCTGCCAAAGCGAAAAGTTACGAATTTTTTGAAAATTACTCGCAGTTACGAATATACATATTGAAAATGTAAGCGAGTTCACACCTAGCGGTGAGCCAGATGCTAAATCTATTAATAAGCCAACAACCCAAGCAGTACCAATATTTAAACGATGCGGTACTGCCAACGACCAATACATAAGTACAAGTAAAACCCAGTCAGGCCTAAATGGTTCAAACGAAAATGGGAGTGGCATTAAAGCCATTATTAACGCAAAAAAGATGCTTAGCGCAATTAACAATGAATAACGATTAATCATCGCTGATTTGCTCCTGTTTATTACGCCATAAAATAACTAGCAAACGAATGCGATCTAATTGCGCAATAGGCTCTGCAAAAACTTGTGCAAATGGACGGCCTTCATCGCGGTTTATTTCGGTTACTACAGCTACCGGATATCCCTCAGGGAATGTGCCACCTAATCCTGATGTAACAAGTACATCACCAATGCGAACATCTAAGCTGTGCGGAACGTGAGAGAGCTTAACTACGTTAATTTTACCTATGCCTTCAACAACGGTTCGTACATCGTTACGAAGTATACGCACAGGTGTAGCGTGCGTGGTGTCGGTCATGAGTAATACGCGTGATGTTGTTGAGCCTACTTTAGTTAATTGCCCTACTACACCCATCTCATCAATGACGGCTTGGCTTTCACTAAGCCCGTCAGTGGTACCACGATTTATAACAACTTGATGGCTATACGGATTTGAATGCACAGAAAGTACTTGAGCAATAATTTTACGATTTGATTGCTTTGCAGATGAGCCTAATAAGGCGCGTAGTTTTTGATTTTCTCTGGCTAGAAATTGATACTGCTGAAGTTGCTCGCTTTGTAGCATTTGCTTTTTTTTCAGCGCTTCGTTTTCGGTAAGAAGTTGATCCCGCGTATGCAGGCTTTTAGCACTCAAGCTAAATAATTCGTAGGGTAAATTAGCAACATAAATTAGTGGGCTAACTAAGGTATTGAGGCTGGTACGAACAACGGTACCACCTTGCGTATATCTGTCTCCAACAATGAGTACGATACTCAAAAGCACTGCGACAAAAAGTCGCAGTTGCAAAGAGACTGTGCGTCCAAACATTAATTTCATTAGTCGTAACTAAAAACGTCACCACCATGAACATCGATCATTTCAAGTGCTTTACCACCACCACGTGCAACACATGTAAGTGGATCATCAGCAACAACAACCGGAATACCCGTTTCTTCCATTAATAAACGGTCTAAATCTTTTAACAATGCGCCACCGCCAGTAAGTACCATACCATGCGCAGAAATATCTGATGCCAGCTCTGGTGGTGATTGCTCAAGCGCAACCATTACTGCACTCACAATACCCATTAATGGCTCTTGTAGAGCTTCTAGGATTTCATGTGAGTTAAGTGTGAATGAACGCGGAACACCTTCAGCAAGGTTACGACCGCGCACTTCAATTTCGATTGGTTCATCAGTTTTAAACGCAGAACCAATTTGATGCTTGATGTTTTCGGCTGTTGCTTCACCAATTAAGCTACCAAAGTTACGGCGTACATAATTAATGATAGCTTCGTCAAACTTATCACCACCAATACGAACAGATGATGAGTAAACAACGCCGTTAAGTGAAATAATAGCAACTTCAGTTGTACCACCACCAATATCAACAACCATAGAACCTGTTGCTTCTGATACTGGTAAGCCTGCGCCAATAGCTGCTGCCATTGGTTCTTCAATTAAGTAAACTTCACGAGCACCTGCACCCATTGCAGATTCACGTATTGCACGTTTTTCTACTTGAGTAGCACCACACGGTACACAAATTAGTACACGCGGACTTGGACGCATAAAGTTATTGTTATGCACTTGTTTAATGAAGTGTTGTAACATTTTTTCTGTTACAAAAAAGTCAGCAATAACACCGTCTTTCATTGGACGAATCGCTTTTATATTACCCGGTGTACGACCTAACATAAGCTTTGCTTCTGTACCTACAGATGCAACACTTTTAGGTCCACCAGCACGCTCTTGGCGGATAGCAACAACAGAAGGTTCATTTAATACAATGCCTTCGTCTTTTACATAAATTAGGGTATTGGCTGTACCCAAGTCGATCGATAGATCGTTAGAAAAAATACCACGGAGTTTTTTAAACATGAGGCTGGATGACCTTTGAAATACGTTCTTATATTAGCTGCCTCACTTTAACATGCTCAACTATATGAGCAATATAAAGCGCAGCGCCTTTGTGAATTTGTGAAAAAAGGAAGCAAAGCTTCCTTAATTGAGTTTTATCGTTCGCGAACTAAGCGAAAACCAATGTAGTTAGATCTAAAATCAGGCGCTAAAATTAAACGCGTAGATGCACGAGCAAGGCTTGGTGCAAAGTTCCACGCTCCGCCTCTTACTGCTACATCAGACTCACCTGATTCTTTATCGGTCCATTCCCATACATTGCCTACGGTATCGTATAATCCAAATGCATTTGGAGAAAAAGAACCTACTGGTGATGCACGTCTGTTTGACCATTCACTACCACACCAACCACAGTTAGCTAGGTTTTTACCAATTTCGTTACCCCAAGGGTATTCTGTTTCAGTTCCTGCGCGTGCTGCGTATTCCCACTCAACTTCGTTAGGTAAACGAAATTGCTGTCCTGTTTGACCAGATAACCACTCAGCATAAGCTTTTGCATCGTTATAAGTTAAACATACAGCAGGAAAGTCACTGCCTTGCTCAAAACCAGGATTACGCCAATTTAAATTTGCTTCCCATACTGGTTCGCCATTTAAATAATACGCACACCCTTTATTTTTTTCCGCTTGAGTTTTATAACCTGTATTTGCTACAAACTTTTCGTAGGCACCCACGGTTACTTCTTTACTTTGCATAGCGAAAGAATTTGCTATTACTTTTTCAATTACTGGACGTTCATTAGCTAAACCATTGCCGTTAATATCGCCCATTTTAAATTTGCCTGCAGGAATAACGACAACCGGCGTTTCAACGTTTGCATTTAATACATTAACGTTTTCACTAACCTGGCGTGTTGTTACTTCTGGTTGCTCTCGAGTATAGGTCGGTGCAGCAATCGACTTAGGCTTTTTTACTAAATTTGCATTAATTGTTTGCGCTTTATTCAAATCAACACGTGCTTGATAAGGTTTATAACCAAGTTTACGTATTTCAATGTTATGAATGCCCGGCGGTAAACGTGTAATCAAGCGTGTTGAGCCAAAGCTTACACCATCGATAAACACTTCATCGTCGTATACGTTTGATCGTAATGTTAGCTCTACTGATTGATCCTTCTTCTTATTAAGGATAGAAGGGTAATCTTTTTTCACCGATGCAGGTTTAACTGAATAATCACGTACTGGCTGCTCATTTAAACGAGAAACCGACACAGTGTTGCTATTATCCGCGCTATTACTGAATGTTAACTGACTATCAGTAAATGTATTGTTATACGCTGGTTGATAAGCAGCCGTAAGTGGCGTGCCGTACTCAGAACAATAGCGGTTATCTATGCTTAATAAGCTACATAAACGGCTGCTATTAACTTCGCCGCGCATAGTTACACTTAAGTTAACGTTGTAATTACCTTGACCGCTAAATGCACTGTTAACTACATGGCTACTTAATATTTGTACTTGAGCGCCCGCCAAATTGCGTTTTGGCTCAACAATGCGCTCTTCTGTTAGATTTGCAAAAATTTGATCAACAAAGCGTTTAGTTGCTTTTTGTAGACCCATTTGCTGACCGCGTTGCTCACATGCTGCTAGCGTTTCTGTTCGCTTACAGTTAATAGTGTGGTTAACCTCAAGCGTACCTTCACGTGTAAACTCGTTACGTAAACGCTCTACGCGGGCCGTAGTTAACTGCTCTTTTAAACTTTCTAATGTATTTAAAAGCGTATGCTTAGCAACACGAATTTGTTCTATATCTTTACGGTGGGATGCAATTGCCGCCAACTGCATAGAAATGTCATCTTTATTTTGCTTATGATCAATCACCGCTTTTTGATAGCGTGATTGAGCCGCACTAATATTAATAGTGGGATCGTCAATTAAACGACGGTACATTTCGTTCATCGCATCGAGCGCTTGGTTTTTTTCTTTATCTAGCTCTGTAGAACGAGAACGAAGTAGCTCTAATTGATTTTGTAACTGACTTTCTTCTTTAAGATGTTTTTCAAGTATTCTTGTCGAGTTATCGTATTCTGTCTGTTTAACACTAATCTCTGAGTCAATTCCAGTCACTGTAGCTGTGTCTTGTGCAAATGCACTACTAGCTAACAAACTAGCTGAAATTAACAGAGATAAAGGAGTAATTCGCATATATTCCAGTCCCAAAAAGCGGCAATTATTTGGTCGTTATTATTTTTTATAATTAAAGCCTTATGCTATGTACTTGCAGCACAAAACACAAGCTTTGTTCAATTATTATATTAGTTTACAACTATTCGCGTGTTTCACGCCAGTAAATAACCCGATCATTTCCTCTAAAGCGTCCAAATTGTAAAATAGTACGAGGATAGAGCTGTGTTCCATCGCCCTGCCAATCCCACTTTAACCAATCATAAGTATTATATTCTAAGGTAAATTCACCCAAACCATTTGGCTGTGCATAAATACCGTTATCTGCCGGATACACTCCCGCTTCTAGCTGGCCAGATACACCAGTCCCATATTTATAGGTTAATTGTGGGCTGCTAGGTGATATTTGAGTGATTTGGGTATGATCAAATACACTACAATTATCTTCAGCGTTATTTACAAATCCACTGCCGTTGTAATACTGAGCCTGCATAGGAATAAGTAAAGGGTCGAGATCGGAGCCTGCGTTATTGCCAAGGACTAAGCGTCCAAACCTAAACTCTATTGGTAATGCATTTAGTCGTACGCTATTACAACCACCCGAGCATGCTGTTTGTGTATTAGGTTTATCATTTGCATCAATTAGTGTTGCCCCTTCTATGTCAGAAAGCGTTACCATTAAGCTCACCATAGCAAATGGCCCATCTGGTTGCCCTACACCTAATCTTTTAAGTGTGGTATTTATTTGGCTCATTTGCCATTGGCCGTCACTTATCTCTCCCCAGTTATTATTTCCTAGGTTTACTAAGCGGCTAGCAAAATTAGTTGCGGGTACATAGTTAGCTATTTCATTATTTTCGGCATTGATGGCTACACTGGACTTATCAAAGCCCTCTTTATAATTGGCCATTAGCTCACCATTTTGATTTTGTGCTTGTACTGTAAAGCCAAGTTCAAAAGGTTGATCAAGGTAAGTTAAATTACTGCCATAACGTGTACATTGCGCTGCGGCTTGCACACCTAATATTTGAAACTGTGAAGGTGCAAAGCGGCCAACGTTGTATAGCTCACCTTTTACGTCTCCCACACCAAAATAATCGGCATCTTGAAGGCTTGCTGTTAAATCAATGATGCCAACTTGGTCGTAATTATATTGCGATACGGATTCACTCAAACTACCTGTGTCATTAAAGGCAACAGTGCTCATCGCTTCAAGCGTACCTTGAATGCCTGGCGTAGGCGCTTTAAGTAATGCCTCTACAAGTGGTTGCTCTGTCATAAAATGCTTGGCAATGATGTTATTTGTAATATTGCTGTAGTTGTCTGGGAAACCATCGTTGTTAGTGTCTTGCCCTGTTTGCCACTGCACCGCATTCATTTTTAAATCGAATGCTTCGCCCGTTAATCTAAATAAGCTTCCATCAGCGTCTGCTGCATAACCATCACTTGCTACCTCCATGGCTAATCCAAATGGTTTTACGACATATTCATTTGAACTACCCGTTAAATTTACTGATAAATTAGTTAGTGGGTCTAAAATTAAATTGGTATTTACATTTAAACTCAACTTTCCTGCATCGGGGTAATTTATAACAATCGGGGCTTTAGACTCACTATCAAAGTTAAGTATGAATGATTTAGAGGCTTGCTCTACCGCAAAGGTATTATTGTTATTACTAAGTGAAACCGTATCGGAGCAACTTGCACCAGTACTGCATGTATACGATAAATCTAAGCTTACATCGCCACCAGCGGGAAATGCAGCTTCGCATACGCCCGTAGTGGTATTTGTTTTTACCGCTTGAATAGATAGCGCTTTTGCATTAAATCCAGTATTTGAAGGCTTTGCTGATAACTGAGTAGGAATTGTAGTATTTCCATCTGTATCATTATTAAAAATAAATCCAGCATCAGAAAACGTAACTTTACAGCCACTCAAACCAACATTATTACCACCGATATAACAACGAAGAGGTGCAGAAGGATCAGCAGTGTTATATCCAAATGTAACACTGCCTGTGGTGCGTTTAGCAAATTCGACAACCGCTGATCCTGTAAAATTAATATTCTCCCCCGTAACCCAACTTTGCTGACCACTATTATCTGGAGAAAGGTTTAAACTAGAGGGTTCCGCAAATAATAAATCGCAGGCATCATTAGCGCAGGCTGTTAGTGTCATTTCTTTAGCTTCACACGTTAGACCTTTGTTATCGCTTATTGTTAAACGATAATGATCCAGTGTTTCTGGTGTATAAATACCACAAAAACCAGGGATACTTTCGGGTACTGGTAGAGCGTCAAACGTTGAACTCCCTTCGGTAATAATTTGAGTAGCCGATGTAATTGATCCCTGATACGTTACATTTTGAGCGATTCTTACCTCACCAGTTGCAACAATATAGCCCGCAATATTTGCATCGGCTGCAATAGCAACCGCACCATCCACATAAATAGCCAAGTACGCGCCAGTTTCTACTACTATATTTGTTTTACCTATATTCAAAAATGAAGTTGATAGAAGTGAGGTTGTGTCTTTTAAAAAAATACGTGTAGGCGCTGTTACTCTGTATTGTGTTTCCAGCATACTTAACTGCAACTCATTGTAATAATAGTCGCCAGCTAAAGAAGTAGGTACGGGCCCTGTTGAGCTACCATCATTTGTAACCGTTGGCACCTGCGCCGCTTGATTCGGTTCTAAAGAGTTATAACCACCAGCAACACACGCCTGACCATTACACAAAGGAGGGCTTGTCAGCGCTGTAGAAATTAAACTTGTGGTAGTGACAAACTGCGCATTACCATCGGTTATTTCTACTCCCTGCACCAGCTGCACTTCACCATTGTTATAAGTAGAAATAGCGCCTGGGAATAGCGTATCACAATCTAAAATATCACCATTAAATACAAAGGTACTGGTCATGGCGAGTATTGATGCTTCCTCGTTTACGTGACGGCGCTCGTTATCGCCATCACGATCTTCGTCAACAACTAGCCCTAACCTGTCGGTCCTTAGGTTACAGCTGCGTAGCCACCCGCCATCATCTTCTTGGCGTGAGTTTTTACTTGCTACAACTAACGGAGCCACACTAAAATTATTAGTAAAACTAAAGTAATTACAGCCATTGCTCCAACCGTCAACTTCAAAGCCTGTGAAAAAAGTTTCCCAGGACACTTCAAGTCCATTATCGTCTGTAAATACGCGGTTACTTCCAGGCTCTACGGCCATATAGGCAACAGTTTCGGTTTTTATAAGCCCAAGTGCTGTTTCAGATGCTTCTAAAGCAATATTAACGCCGCTAGCAGATAAAGAATTACTTTCTACTGCAACGGTCAAAAAAGGCACTAATGCTTGAGTAGGTGGATTACTATCTATGCTGTTGAGCGTTTGTAATGAATGGAAAAAGTTCGGCCTTTGTGAAAATGGCTCAGCAAAGATTAACTGTTTATAACCTTTTGGCGTAAATGGGGAGAAGCCTGACTTAGGACCATACTGTAGCTCTAATAATAAATCGGTACTTCCTACTTCCATGATTGTTCCATCAGGAAACTCATGTACGCCATATTCAACAGCCAAATAATGAGCTCCCATCGTAACGTGCTCACCATCCTCACCCGAAGGCTCAAGAGGTAGTGCCTCAAAGCTGGTTGTGGTTATATTACGTATTCTTATTATTGCGGGGTTTCCGCCTTGGTTTGTTGAGAGCATAAAAACAGCAGGAGGTGTTATGTATTGCTGTTGAAAATTTATTTTTGTCCAAATAGGTGATGTGTATGTGTCTTGCAGCTCAATATAGCGCCCTTCAATTTTAGGCGGTACCGCGTTTGCGTAATTACAAAGCAACACGCAGCTAAAAAATATAATGACTAATGCATTTTTCATCATGGTAAAGTTTTAGCCTCCACACTGAGCGTTCTTTGTGTTTGCCAATAATCTTTTCTGCAGCTACTCCCTGCAGGGCAATCAATTGCGGCGCACGTTGCACTGCTTTGTAGATAATATATATTCACAAGTCCATTCGCCGTACTGCTATCGGGTAAGCCTATATATTCGCTACAATTCACTTCGACCTTACAGTTAGCTAAATATGCAGCTTGGAAGGTTAAATCAGTAGTAACTGATGTACAGCTTTGAACTGAGCTATTTATTGGAAATAGTTGCGTTAAACCACTTTCTAGGCCGCTTTGTGCTGCCATAAAAGCGCGAGCCCCATAGTACTCAATTGTATTTTGTTGAGATGCACCAGAAAGCACTTTAACTAATGCTAATCCTAGTGCTAATAAAGCAACAATAATTACCAAAGAAACAATTATTAAGTTCCCTTTTTGTTTACTGGCTAAGGCTTTTCCGTGAGGATTTTTTTTAAGGTACATTAGGAATATGTACCTCATGATTAAAGTTCATTACTTCAGTATCGTTAAATTGCATTTGCGCATTCACATTAAGCACAGCGTTTCTTTGTAAGGAGAGCGCATCAAGAGTAAAAAATAAATCGCTCGCTAAATTATTGGCAATGTAAATACCTAATAAATCACGTTTAACACCACTGCTTATTTGTAAGCTCACGGCATCTAATTGATTAATAGTAAAACCGTAATTGGTATATCTATATAAATACTGCCCTTCAACGCAAAAACTTACCGGTTCTGAAAGTAAATAAAGGCGTTTACTCGGCGACTCTTGGGCAAATGCTTTACTAAATTGCCACTCATCAATTTCGCTCGCTGAACTATTAAATGCTGATACTTGCAAGCGCTTACTATTATTTTCATCATATATATCAGCACTGCTTAATGGGTAAATAGTTGCCCAATCTCCAGCTTGCGGCTGCGTTAAATTATTAAGTTCAAAATCAACAGCGCTAACATTAAAAGGCGCTACGGTAGGTAGGTAATTTGTATAGTGAGTCGCTGATAAAAACGGCGTAAATTCTAAGCACTGCTGAGCACTACATGCTCCGCTAGTGCTGTTATTGCAAGAGAGCCTTAATGAGTTTGGCGTAGCGTGGCGAAGCTCTTTACTAAGTCGCGTTATTAAAAAGCGGGCCTGAGCTACTGCTTCTTGGCGTTCAATACCTTGTGAGTAAATGCTGACCCCAGCACCAATAAACGAAAATGCACTTACGGCTAAAACACCAATAATAACCATGACAAGTAATAGCTCTATAAGGGTAAATGCATTTTGGTATTTAGCTCTTTGCATTAGTAATTCCCTTTATATGCACTAAATCCGTAAACTTCGCCTAAGGGTGATGTTACTTCAATAGTAATACGCTTAAAGGTTGTGCCATCGTTGATGGTCAATTCGTTAAAGTCGCTATCGTACTGGACTGTAATAACTAAGTTAAAGTCACTGTATTCGCTTAACACCTCACCTAAGCTATTAGTAATAGGTTGGTTAGAAAGTACAATATAGTCATCTACATCGTTATAACTAGTTCGAGATTCTGAGTCGGTGCCTAAATCGCCTGCTGCTGTACAGGGCTCTGCACCCAAAGTTGTTTCGCCGCAACGCCTAAAAGGAGCGCTTCTATCACTGTGCTCATCAAACGATTTACTTTGAATTTCGTTCATTAGTGATTGACCAAATTCAGAGGCTCTTAAAGCAATAATTGGCTCTGCACTTTTTTTTGCTTGCGGGGCAATGAGCGCGGTAATAATGCTTAATGCAATAGCAAACATGACTATGCCAATAATAAGCTCAATTAAAGTGAAACCTTTTACTTTAAGGGCACGCATATATAAGCCCTTCACCACTTATGCATACGCCAGCTAATCCAACGTCTATTCGACACTGCGTAGTACAAGTTTGATTTGATTTACCTAAAGGATCAAAACTAATTTGGGTAAAAATATTCGCGTTACTATCTAAAGCGCTAAATGTTATGTCACTTCTTTGCGTGTTTATTTGTACCACTAAATGAACGGTGTTGTTGGTATCTGCGCCACCGATACATGTATCAGGTGTGGGGGGAGCAATAAGTGTGGAGGTTATATAAAGCGTATGGCAACTTGTTGTCGCTGTATTTTGCATTGCACGTAACTGCACTGTTCTCAGTGCATTTAAAGTACGGTCTCGATATGAGTATGCATCTTCTGTTGAGCTGCCCAGAAATTTGGGAACTGCCGTTACCGACAGTATTCCCAATATCACTAGAGTAATAATTAACTCAATGAGTGTGAAGCCACGCAATCGTTGCTTACTACTGCTTATCATTTAATATTAATTAACATTCATCAGTAAAAATATTAATTGTAGGAGCCGTTACTACAACAGGCCCTGTAGTTGCAGTTGCTTGTATGTATTCAATTCTGCACTCATCATCAGCAATGTAACTATTAGGGTATATAATAACTGTTCCTGTTGTTGTCGCATCAATATTAAAGTCATCTGTGTCTGGTGCTGTAGATGGAGCAAAGCTAACATCTAAAAATGCTTCAAATGCAGCAAGTGTTGCTGCTGGGTAACCATAAACAGTAGGTACTGGTACACCAGTATCTACAGTAACTGTAGCCGTTGCCTTTTTGTGATCACTAGCAATAATAGACTTACCATTTACAATATTCATACCACTGCGAATCGACCCTTGTAAGCCTTCGAGTGTTGAAGCATTTGCATCACCTTGCAAGTTTAAAAAACGAGGTGCTGCAGTAACAGCTAAAATGCCCAAAATAACAATTACGATGATCAATTCAACAAGTGTAAAACCTGCTTGTTTATTCATTGGTAAACTTTTTAACGATTGCGTTTTCATAAATAAGCCTCTTTTTAATTACTTAGTTTTTAAATATTTTTACTTTGCCTGTTTTAGCAAAGTATGAAAAACCTGTTAAACCTGATATTTCACCCGTATTGGTAGGTATACTTTTAATATCAATGGTATGAGTTAAATAATAGACGCATTGCGTACTTTCTGCATTGTACCTAACTAAAAAACTTACACTTTTTATTATCGATATTTCACTACTTGAGGTACTACTTGGTGCATCTTGTAAAATTACATTTAATACTTGGCGGCATTTATGAGCATTTATAGACTCTGCACGAGTATCTTTTTTTTCTGTTTCGTCACTCGTTGGTGTACCTAACGATCCATCAACACCAACTATTACTCCTCCATAATTAACAAATGTTTTATTTGACTTACTATTTGGCCTCCCTTCTAACTCCCATTGACCTCTAACCATCCCAACAGCCGATGAAAAACTACCCGCAATAGCATCTACGCTTGCATTATGCGCTTGATTTTTAATACCTATATATTGAGGTATAGCAAAGCTCAAAATTACTGCCAGTAAAATAACAACAATAACTAACTCAAATAATGAGAAACCTTTTGAGTAAGCTGTGGTTGTGTTCACCTTAATTCCCTTTAATTGCCGACATCATGTTCCACATCGGCATAAAAATACCCAATGCTAAAATCAGCACCATAATGGCAACAAACACAGTTAAAATAGGTTCTATTTTGGCGGTTAAACTACGTAGGTCGTAATCAACTTCACGCTCATAATAATCAGCTGCTTCTTGAAGTAACTCATCAACCCGGCCTGTTTCTTCACCTACGGCGACCATCTGTAATACAAGCTGAGAAAACAGCTCAGAACTTTTTGAGGCTCTAAGTAAGCTATCGCCTTTTTCTATATCTTGGCGCATAGTTATAATCGCTTTTTCCATATAGCTATTATCTACGGCATGCGCTGTTAGCGATAACCCCGTGGTCATAGGTACGCCAGAGCGCAATACCATAGCTAGACTTTGGCTGTAGCGCGCAAGCAATGTGCGTTTTAAAATATCTCCAATAAATGGAATTTTTAATTTATATTGATCCCACTTGAAGCGCCCGGCATCTGTATTTAAATAACGCTTCCACGCAAATACCGCTCCAATACCCATTACCAACAATAACCACCAGTAATTAACAAAAAAGCTGCTAGTACCAATTAATATTTGAGTCATTAACGGCAATTCGGCATCGAATTTGGCAAACATGCTAGCAAAGGTAGGAATTACAAAAATATTTAAAATAACCATCGCTGCTACAAGAGCCAAAATAACAAAAGTAGGGTAGCGCATAGCTGCTTTTATTCGTTTGCGAGTTTCCTGTTCTTTTTCAAAGTAAATAGCGAGTTGATAAAATGCATCTTCTAATCGGCCAGAACCTTCACCAACCATTACCATTGACACGGTTAAGCGGCTAAATACCTCGTTATGAATTGCCATTGCACTGGATAAGTCGCGGCCTTGCTCAAGTTGCCTGGTAACTTCCATCAATACATTTTTAAATTCTTTATTTTGTGTTGTATCTGCCAATCCAATCATTGCTCGTATAATTGGAATACCCGCTTTTAGTAGCGAATACATTTGTCTAGAAAACATAATCATGTCGTCTAGCGTTATTTTTTCGACAAATAAATTATCAAAAATTTTAATATTATTTTTTGTTTCAACTAAAGAAATTGATATGGGTATAAATTGACGCTTCATTAAACTATCAGCTACGCCAGCTTGGTTACTCGCTTCTAATTGGCCTTTTACCAATACACCTTTGCTGTCTTTCGCTTTATAGCTATATAGTTGCATCAATATCCCCTACTATTTCTGGGATATATTCAGCCACTTTAAATACTTCATCTAAAGAGGTAATACCTTTCTTAGCGTAATTTAATGCCATAGCCGAGAGTGGTGAAAAGTTAGCACTATTTTTAGCAGCCTTTGCAAAGCCTTGTGTATCGTTAGCGCGCAATGCATCCATCATTGCATCATCCATTTCGAGCAACTCAAAAATACCTACACGTCCTTTATAACCAGTGTGATTACATGCTGTGCAACCTTGCCCTTTAGAAAATTGAGCATCTGTAATCTCTTCGCCTAAATATTTTAACCAACTTATTTCTTGGCGATCTGGCAAGTACGGTACTCTACAGTCATTACATACTCGCCTTACTAATCGCTGAGCAATAATCGCTCGCAGTGAACTTGCGACTAAGTAAGCCGGTGCACCCATGTCGATTAAGCGCATAGCGCTGGTAATTGCATCATTGGTATGTAACGTTGATAGTACTAGGTGGCCTGTTAAAGCGGCCCTTAATCCAATATCTACGGTTTCTTGGTCACGCATTTCGCCAACCATTATGATGTCAGGATCTTGCCTTAGAGCGGTCCGTAAAATACTGGCAAAACTTAGCCCTATTTTATTATTTATTTGTACCTGGTTAATACGTCCAATACGATACTCAACGGGATCCTCTACGGTAATAATTTTACTTTCTTGTTGGTTTAACTCACTTAATGCACCATAAAGTGTGGTTGTTTTACCCGAGCCTGTTGGCCCAGTAACTAAAACCATGCCATGTGGGCGTTTTATAATACTGCGCACACGTTTTAATATGTGTGCCGGCATGCCTGTTTCATCTAACGATAATAATCCTGCAGATTGATCAAGCAAACGCATTACAACTGATTCACCATGCTGAACCGGCATGGTAGATAGGCGCACATCAATACTATGGCTGCGCACTTTTATATTAAACCGGCCATCTTGAGGGAGGCGTTTTTCAGATATATCTAATCCCGACATAAGCTTTAAACGTAGCACTAGTGCCGATGCTATTTTTACTTGGTTAAGAGTGTGCTCTTGTAATATTCCATCTACACGTTGACGAATGCGAAGCAAACCTTCATCTGGCTCAATGTGAATATCAGATGCGCGAACTTGCACAGCGTCCTCAAATATTGATTGCAGTAACTTTACAACGGTTGCATCGGATGTCTCATCACCTAAAGAGTTTAAATCAAATTCTTCTACGTCTTGATATTCTTCATGGAGTTGTGCTGCAAAGTTGGTAATTTCATCTGTGCGGCGATATACGTTGTCAAACGCAGCCATGATTTGGCTTTCTTGTACAACAGCTAAATCTATTCGTTTAGGAGCAAGCATAGTCGCAAGTTGATCAAGGCCCCTTAAATCAGCAGGATCGCTCATCCCGACCAAAACAGAGTCACCATTGTCTTCGATTACTAGTGCTCTGTAACGACGCGCATATACCTCAGATAAAAGCTTAGATACATCGTGTGATATTTTTCGCTGTGATATATCTAAAAAAGGTACCTGTAATTGCTGCGCTAAAAAGCGTAATAATTGTGGCTCACTAATAAACTCAAGTGTAATAAGTGTCGAACCTAATTTACGGCCCGTTGCAGCTTGAACATTTAATGCTTCACTTAGTTGCGCTTCGGTGATCATGTGTTCGTGGACAAGTAAATCGCCTAAGCGCATTTTTAAACTAGGTCTCATACGGCCTCCTTTAGTGCAACTAAACGCTGTAATGCATGCTGGGTCATAGCGGTATTTAACCCACCTAAATCTAGAGCTACTTTATAAAGCTGTTTAGCATCGAGGTACTCTCCTAGTGCATCTTTTGAGGTTGCAAGTGCAAGCCACCACTTGGCTTGACTAGGCTGGAGCTGTGTAAGATGTTTAAAGCTTTCAAGTGCTTTGTGGTGCTTACTCGCACTTTGCGCAGCAGTACCTTGCAGCACCCAAAAATCAAGATTCGCCTGGGATTCAAATTCATCACTTAAAAGCAGTAATACTCCTTCATACTGTTGTTGCATAATGAGTATTTTGCTTAGCATTACACGCCATTCAAGTACGTTAGGGTTTTGGCGAATACCTGATTGCAAAACCTGCTGTGCAGAATTTATATCTTGTTGTTTAAAGTAAGTTGCAGCCAGTAAATTTCGAGCCTCAACATGTAAAGGCGATTGCGCTAAAATAATGTTTAAATCACTAATAGCTTCGTTGTATAAGCCAAACTGTATTGCCTGTTTAGCTGCTGCTAATTGCTCGACCAATAAAGCCTGTGGTGACTTAGTTTCTGCTGCGCTTTTGATCATAGTATTTTGTGGCTCAGTTTTAGTCACTGAAGTAGTTTTTGGCTTGCTGACAATAACTTTGCTAGCCACTAACATATTATCTTTAGCTAGTGCAGGGCTTTGTTTAACCTCGGCAATTACAACCGGCTCAGCCGTTGGTTGAGAAACCAGTGATGTTGCTTCACTCAACTTGGATTCAGCTAAATCATTCACTTCTGGTTTTATTTGCTTAACTTGCACAGCCTTCTTCACAACTTCTTGCTCAACTAAAGGCTCTACAGTGCTTTTTTCATCTTGAAAATCAGATAAATTAGAGCTCAAAACCGCAACCATTTTTTGCTGTGGTAGCACAGATTCACGTTGAGTTTCTTTTTTGTCGGCGGTCGGTAAATACAGGTATGCTAAAAAAATGACACTTAGCATAATAAGTAAAATTGCGGCTTTAAATACAATGTTTTTTACATCATATATTGGCTTTACGCTTATACCTTCTTGAATATTCACTTGTTTAGCTTCACGTTGCTCAATATTTTTAAGCATATTATTTATAACGCTCATAACCACTGCCTCCATACCCATATGGCAGCAATAGCTAAAACACTAAACATTAACGCGCTGTAGCTCCAATATTGACCGGTTCGATATTTTGCGCAGTCTTCGGTATCTTTTATGGCAAGCTGAATATGGCGATTTGTTATTGTATTTAACCCTTCCCCATAAGCTTGTAATAGTGCTTTGTGGCATAAAATATTAACTAACCTAGGAATTCCACGACTTGCTCTGGCAATCTTAAGCCCCATACTATTATTAAATAAAGGAGGCCTATTAAACCCTGCAACTTGTAAGCGATGATTAATATAATAAACAACCTCAGCGCCAGTCATCGCCCGTAATTTATACGAAAAACTAATACGTTGGCGTAACTGCCTTACTTTATTATTTGCCAGTTTTTCATCAAGTTCAGGTTGCCCAAATAACACCACTTGAATTAGTTTTTCGCTTTCTGTTTCTAAGTTTGTAAATAATCTCAGCGCCTCTAGAGTCTCCCAACTCAAGCATTGCGCCTCATCTATCAAAAGCACTACGCGTTCATTATCTTCTTGTAAGTCGAGTAAGTGATGATTTATAAGCTGCCCTAGTGCTTGTTGGTCCAATGCTTTATCTACATCCATACCCAGTTCAATTGCAATCGCCCATCTAAGCTCTTCAGGACTTAAATAAGAGTTAGGTAAATAAGCCACAATGTAATCTGGCTCAAGTTGGTTTAATAGCTTTCTACAAAGCAACGTTTTACCTGTCCCAACTTCACCGGTGACTTTAATAAACCCTTCACCCATTTCAATGGCTGTTGTTAGCACTTGCATCGCTTCGTGGTGCGGTTCAAGTGCACAAAAAAATTGTGTGTTAGGGGTTAGCGTGAAAGGCATTTCACTTAAATTAAAAAAGCTTAAATACATAGTTAGTTTTCATACCATGTTTTTAAAAGCTGACGGCTTTCACCTTGTTGTTTTTTCCAAGTATCGGGCATAACAACGGTTGGTTTGATTAAAATAATTAGTTCTTTTTTCTCTTGGCGTTTACGAATACTTTTGAATAAGTTGCCAAATATGGGGATATCACCCAGCACGGGTGTTTTTGATTCTTCATCCTGTGTTGACGTTTGCATCAAACCACCAATAACCACTATTTCGCCACTTTGAGCGCGAATAACGGTATCTGATTCTCGAATGTTGCTCTGCGCTAGAGGTAATTCAAAACGTTGATCGTCTAAAGTAATTACCTTTAGCTGCTCTTCTGTTTCAGTTACTGAAGGGTGAACATGCAAGATGACTGAGCCGTACTTGTCAATTTGCGGCGTTACATCAAGCGCAATACCAGAAAAGAACGGCGTTAAATCAATCTCAGGCGAGGTAGTTGTAGCAGTACCTGTTACCGTCGTACTTGATACATTAGTAACAAAGTATTCGTCTTGCCCTACTTTTATAACTGCTTTTTGGTTGTTTGTAGCCGTAACGCGAGGGTTAGATAACATTTGCACATCACCTTGGGTTTCTAGCAAATTAATAACCCCGTTAAAGTCACCCTTTTGAATTGTCAGCGATGACGCTCCGCCAATGGCAGCCGAAATACTATTACTAATTGTAGAACCCGCTGTTGTAGCAAACGAAATACCGCCTTCTAAACCACTGGCTATGCGCTCCCAGTTGACCCCTTGTTGGTACTCATCTTTTAAGGTTACTTCTATTATTTTTGCTTCTAGAATAACTTGGCGTTGCAGGTTTTCTTGGCTTTGACGTAAAAACTCTTTTAGCTGACTAATTTCGCTTGGTAATGCATTTACGGTTACCAAACTAGCTTGTGGGCTTGCAACAACATAGCGCCCATCGCTTGCGCCAATTAAAGACTTAAGGGCAACTTCTAATTCCTTCCAAAAATCGTTTTTATTAATTGTTTGGATTCGAGAACCATTCAAATCTAAGCTTTGATTATCGCCGCCAAATTCACTATTTTGCTGGTTACTATTACCTGAACTTGAACCACTCGAACCACTGCCACTTTGTGCAAATTGACTCACCCCACCAGCAACAACACTCACTGTAGACTGACCATGGCGTTGCATCATTAAATAATTTACAGGTATTGTTTCTGTGCGCATTTTGGCTGGTAGTACTTGTACAATTCGTCCTTCATTAACAATATCTAAAGGATACATACGCTTAATAACATTAATGACTTCATTAAACGTAACGCTTTTAAGATTTAAATTAATTGTGCCATTTACCTCAGGATGCACAGCAACACTAAAAGGGGTATCGTCTGTTAAGCCTGCAAAAAAAGCGCCTATTTCAACATCATTTGCTGCGACATCAAAACGCTTTATAGATAAATCATCACTTATAGTTTGCTCATTATTTATAGATGACAATAAGCTTTGTGTAAGTTCGCTTGGCATTTGTAAAGGCACAATTACTTTAGGCTCTGTAGGTCTTTCAGATAACTCTTGCTCTATATGATTTTTAACCTCTTTACCTGGTTTAAAGCTATGGCACGCAGTTAAAAATGTAGGTAACAATAGAAGAACAAGCCACGGATGAGATAAATTATTTTTTAATTTCATAGTCATATAATTCTAATTTTATTTGTTTATCATCATTTGCTAACACAACCTGTTTTGAGTTAATGCTTAGCACCCGAAAATCATCTACAGCATCACCAACTCGATAAATATGGCCTGAAATAATGGCCTTAAATGCTGTACTGTTTTTAATAATAGATTGCAATTTAAGTTCTGTACTTTGCTTAACTGGACTATTGTTACTCACAAACATATTTGGCTGAGTCGGATCGCGAAGTTGCGCAAGCGCACTCGGCGCAATAATGTAAAAAGCCAAAGTACAAATACTATAACGCGATAAATTTTTCATTAGCGCTCACTGTAGCAATTTGTAAAGTTAATTCAGCCTGAGGGTACTCTAGTACCTGATAACTAAACTCTTGTATTAATAACTTATCTTGATTATTTTTTAATGCGGCTAAATATTTTTGTAAGCTAAAGTAGCTACCTTGCAAAGTAACTACCATCTGATGCTCAAAAAATAATGTTTGCGTATCATGTTCACCTAGTTTTTCTACATCGATAGCCCGTGCTGGTTTTACATTAAAGCTACTCACTTTTACGTCGCTACTATCTACGAGCAAATCTTTTAAAACGGCAGGTACATTTTTAGCAGCTACAAAGCCTTGGCTAAAACTATTAAGTTGATTATTTATTTCGGCTAATTCATCTCTGGTTTGTGCAATTTGACCGCGTAAAACCTTAGTGTAGTCGTAGTTTAGTGCTTGGTTTAACATGGAGAGTTGCGCATTTATCTGCTGTAACTCTTGCAGCGTTGTATTGTGCTTTGAACGTATGTTGGCAACTTCATCTTGCTGTGGAAAAGTAACGAACCAGAGACCGAGGTAAATCACTATAAACAAACCAACAAATAAGGTGGAATACTTCTCACGTTTTTGCAGCGATGCAAACTGAGCTTGGTATTTGACCCATAATGGCCAACCTTTATTTTTATTATTCTGGCTACTTGTTGTTTGGCTCATGGTTTATCGCCCTCATCACTAAGGTCTGTCGCTACATTAAATTCACTCACACCTGCTTGCGTAGATAACTCTAAAACTGAAAACTCTTTATCAATAAAAAATGGCGACTGCTTTAAATTATCAAACCAAATTGGTAAGAATTTTGATTGCGATGTTTGACCCTGAAGCGTCACACTTTGCCCTACAAACTTAATGTGGGTCAGCCAAATATTAGGTTCATGATACTTAGCTAAATCGTGCATTACCTGTGCGTAGTCGGTTGCAGACTGATCTGAACTTTGCTCTAAATAGCTAAATATTTGCTGCTTGTGCAAAACCTCTTGCTGAAGTGTTTTTAGCTCATTAATAAAAAGTGTTTTATTTTGTTTCTCTGCTAACTGCTGTTTTACAACTTCTAACTGAGCTTTTCCTTGTTTGAGGTATTGCCTATTTTGTTCTAAATCAAGCTCACTAGAATATGTTTTATAACTGTAAAAAGCCCACGTGATTGCAATAATTAATAGCGCACCTAACCACAACGTAATCATTCCAGACAAAGGGACTGGGTCTCGCCGTACGCGTAAGGTTTTTTGATAAAAGTTAATCCGGGTTTTCATAGCACAGACTCAGGATCTGTTAATTGATAGGCTGCCCCAAGCGCATAATAAAAATTTGGCTCTAATTGCTGCGCTAATTCTAAGTTAGGCTCAAAATCTACAACTTTTACTTGTAAAAACTCTGCAAGCCCGGCTCTAAGAGTTAATGAGGATAAATCATCGCACTGTAACTGAATGCTGCGAATTGGTGGTTGCTTGAGCTGGCTTTCAAAAAAGTCCATAGAACGCTGAATTTCTAATCCTAACGCTTCTACCAATTCTTGATTTTGATCCTTATCTGAAATACCCAAAAAACCATTTAATCGCCTAGCTAATACTAATTGCCCATCACGAATAATTAAGATTCGAGGTTCATGATTAGCATGTTGCACAATCAGCATATGCGCCTCTTTGTATGAGCCAAACAAGGTAACTAAAACCATTTCTTCAGAGGTCATTGCACGCAAAACAGGTTTAGTTTGTTCAAAACTGTCTATAAACGGAAGTAGTTGCAGCTTATTCGTAATAAACACATTCATTTTACTGCTTTGCATCGGTAACGTTATTGGATAATCGATAAAATCAGCCACAATATTTTCAGAAGCTATATCAACTAAATCTTTTGTAGTCCAAGGGAGTGACTGAATAATTTCTTCATCACTAAGGTTTGGTTTATCCATTTGCACTATTTGATAAAAGTAGTGCGGTATGACTAAATTAACTGCACAAATATCAGTAGAAACCTCATTTGTACAAGCAACAATTGCAGCGGTATAATCGGTTTGCTCAGACACATTTACACTGTGAGAACTGTGAACCATCCATTGGTCGCGTTGTTTTTTTAAACATACTGCGTTAACAGTATCTGCGTAAGTTGCAACACCAATAGCTGTATTTGGATCTAAACTACGATTTAACCATGAAAACAGCTTTTCTTTCATATAGCTACTATTGTTAATTGTGTATGAAATAAGTGTCGTACATTTTAACTACTTTGCCAAATTGAAAACCAACAAAATGCATGAAATATTCAAAATAGATGAAAATAACTATATTCAACAAATAGATAGCTCGTTTCTAAAAAAGAGAAATCTTTATTTAGGTATAAAACGTGATGATTTGCTCCATCCGCTAATAAGTGGCAATAAATGGCGTAAATTGAAATATAATTTAGCGTACATGCAAAAGATAAATAAAACAGAACTTCTGACTTTTGGTGGTGCGTTTTCAAACCATATTCACGCCTGTGCAGCTGCCGGAAAAGAATTTAATATAAAAACTCGCGCGATTATTCGCGGACCTGAACTGGATAACAACAATCCAACAATCCAATTTGCAAAACATTGTGGTATGAACCTACATGTAGTTAATCGTATAGAGTATCGAAAACGCCACGACACCGATTACCTTAATGCTCTGCAAGAGCACTTTCCAAATGCTCATATTGTTCCTGAAGGTGGTACAAACGAGCACGCCTTATTAGGGTGTAAAGAGTTAGTACAAAGCTTACCTGAGCATAACTACTTAGTGTGCCCTACCGGTAGTGGTGGCACGCTTGCTGGATTAATAGAAGGCAGTGCTTCAACAACACAAGTGATTGGTGTAGCAGTATTAAAACAAGCTAATTATTTAAAAGAAGAAATAAAAAAGCTGAGCGCTAAAGCTAATAATCAAAACAACTGGCAGTTACTCACAGAGTTTCATGGTGGCGGCTATGGTAAGTTTTCACCTGAGTTATGGCAGTTTTGCCAAGATATGAGCCGCACACATAATCTACCACTTGAGCCTATTTATAGCGGGAAAATGATGTATGCATTATGGCAGCTTATTGAGCAAGATTATTTCCCATCTGGGAGTAAAATTATTGCGGTTCATACTGGCGGGCTTCAGGGGCTAAATGGACTTAAATATAGAGGATTAATTTAATTAAATACCGCTTGCGTAAACTCTTGAAGTGGCTCTGAAAAGTAAAACCCTTGAGCTCCCACCACTCCCAATTTGGCAAGCGTAAACAACTCTTTTTGAGTCTCTACGCCAACTGCATACACAGGTAAATTTAAAAGGTTTGCGGCTTCAACTATCTTTTTTATTCGCCTTTGATTTTGAGTTTTTTCATTTAATAAATGAATTAGTTCGTATGATAATTTAAGTCCGCATACTTGATTATAATTAGCTAATACAGCTACTTTCTCACTACTTTTTACATTATCAATCACAACTTGTGAACGGCTTTTTTTAATTACATTAAGTGCATTAGTTATCGATTCTCTATGAGTAAAAAATTCTGCCTCACTTATTTCAAATTGTAATTTAGTATTTAACTTAAGCTCTGCCATTTGATTGGCTAACCACTCCCAAAATACAGTATTAAACCAATTTTTAGGGTGTAGATTTACACTAACTGTTAAGGCCGAAGGTTCACTCAGCATTAGCTTTTTAACTTGTGTTATTACTGCTTTATCTAATATTAAAGCGTCTTGATTACTATAAACCTGATTAATAAAATAACGAGCAGCTAGTAAACCAAGTTGGCTATGCCTAACCCTGATAAGAGCTTCATGTTCTAAAATTTCCCCGCTAGAGAGCTCAAATAAAGGCTGGAAGAATAATATAAATTTATTCTTTTTAATATTTTCGATAACTTGCTTACTAGAAAGTGGTTTTTCTTGACAGTAATTTAACGCTAAGCGGTGAAAGTGCTGTACTGAGCTGTTTTGCGATAGCATAAGTGCTGATTTTGCTAACTGATAAACCGCAATTTTATCTGCGCCTAATCGATAGTCGCACGCACCTATTTTAATGTTTTTATGAGTCATACTTTTTTGATAATTTTGGCATAGTAAAAACACGCTCTGATGGAGCTTTTCAACGTAGCTGTCTAACTCGGGAGTAGGAATATGTGGCAAGGTGACGGCCAAGTAACTGGAATTTAGTATTTTTACCGACACATCTTTAAATTCAGTCAATTTTCTAGTGATTAACACTTTAAAAATAGCTTCTTGATCAGTTTTCTTATCAAAGTCACATTCAATGAGTAAAAATAAGCTATGTGATGCTCTATTAACCCCATACAAAGAACTTAATTCACATTTTTTTACTTGTTTAATTAATCGTATTTTATTTTGTTTTTGTTTAATAATTTTAGTAGGTTGTATCATTGTATTTTTGGGCGTAATTCTACGGCTTACATTCAATAAGCCCCACCAACGATAAGACCAGCCAGCGGCGCCTAATATGATCAAGTTTAGCAATATAAATAAGTAACTTTGTGTTACCCAAGCAGGATAGTGATAGAGGCTCAAGCTTAATGTTTTGTAAGAAAAAACTTCGCGCTCTATATTCACTAAATGCCTAACATGCTCTGCAGGCTTTGGCACCTCCAACACAAAACCTTCACTTTTAGCTAATGCAGCCAACACTTCATTGTTTATAGAAGGGGATAAATTCAGCTCGTAAACGTGTTTAACGAACTGCTGCCCAGAAGCATGAACTTTTTGATGTAATGCATCATTTAAAACGAAATTAAAACTAATAAGCATCATTAAAAATAAGACAAAAGAGATACCTTTGAAGTACTTGAAAAGCCAGATTTTACTCTTTTGCATAGCCTGCCACCCGTTAAATTATTAACTAAAGTGTTGTTCAATATCTATAGAAGTACAAGGCTATAAACTAAGTTTAAACGTTTATTAATAGCACTAAACAAAAAAGCCCAAAATAAACGAGAACTTACAAAAACAAACAACTATGCCCTTTCTTTTATAAATAGATTAAATTTAACTCCTCAGGCTTAAGTTAATATTAGATGTTTCGCAATTGAAACCATCCAGCATAGCAATCATGCTCTAGCCCTAGTTAAACCAATGACGTGTTTTGTTAGCAAAATACACTAAGCTTAGCATTACAGGGACTTCAACTAACACACCTACTACGGTTGCAAGTGCAGCACCAGAGTGTAAACCAAACAATGAAATAGCCACTGCAACTGCTAACTCAAAAAAATTAGATGTTGCGATCATGCACGCTGGCGCAGCTATATTGTGCTCTAGCTTCATTTTTTTTGCGGCAAAATAAGCAATAGCAAAAATACCATAGGTTTGAATCAGTAGCGGAATAGCTATAAGTACAATCGCTTCGGGGTTGGCTAAGATAGTTTGTGACTGAAAACCAAATAATAAAGCGACTGTCGCTAATAAACCCACAATAGAATAGGGCTTCATAATGCTCAAAAACTGATTGAGTCGAGAATGACCCCCGGCTTTATCTAGCTTTTTACGCGTAACCGCCCCTAAAATTAACGGTATAAGTACATATAACACCACAGATAAAAATAACGTATCCCATGGTACTGTTATATCGGTTACACCCAGCAATAAACCTGCTATGGGTGCAAATGCAAATATCATAATAATATCGTTAATAGATACCTGCACTAGCGTATAGTTAGCGTCGCCTTTAGTCAGTTGGCTCCAAATAAAAACCATAGCCGTACATGGCGCAACACCCAGTAAAATCATGCCTGCAATATATTCAGTTGCAGTTTTTGGGTCGACCCAGTCTGCAAATATACCCTTAAAAAATAGCCAACCTAAAAACGCCATTGTAAATGGTTTAATAAGCCAATTAAGTACAACGGTTAGTAATAGTCCTTTTGGTTTTTTACCTACGTCTTTAATAGATGAAAAATCAATTTGAACCATCATTGGGTAAATCATTAGCCAAATAAGTACCGCTATTACTATATTTACATGCGCATATTCAAAGCCTGCTATGAGTATAAATAGCTCTGGTATTATTGAGCCTGTAAAAATACCAACAGCGATTGCTAAGGCTACCCAAACAGAAAGATACCGCTCAAATAATCCCATTTATCTCCCCTAAATAGAGCGTTGATTAACGCGTTGGCTAAGATCTTCTGCAGATTCCACTCGTTCAGAATAGCGATCTACAAAGTAATCTTTTTGATCTCGCAATAATAAAGTGAATTTAATCAGCTCTTCCATAACATCAACAATCCGATTGTAGAGCGCAGAGGGTTTCATCCGTCCATTTTCTTCAAACTCTAAGTGCGCTTGTGGCACTGACGACTGATTAGGTATTGTTACCATGCGCATCCAACGCCCTAATACTCGTAGTTGGTTCACCACATTGAATGATTGCGAACCGCCACTAACTTGCAACACAGCTAATGTTTTACCTTGCGTTGGCCTTACACCTCCTAGGTTAAGAGGGATCCAATCAATTTGATTTTTGAATATACTCGTCATTGAGCCATGACGTTCTGGTGAGCACCATACCTGCCCTTCTGACCAAAGCATTAAATCTCGCAACTCTTGTACTTTAGGGTGTGATTCATCTTCACTATCGGTTTGAGGTAAACCTTCAGGGTTAAAAATTTTAACCTCAGCACCAAAATGCGTTAATAAACGAGCGCTCTCCTCTATAACTAACTTGCTATAAGAACGCGCTCTTAATGAGCCATATAACAATAAAATTTTAGGTTTATGCTCAGAAAAACTAACGTTAAAATTTGATGTGAGTGGAACAACACTGTGTGCTTTATTTGTATTTAGTAACCCATTAACTTCTGACATTGATAACTCAACCTTTGGTAAAAATAAGCATATGGAAAATCGTATATATAAAATTTCACACATAAAGACCTATGAGTCAAACTCTATTTTATAAAATTTACTTTTAAGTTATTTAAAATTAGCTCAAGACAATGGGAGGTATTATGGTAGATATTTGATATAGTTAATTTTAATGGCTCAACTATTTACTCAAGCAGAGGATTATAGTTTCACATAATTTTTGCGCTTTAATTGGTTTTGCAACATGGGCATTCATGCCAATGGATAAGTATCGTGTAATATCATCTTTCATAACGTTAGCTGTTAAGGCGATTATTGGGATGTTTGCGATAGTTTCGTCATTATCACTACGAATAATTTGACTCGCCTCAACACCATCCATTATAGGCATATGAATATCCATCAAAATAATATCAAACGCTTCCGATTTTACTATTTGAATACATTCCAATCCATTGTCGACCAAATGAATTTGGGCACCAGCATTTTCAAGTATATTTGTAACGATTATTCTGTTGATCGAGTTATCTTCCACAACTAATATTTTGATACCCGCCAGTGACTTTTCACTGACGATATTGGCTACAGGTGCTTTATTTATAGAGCCCACCACTTTACGTTCAATCGCCTCATACAAAACACTCGTATATACAGGTTTATGCAAAATAGTTTGTATACTGACTTTCTTGCCTGCATCATTAATTAAACTTTCATCACTCATTGTAAGTACGATAATCTTGCTATAAAGCTGGGGGCTAATACTATGAATACGTATTAAAAAGGTTTCGCAACTCATCGCTGGCATTGCCCAGTCAACAATAATGGCTTTAAATTTTTCTTTATTCTGCTCAATAATATCAATAGCTTGTTTAGCAGATTGACAGGCCGTACATACCAGCCCCATAGCCGTTAGCTGATTTTCAATTACCTTAAGATCATCTTCATTATCATCTACAATTAATACCTCAAACGGATCAGTAAAAGTTAGGTCGGGAGTGTTATCAATCAACGCTTGGTTATTCAATTTCACCTTAATCGAAGCTATAAATTCACTACCTACACCTTGAGTACTTTTTACCGTTATATCCCCACCCATCGATTGGCATAAACGCTTACTTATAGTTAAACCTAAACCTGTGCCGCCAAACTTCCTGGTTGTAGAGCTGTCAGCTTGAGTAAAAGATTCAAATAAATCGGTAAGGCTTTGCTCAGCAATCCCAATACCGGAATCCTTAACAATGAAATACAAACAAACGCTCTTAGGATCAGCTAACGATCTTTTTGATTCTATTAATACAGATACAAAGCCGTGTGTAGTAAATTTAATTGCGTTAGAGCATAAATTTAGCAGTACTTGGTTTATTCGAACTACATCACCTATTAAATCAAGTTTAACCTCTTTACCAATGACAATATCAAATGTAATCCCTTTGCTTTGAGCTAGCTCATCAAAAGTTGCTTTTATGTAGTCAACAACCGAATTTACAGAAAAAGGAAATTCCTCAAGGTTAATATTTCCAGACTCAATTTTTGAAAAGTCTAAAATATCGTTAATTACAATGAGCAGCTGGTCAGAAGAATATTTTATTTTATCTAAATACTGTTTTTGTTCTGGTGGTAAATTGCTGTCTAATAAAATATTAGTAAGTCCAATAACACCATTCATTGGAGTTCTAATTTCATGGCTCATATTAGCTAAAAAGTCTGATTTTATTGACGCTGAATGTTCAGCTTCATTTTTTGCAATTAACAACTCTTCCGTTCGCTGCTCAACTCTATATTCTAATTTAAGTTTTTCGCTATCAAGTTCCTTTAATAATTGAACCCGCTTACTATTTAAAAGTAGTACAAAAGCTAAAAAACCACTCAATATTGTGATTACTGCAATTGCGCTATAAATAAGCATTTTATTTTGTTCGAAATATGAAGGTTGATTATTAATAATAATGGAATGTTCAGGAAGGTTTTGGGGGGCTATCTCAAACTTTTTTAATTGTTTAAAATCATAATAGTAAGTACTTAACTGATCGCTATCTACCGGTTCTAAATATTTATTATTATCAAAAAAAACTATTGATTCGGCAACTCGAGCGCCTATTTTTTCACCAGATAGCAAATATCCTCCAACAATCCCCGAACCTAACAGTGAATGCCAATAACTAAAAATAGGAACAGAGCTGTTACTTGTTAGTCGCTCCACAAATTGAAATGGGCTAAGTACCGTATCGTTATAACGTCTAAAAATCGGCGTAAATAGTATTATTGAATCAGCAGGCGCATTATTTACTTTATTTATTAACTCATCGGCAGGTAAATCAAACCATTTTTCTAGCGTTAAATGCGAAAAGTCTCTATTAATAATCGGCATAAGATGTTGGTAAAAATTAGACCCTATACCACTTTTTCTATCCAGGATAACAATTAACTTTTTAGGGTTTGTTAAGTTAACAGCGTTTATCACCCCTTGCTTATAATTTAGTTTGGGTCGAATAATAATTCCATTTTCATTTTTTGGTACTTTAAACTTACCACCCGGTGTTAGGTATATTATTGGAATCCCTGTAAATAAGGTGTCAAATTCAGATAATAATGAGGCAGCAGGAACGCCTCGACTAATAATTATATCTATTCTTTTATCGTAATATTTCTGTTGTAAATAAGCCTTCATCAATCGCTTTTGTCGCATTTCATTGAATCGACCAACGTCCATATTTTCAATAAAAAGATCAAAACCGGCATTGCGCTCTAATAATTCAGAACGTAATCCCCTCTCGACACTTTGCTGCCATGGAGAATCTTGGTTTAGAGAGTTTATAAGTAAAACTTGGGTTGTATTTTTTGAAGAGATTTTTTTTTGAATTATTTTTTTTGAAGCAATTGTATCTGAAATATTTGTTTGCGATATAAGCGCTTGTACATTAAGGCTCAGTAGCTGAAAAAAAAGAAATACAGTCGCTAAATAGGTTTTCATATTTCTCATAGATTCGTTCAAAAAAAGTCTGTAGAGGATAGATTGCAATCATTTATATATCAACTAATACAAGCCTCATAAAAACAAAAAGCCCCGTATGAACGGGGCTTTCCTATAATAAATCTTTACACTGTAAAAGTTAGAAAACTAAAAAGGGATATCGTCGTCAAAATCAATGGTTGGTTCCATTGGGTTTGATGCGCCACCTTGCGGAGCACTTTGTGGTTTAGGAGCGAAACCACCTTGCTGTTGTGGTGCACTTTTTTGCTGTGGTGCATAACCACCTTGCGGCTGATATTGATTACTTTGCTGCTGTGGTGCTGGAGCCGGTTTTGGTTGTGCTGCTGGTGCGGCTTGTTGCTGCGGATTATAGCCACTTTGCTGTGCAGCTTGGCCTTGGTTATTTTGACCGTAACCACCGCTTTGTTGACCACCTTGCGGCTGATTACCTTGGTAACCACCACCTTGTTGTCCACCTTGCGGCTGATTACCTTGGTAACCACCACTTTGCTGATCGCCACCACGTGCGCCTAACATTTGCATTTGACCAGTAAAGCCATCTACAACTATTTCTGTAGTGTATTTTTCTTGGCCTTGTTGATCGGTCCACTTACGTGTTTGAAGTTTACCTTCAACATAAATTTGTGAACCTTTACGACAATATTCACCAACAATTTCAGCTAATTTGCCAAAGAACACAACACGATGCCACTCAGTTTTATCAACCATTTGGCCAGTGTTTTTATCTTTATAGCTATCCGAAGTTGCTAAGGTAATATTTGCTACACCATTGCCGTTAGGCATATAACGAACTTCAGGATCTTGCCCTAAATTACCAACCAAAATTACTTTGTTCACACCGCGTGCCATGGAACCATCTCCTATAAATGTTAGATTAAACCAGCTACTTTACGTGCTTGGTCTAGGTCAAATTCTTTATCATTAATCTTTAAATAGCTGCGACTTTCATCGCGAACCACAGTTGCTTCTATTACGCCTGGTAAAGCAACTAACTGAGAAGCAAGTGTTTGAGCATGCTCTTCAGAATCTAATTTGGTCATTAAACTAATAACTTTACTTTTGGGTGGGACTTGCATTTTCCACGCAATAATAAGCCATATTAACCCAACAAGTGCTGCTGCCGCAAACACAGCTTGTGTCGTTGTTGTTTGTGCTACATAGCCACCTAACATACCGCCTAAAAAGGCGCCTAAAAACTGGCTAGATGAGTAGCCACCCATTGCTGAACCTTTTTGGCTTGCAGGTGCTATTCGCGATACAAGCGCAGGCATAGTGGCTTCTAAAAAGTTAAACGCCACAAAATAAAGCAGCATACACACAGCAATGCCTACTACACTATTAACCCATACCGACATTGCTAGCATACTAATAGTTAACAAGGCTACCGAGCCAATAAATGCTTGTTTTTCTTTCTCTTTTTTAATGGCCACAATCATTATTGGTACCATTAATAAAAATGCTAAAAATAGCACTGGAATATATAAATACCAGTGATGGTCGGCAACTAAGCCATCTTTAATTAATTGACTCGGCAGTACGACAAATATTGTGGTTAGCGTTAAGTGTAATAGCAATACACCTGCATTTAATCGTGCTAACTGAGGGTGCTTAATTAGTTTTTTAATGTCGCTAAAGCTTGCTAATGTATCGCCTTTGGGCGCTTTATTTACCGCATTTGGCACTAGCATAGTCACTATAAATATACCAAAAACAGCTAAAATAGCAGTCAACCAAAATACACCCGCAATACCCCACGAAGCTGCAACAATTGGCCCAAGTAGCATAGCAAAGGCAAAGCTCATTCCTATGCTCATACCAATAACGGCCATTACCTTTGGTCGTTGCTCATCGCGGCTTAAATCTGAAGCAAACGCGAGTAGTGCACTGGCTATTGCGCCCATACCTTGTAGAGCGCGGCCTACGGTAACCATTTGAATAGAGTCAGCTAATGCAGCAACTACAGAGCCAATAGCAAATACGACTAAGCCACCAACAATAACCTTTTTACGACCAATTTTATCGGATAATCGACCCATAGGTATTTGCAATACGGCTTGCGTTAAACCATACGCACCAATGGCAAAGCCAATCCAAATAGGCGAAAAACCTTCAAGCGATTGTCCATAAATAGCCAATACAGGCATCAGCATAAACAAGCCGAGCATTCTAAATGCAAACACACTCGCCAGCGATACTGCGGCGCGTTTTTCTCGTGAATTAAGTGAAGATGCGGTCATTATCTGCGTGATCTTACTCTATGAAAAATTGAGGTTGGGATTCTACCATAAGCTTGGCAATAATTAATCGCCTATAAGTAAGGATTTTTCATTGATCAAGGATTAATATTGCTTCGTATTATGCGATACTGAGTAAATAATTTTGGTAATAAACGAGATAGCATGGAAAACATTGAAGTCCGAGGCGCCCGTACGCATAATTTAAAAGACATCAGCCTAACCATCCCACGTGATAAATTAATAGTTATTACTGGTCTATCTGGTTCGGGGAAGTCATCACTTGCATTTGATACACTTTATGCAGAAGGACAACGCCGGTATGTTGAATCACTCTCTGCGTATGCAAGACAATTTTTATCGCTTATGGAAAAGCCTGATGTAGATCACATCGAAGGCCTCTCTCCTGCAATTTCTATTGAGCAAAAATCAACGTCTCATAACCCACGATCAACTGTGGGTACTATTACCGAAATTTACGATTATTTACGACTTATGTTTGCCCGCGTTGGCGAACCACGATGCCCTACACATGATTTACCACTTGCTGCGCAAACAGTTAGTCAAATGGTAGATACTGTTTTGGCTCTACCTGAAGGCAGTAAATTAATGCTGCTTGCGCCAATAGTAAAAGAGCGTAAAGGTGAGCATGTTAAGTTATTAGAGCAGCTATCAAGCCAAGGTTATATTCGCGCCCGTATAGACGGTGAAGTATGTGACTTGTCTGATCCACCAACACTTGAGCTCCATAAAAAACATACAATAGAAGTTGTTGTAGACAGATTTAAAGTAAAAGATGGCTTACAGCAACGCTTAGCGGAATCGTTCGAAACTGCACTTGAAATGTCTAATGGCGTTGCACATGTAGCATACATGGATGATAGCAGCGCTGAAGAAATTCTCTTCTCAGCAAACTTTGCCTGCCCTACTTGTGGCTATGCAATGACTGAGCTAGAACCGCGTTTGTTTTCGTTTAATAACCCTGCTGGTGCGTGCCAAACCTGTGATGGTTTAGGTATACGTCAATATTTTGATCCTAATCGCGTAGTGCATAACCCAGAGTTAAGCCTTGCTGGCGGTGCAATTAAAGGCTGGGATAAACGCAGCTTTTATTACTATCAAATGCTACAAGCCGTTGCTGAGCATTATAGTTTTGATTTAGATGTGCCTTATCAAGATTTAGACAGCGACTCGAAAAAAATTATTTTAGATGGCTCTGGTAGCACTAAAATTGCGTTTAATTATCGTAACGACCGTGGCGATTTAATTACGCGTAATCATGAGTTTGAAGGCGTTTTAAATAACATGAATCGCCGCTACCGCGAGACCGAGTCAAACTCAGTACGCGAAGAGCTTGCTAAATACCAAACAAGCCAAGCATGTCCTAGCTGTAATGGCTCGCGTTTACGCGAAGAATCTCGAAATGTATTTATTGGAAAAACCAACTTACCTGCAATCACGTGCATGAGTATTGGTGAAGCTATGGAGTTTTTTGAAGGGTTAACGCTAACCGGACAAAAAGGCCAAATAGCTGAAAAAATACTAAAAGAAATTCGCGACCGTTTATCGTTTTTAATTAACGTTGGCCTAAATTACTTATCACTTGAACGTAGTGCAGACACACTATCGGGTGGTGAGGCTCAGCGAATTCGCTTAGCGAGCCAAATTGGTGCTGGCCTTGTAGGTGTAATGTACGTACTAGATGAGCCATCAATTGGATTGCATCAACGCGATAACGACCGCTTACTACAAACACTGGTCCATTTACGCGACTTAGGTAACACCGTTATTGTAGTAGAGCACGATGAAGATGCTATTCGTGCCGCTGACCATATTATTGATATTGGCCCTGGTGCAGGTGTTCATGGTGGGCATATTATTGCTCAAGGTACGCGCGACGATATTTTAGCAAGCAAAGAGTCGGTTACAGGCCAGTTTTTATCAGGTGTGCGTAGAATAGAAATACCAAAAGAACGTCACCCAACTAACGACAAATGGCTAGAGCTATTTGGCGCAACGGGTAATAACCTTAAAAATGTGGATTTAAAAATTCCATTTGGCTTAATGACCTGTGTGACAGGTGTATCGGGCTCAGGTAAATCAACGTTAATAAACGACACATTATTTAAACTTGCTCATACAGAGCTAAATGGCGCAACAACTGCCGAAGCAGCACCGTATAAATCAATTAGCGGTTTAGATCATTTCGATAAAGTAATCGATATTGATCAAAGCCCGATTGGTCGTACTCCGCGTTCAAATCCGGCAACCTACACAGGAATATTTACCGGTATTCGTGAGTTATTTGCAGGCACCCAAGAAGCGCGCTCTCGTGGCTACAAAGTGGGTCGCTTTAGCTTTAACGTTAAAGGCGGACGCTGTGAGGCGTGCCAAGGTGACGGCTTAATTAAAGTTGAAATGCACTTTTTACCAGACGTTTATGTACCGTGTGATGTATGTAAGAGCAAACGCTATAACCGCGAAACGCTCGAAGTGCAATACAAAGGTAAAAACATACACCAAGTGCTCGAAATGACCGTTGAAGACGCTCATGATTACTTTGATAAAATACCAGCTATTGCCCGTAAGCTTAAAACATTGATGGATGTTGGTTTATCGTATGTGCGTTTAGGTCAAGCGGCTACTACTCTCTCTGGTGGTGAGGCGCAACGTGTAAAACTAGCGCGCGAGCTGTCAAAGCGCGATACAGGTAAAACACTTTACATATTAGATGAGCCAACAACAGGCTTACACTTTGCTGATATTGAACAGCTGCTTGTAGTGCTTCATCGTTTGCGCGATCACGGCAATACTATTGTTGTTATTGAGCATAACCTCGATGTGATTAAAACAGCAGACTGGGTTATCGATTTAGGTCCTGAAGGCGGTGCTGGCGGTGGTGAAATACTCATTGCAGGCACACCAGAAGAAGTTGCTGAATGTGAGCGTTCACATACTGGGCATTACCTAAAAGCTCTATTAAGTAAATAGAGGTCTAGCTATAGAAAATCAATCGGCATTAAAGTTATTTAACTGCCGAGATTACATTTAACTAAAAATAGCGAGAAGAATCACTTCTCGCTATTTTTTGTTCTAACTTTTCTTTTATCAACATAACAATCGAAAATGCTATTAGAGAAAAACAACGTAAACTTAATCTAAAAAGATAGACACGCCCTAGTCGTTCCAACTTATCTGTATTATTTGCATGTCTTTATATTTTGATTCTGTAAAGAAAATCTGATT
This sequence comes from Pseudoalteromonas sp. NZS100_1, assembly GCF_015864285.1. Classification (NCBI taxonomy): domain Bacteria; kingdom Pseudomonadati; phylum Pseudomonadota; class Gammaproteobacteria; order Alteromonadales; family Pseudoalteromonadaceae; genus Pseudoalteromonas; species Pseudoalteromonas sp. NZS100_1. The sequence goes on from NZ_JADYXN010000006.1 coordinate 124,596, forward strand.
GTTATCACTAATAAAAAATGCGATGGGTTTAAAATCTACATGTACATCTTGTACTGTTTTATCTTCTAAATTAAGCCGAGCAACTCTTGAAATAGCATCTGAGTAATAAAGGTAATTACCATTAATGGCAAAAAGTTGCGCTTGTCGCGCGTCTTTAGGCAATTCCCAATTCTGTTTATTTGATAATTTAATTAACTGATTATTAGTAATTGCATAATTAGTACCGTCAGCGCCTGAAATTAATTTGTTGGCTTTAATATCCTCTAATATAGTTGTGTCTCGCGTTAATAAATTAAACTGAGCAAATAGATTTTCTGAACCACTTCGCTCTAAATAAATTATACTTTCATTATTTTTAGACCATACATAGTTTAGTATTTTTCGCCCTTTAAACTCAGCTATGGTATAGAGCTTGCTCGACAGAACGTCAAAAAATGCAATATCACTATTAACTCTTAATAAAACACGATCTTGCTTACTCGATACTCTTAGCCCGCCAATAGCAAAGTTAGATTTCCCTTCATAAGTAAAGTTACTAAGTTGCTTTGTAAGCCCGTTTTGAGATAACCACAACTGACTGCTGCCAGAGCGCTCGGATACAAAAATATGCGCTGGCCCTTTCTCATTAATGACTTCTACAATGTTGTAGTCGTCTTCATCACTTTTGTAGAGTGCTTCATACTCAGGAACATCGCTAAAAAGATTAGTCGCTTTAATTAACGAAAATGCTTGTGTTTTATTTGCTGAGTAAAAAAGGCTATTAGCAGATTGAACTGCAATATAATAAGGTGAAATTGCTGGGGTAACCGTTAGTGTGCGTTTAATGATATTATTTTCATCAAACACAATGGTTGAAAGCTCAGAGTCTTCAAAAACAATCACGCCTTTATCGTCTGCAAGCCAGTCAAACGCGAAGCTAATTATGCTTTTCTTTGCTTTAAATAACCGCTTGGTTTCATGGGTCTCAAAATTGTAGCTAAATACAGAAAAAGGCTTACCCTTTTGACTAAGTACATATGCTATTTTACTACCAGAATGAGATAAACGAGGCATGATTACGCCATACATGACGCCTGGTGGTGGAATCACTATGAATTCTTTTTTAAGTTCTAAATCATATTTATATAAACCTGAACCCTCATGCTCATTTTTATATTCGGTGTAATAAATATGCCCACCACTTTCGTCTACTTGCGCATAACCTGTGTATCTAAGGTCGCACTTTTTAATTAAAGTAGCCTCTCCTATAACAGGAAACTGGCTTAAATCAACGAGTACCATTTCACACTTTTGCTGCTTTAAGTTGGTAGCTTGTAACAACACAGAGCGCTGATTTAACTGCCACGATAAAATGGATACTTGAAAGCCAGGATAGATAATTTCAACTTCCCTTTGATCAGATAGTCGCTTTACAAATGCATGCATTACGTCATTTTCAGGTTCAACATTTGTATAAGCTAAATATTGTTTATCTGAGGACATCTCAGGGTGAACCTCACTGCCTATATTCCACGTGCTTGCTACCTTATTAACCGTGATCTGTTTAATCTTTTCACTAGAAGGTGTATTAATAAAAAACAACCCAAACCATACTAAAAAGCAGAGGCAGATAATGACGAGTAAAGAATAAATCAAAAACTTTTTACTATTCTTTTTTTGAACTGGTTGCAAAATAGTTGCACTAGCTATTTCTTCATTTTTGGCAGAAATACCCGGTGAGTCAGGCAAAATATTTGCAGGCTCTTTCGAAACGTTTGCTTGCGTTAAACGCTCAGGTATTACTGTTAGGCTATATCCTTTACGGTAATGCGTTTTTAAAAGCGGTGCTTTTTCAATTGGGTGGGCAAGCTGCTTTCTTAACTCTGAGATTGCACGGTTAATCGCATTATCATCAACAAAGCTCTGTTGCCACACACTCTCAATAAGCTCTTGCCGGGAAACGATTTGTTGAGGCTTACCTATAAAGTGGAGTAATAACTTTACTAAAAGTGGATCTAATTCCCTTTCTAAATGGTTTGAAGTAATCACACAGCGATTACTAATAAATTGCCAAGGTCCGATTTGATAATTCATAGTCTTTACGTATTTTTATTTTTATTTTTATAAACCGTATCACATCTACACTTTATTTTATAGAAAAAGCATTTTAAACCTTATATTAGCATTATAAGGTTTAAAGCTAACACACTAAATTTTAACAATTTTTTATATTTAAAACCTTATCTATTAATTGCTCATAACTAGATAAGCGACTCTTAATAAATTCAGCGATATTCTTTAAACCGTCATCAACAAGCAGCTTAGTAAAAATCATTTGTCATTCTAAATTGGCTGCATTTAAAAAATATAAAAGGTTTAATTATGAACAACACAATGAAAAAAGTACTACCAGCTTTACTACTAGCAACGGCTTTTAATACTACTTCAGTTATTGCAGCTGACGCTAAACAAGATACCGTTCAAAATAATTTTGAGAAATGCATGATTGGTGAAAGCATAGAGGCAATTAACCCTGTTAATCAAGAGCTACAAAACACAATCAAAATAGACGCTTCTAAGCCTTTAAAAAGTAATGTTGATAAGCAAACATTACTTTCTTCAATAGATGAAAAAATATCAGCTAAGCTTGACTCTTCAATGAGCAAAATAAACTCGCAAATTGATAAAAATCTTTCAAAGGTAACATCGTCAATAACTGCATATTTCAGCAATGTGTTATCGAACTAAAAAAATCAAATTAAAAGCTATATTAAGGAATGATCATGAAAAAATTCACAAAAAAATTAGTGTCTGCTAGCGTATTACTTAGTTGTAGCCTTTTAGCAAATACAGCACAGGCTCAAAGCTCTGTATGGCAAGTAAGTAATGGCAATGACTCACTATTTATTGGCGGTACAGTTCACATACTACCTAAAGCTGAAATGCCACTACCCGCCGAGTTTAACCATGCTTATGAACAAGCAGATACAATTATTTTAGAAGCACCGTTACCTGACCCAGCCGACACCAATGCACAAATGCACATGTTAGGTGCGCTATCGTATACAAATAACGAAACGTTGAGTCAAAAGCTAGAACCCGAGATTAAGGCTTTACTTGAAAATAAGCTTAGCGAGTTTGGCGCTAACCTAGCTAAGTTAGATGGTTTTCGCCCTGCTATGGTTAGTATTGTCTTAATGTCGATGGAACTTCAAAAGCAAAACTTAATGGGTGAAGGGGTTGATGCTTACTTTACTAAAAAAGCGACTGAAGATAACAAAACAAAAAATTACTTAGAAACAATGGAATTTCAGTTAGAGCTTTATAAAACAATGGGTCAAGGCAACGAAAACGATTTCATTAAACGTAACTTAGCTGAGCTTCACAACTATGGCGATATGTTTAAAGGACTTTTAGCTGCCTGGCGCAAAGGTGATACAGGCACACTGAATAAAGTGGCACTTGAAGGTATGCAGAAAAATGATCCGAATAGCTATAAACAACTCATTACAGATAGAAATAATGATTGGTTACCAAAAGTAGAAGCCATGTTTAACAACGACAAAAATGAGTTTGTACTTGTTGGAGTTGGCCACCTTGCAGGACAAGATAGTTTACTTACCTTACTTGAAAACAAGGGCTATAAAGTTTCTCTAGTTGATGTTGAAGAGAGCGTTAAAATAACAACTAAAGACGCTGAATAATGGACAAGACAGACAAACAAGCAATGTCGTTATTATTTATATTTGGTTTTTTAATGTTAATTAGTATTATATAAAAAATGCCGCTTATTTGAAGTAAGCGGCATTTTTACATAAGTGGTAAAGCTACCTTATGGACGTGGAATAAATCCAACCGCATCATAAGCCGCTTTTAATGTAACCTCAGCTCGAGCACTCGCTTTTTCAGCGCCCTTTTTCATAATGTTGTTAAGAAGCGTTTGATCTTCTCTAATCTCTTTAAAGCGAGCCTGAATAGGTTCAATCATACTTACAACAGCATCAGCGGTATCTTTCTTCAAATGGCCATACATTTTATCTTCGTATTCTGGCACTAAGTCTTCAATTGAGCGCTTAGTTGCAACGCTTAATAAAGTAAGCAAGTTTGATACGCCTGGCTTTTCTTTGCGATCAAAGTAGATACGCGCTTGTTCGTCTGAGTCTGTTACTGCTTTTTTAAGTTTTTTCTCAATCTTTTTAGGCTCGTCTAGCATCATGATAAAACCATTTGGGTTTTCATCTGACTTTGACATCTTTTTAAGTGGATCTTGTAGGCTCATTACGCGAGCACCAAATTCAGGAATATACGGTTCTGGTAGCGTAAAAATATCACCATATACATTATTAAAGCGCGTAGCAATATCGCGAGTCAGCTCTAAATGCTGCTTTTGATCATCTCCTACAGGTACTTTATCTGCTTGATACAATAAAATATCCGCCGCTTGCAAAGCTGGATAAGCAAATAAACCCACGTTAATATTATTAGCGTGCGTTGCTGACTTATCTTTAAACTGCGTCATACGATTTAATTCACCCATTTGCGCATAACAGTTTAAAACCCAACCTAGTTGAGCATGTTCAGGCACTTGAGATTGTACAAATAGCGCTGCTTTTTCTGGATTGATACCACATGCTGTATATAGTGCAACTCCGTCCAATACGCGAGCGCGAAGTAATTCTGGGTCTTGGCGTACCGTAATCGCATGCAAATCTGCAAGCATAAAGTAGCTATCATATTCTTCCTGTAGCTTAACCCACTGGTTAATAGCGCCAACATAGTTGCCTATTGTCATACCACCGGTTGGCTGCATGCCACTTAATACTACTGGTTTACTCATGATTTTCCTTTATTTAGCTTAATTAATAATATTTAACGCTGCGTTAGAACAGGTATTATATCTAAGAAGTTATCGCATAGGTACTGCGGATTATAATCTGCAAGGTTTTCACCTTGGTTATAGCCGTAATTAAGTGCAATTACGTCTATGTTAGCGGCTTTAGCTGCAAGTATATCGCTTTTAGAATCACCTATCATTATTGCTTTATTAGGTTCAACATTTAGCGTTTTACAGGCGAATAGTAAAGGCTCTGGAGATGGTTTTTTTGCCATGTCGTCACCACATATAATCACATCAAAATGGCTCGCTAGTGCTAGTTTATCAAGCAACTTCTCTGTAAACACACGAGACTTATTAGTGATTAATGCTTTGGGCATACCGCGAAGTGCTGCAAGCCCAGTTTCTACATGTTGGTACAACACACTATATTCACCCACATGTTGCTCATAATGTTTATAAAACTGCGTAATAGCTTTGCTGCTGAGTGATTCATCTAAATGTTCACTCACTTGCATATCGCCACTCAAGGCACGTTTAACTAGCACTTCAACACCATTACCTACCCAGCTTTCAACCAAGCGTTGACTTACTATCGGGAATGCTAGGTCAGTTAATGTGAGGTTTATTGCTATATATAAATCGTAAACGCTATCAACCAAGGTACCATCTAAATCAAATAAGGCGATATCGTACTTCATTATTTTACACTTCCAAGCTGTTCACGCATTTGATCAATCACCACTTTATAATCTGGTTGGTTAAAAATAGCAGAACCTGCAACAAACATATCTGCACCCGCTTGAGCCGCTGCTGCAATGTTATCGACTTTAATACCCCCATCAACCTCTAAGCGAATATCTCGACCTGATTCAATAATACGCTGTTTTGTTTGGCGTAATTTTTCAAGCGTATGAGGGATAAAACTTTGCCCGCCAAAACCTGGGTTTACCGACATAAGTAAGATGGTATCGAGCTTATCAATAACATGATCTAAATAACTTAGACTTGTTGCAGGGTTAAACACTAAGCCTGCTTTACAGCCGTGATCTTTAATCAGCTGTATTGTACGATCAACGTGCTCGCTAGCTTCTGGATGAAAAGTAATAATTGATGCCCCTGCCTCTGCAAACAGTGGAATAAGGCTATCAACAGGCTTAACCATTAAATGTACGTCGATAGGTGCTGTAATGCCGTAATCTCTTAGTGCTTTACACACCATTGGGCCAATTGTAAGGTTAGGTACATAGTGATTATCCATTACATCAAAATGAACCACATCTGCACCCGCAGCGAGTACTTTATCAACATCTTCGCCTAGCTTTGCAAAGTCAGCAGACAAAATAGAAGGGGCAATTAAATATTTTTGCTCTGGGTTAAACATGATTAACTCCATCAATAAATAGTATAATGCGTTAATGTAACTTAATTGAAGATGTTACCCAAGTAATATGGCGTAATAGCCCCTATTTCAGGTAACTTTAAGTTTGATATTTAATCAATATTTGCTATGATTAAAAAAGTAACAAATTATTGGATTTTACCATGCGTGCATTTAAAACTGGGATATTAATTGCGTCGGCATTACTGCTTATCGGGGCGTTTAGCTTTGGTTCAAGCTCTGAGCAAGAATTAAGCTCGGTTAATAATTGCCATAATACACAAACTGTAAGTGCTAACAGCACATTATCTACGTGTATTAAAATTGAAGAAGAGTCATCGTGGTTTTCGTGGTTAACTGGCGATAGCCGTAGTGCTCAGTTTCATTACCTCGATTTGCTAGAACTACTTACTAGTTCTGATGATTCTAAAAACCCCCCTTCTTTAAAACCCTTATTTTAAATAATGCTGCAATTTTTTAGTGCGTTGCAAAGTGTACTAGCAGCATTTTTTGGTGTTCAGTCTGAAAATAAACGCCAAGCTGATTTTAAACAACACTCTCCTACGTCTATTATTTTAATTGCGATTACACTATTTATTGCTTTTGTTATCGCAATTTATGCAGTGGTTGCTTGGGTGCTAAATACATAGCCATTAACTCGTCTACTTTATTACGAGAGCCACCTTTGGGGCTAATAGTGCGCTTTACTTGTATTTGATCGAGTGATGCTTGGCTATAAATTTTTCTAGTCCATACAGTATCGTGATTAGATATAAGCACTGGCGTGTTTTTTTCAAACGCCGCCTTCTCAGCCAGATTAGCCAGATTAGCCTGATCATCTAAATTAAACCCGCCCTTAGCGTAAGAAGTAAACGAAGCCGTTTTACTTAATGGTACATAAGGTGGGTCGCAATAAATAACAGCATTGTTAGGTACTAACTTAAAAACGTCATCGTAGTCTAAACAGGTGAAGGTCGCTTTTTGTGCTTTTTCAGCAAAAAAATACATTTCTTTTTCAGGAAAGTAAGGCTTTTTATACTTACCAAAAGGCACGTTAAAAATGCCTTTTAAATTATACCTACAGAGTCCATTGTAACCATGACGGTTCATGTATAAAAACAATATTGAACGTTCATATACATCACGACTTTGATTAAACTGCACACGATATTCGTAATAAGCATCTGCATGATTGTTCAGATCAACAAATAGTTTTTTAGCATCACTAATCAGCTCATCTGGAGAGCTTTTAAGCTCTTTGTATAAGTTAATTAAGTCTGCATTTATATCGTTAAGAATATAGTGTTTAAAGTCACTATTTAAAAACACAGAACCTGCACCAACAAAAGGTTCAACCAACGTATCTGCATGCTTGCTAGCTTGGTTTAATCGCGCATTAATATTTTCAACTAGGCTGTATTTTCCGCCGGCCCATTTAAGGAAGGCTCTACTCTTTTGCTGCATTGGCTCTTTACTTCAATCTGGTGTTGCGCGATTTTACACTAAAGCAGTGTGTTTTACTGATCAACGAGTGCTATTTCTTGCTTTATTTTACTAATTTTTTTATAGAAAGGTTTATTTTTTCTAACCTCAGCAGATAAAGTATCCATTGCTGATTTTGCTTCGTTTATACTTTCAAAACTGCCAAATGTAACAACCCACCATATTTTATTATTTCGCTTTGTTTGGTAAGTATGAGTTTGCTGCTGTAGATTGAATTGAGCAATAAAATTATCGCTAACTTCCTGCTGAGTTACGGCTAATAATTGAATAACACTATTTGTATCTATTTGCTGCATGTACCATATATTATCTTGGCTGATCTGGGTTTGCTCTGCTGTATTTACTTTTAGAGCTTCAGATTTAACGTCACTTGATACACTGCTTTTATTATTAGTACTATCATCAACATCATTGTCTAATACGTTAACTGTGTTGCCAGGTTCGGTAAGGCTTTGCATTATGGCAGGCACATCATTAATGTGTACACGCTCTGGCTTAATATCTGGCTCAACTACTTCAAGTTCATTTAAGTTAATTATTGAGTCATTTTTCTTTATAGCCGGCTCACTTACTTGCTCTATAGATATTGCTGTATTTACTACTTGTGTTTCTTCTTGCTGATAATACTGTTGCCACCACTGCGTCATATCCGACTTATAAAGCAGACCAATAATTAAAAGCATAATCAGCAACATCAAAATCAATAAGTGTAATCGCCAAGACACTTTGTCTTTAACAATAATATCGGCTATGTGCTCACTAGGTTGCCAAGCAAGCAATAAGCTTGGATTACCATGAGCCTCAGCTAAAAAAGTACTAAATACAGGGTCTTCATCATAGGGTAAGTCTGTAAAGTACCACTGCAATAACATCTTGCTTTCTCGAAGCGTTAGCGGCTCCAGATAAATTTCAACAGCGTTATTTAAAGCCAGTTTGGACTGTGAAGCTATTATAATATATAGCGTATTTGGGCTGTTTTTAGAAAGTAACTCAAGCTCAATTAACATCTCATCAGATAATTGCCTACCGCCATCAAGTACCCATAAACATGGCCCGCATGGTTGCTGCTGCAGTAATTGGTAATAGTTTTCAGGTAAACTTAAGTTATGATCAATCAGGGGAGAGTTAAAGCTTTGCTCTAATAACTCACTCATTAGCTGAGCATCAGTCATTTGCGCACTTACTTGCACGAAGGCTTTATTAAAGTCGTTGTATTTATCTGTAATGAAGGTTTCGAGCATGTAACTTTTACCTAGCCCAGAAGTGCCAAGTAAAACAATTAAATTTTGCCCGTACTCAAATTGCAGTGCGATTCTATCCACCAAAGCCGCACGGCTTGGTAAAATTTGTGACTGCATTTACTGCTCGATTAAGTCTCTAACTTGATCATCAGATACATTATCAACTAATGCACACTGGCCAAATTGGGTAGGTAGAATAAAGCGGATAGTGCCTTTTTTATTCTTTTTGTCTTTACGCATATGCGTTAAAAACTGCTCGCTAGTCATTTGCTTTGGAATTTCTGTTGGTAAATTATATAGCTCAAGCAGCTTAATAATTCGATCAACTTCATCTGCGCTTAAATCTTGGCGTGTCTTGGCAAGTTTAGCTGCTAATACCATTCCTGTTGCAACAGCTTCGCCGTGTAACCAAACGCCATAACCCATCTGTGCCTCAATTGCATGGGCAAATGTATGGCCTAAGTTTAACAAAGCCCGTAAGCCGTGTTCTTTTTCATCTTGAGCAACTATAAGCGCTTTTATTTCACAACATCTAAAAATGATATGCTGTAAGCATGCTTCATCTAATTGCTGTAAATTAGTCACATTTCGCTCTAAATAGGCAAATAATTCGGTATCGTAAATCAGACCATACTTAATTACCTCAGCCATACCTGCTGCAAACTCTCGTGCAGGTAGAGTGTGTAATGTTTGCGTATCAATAAAAACCGCTTGAGGCTGATAAAATGCCCCTATCATATTTTTACCTAACGGATGATTTACTGCCGTTTTTCCACCTACCGATGAATCAACCTGTGAAAGCACTGTCGTTGGTATTTGAATAAACGGTACGCCGCGCTGATAACAAGCCGCTACAAAACCAGTTAGGTCACCTACAACACCGCCACCTAACGCAATTAAACACGTATCTCGGCCACAGTTATTTTGTAGTAAAAATGCTGATATTTTTTCAAACCATTCAAGTGATTTATATTGCTCACCGTCAGGAATAATAAAAGATAGCGGATTTAGATCAGCTAATGAATCAAGTAACCTTTGCAAATATAAAGGCGCTATTGTGTCATTAGTAATGATGATAGGCCGACAATCACCAATGTGGTGAACCAGGCGGCCATTATCTTGAAGTGCAGATTGCCCAATATAAATAGGATAACTTCGCTCGTCCAAATTAACAGTTAATTTAAGCATGCTTGGCTATTCCTTTATTATTGGTTTTTAAAAATCTAATTTCTCGATGATTTGGTTAGCAACAACTTTAGCGCTTTGCTCATCGGTACGTACAACAAAATCAGCAACTTCTTTGTATAGTGGCTCGCGTTCTTCTGCTAAGCGCTCTAGTACGTTACGAGGTGCTTCTTCAGTTTGCAGTAATGGACGACGCTTGTCGCGTTGCGTGCGTGCAACTTGCTTCTCTATAGGTGTCTCTAGGTATACAACGATACCTCGAGCCGAAAGCTTGTTTCGAACTTCTTTGCTCATTACTGAACCACCACCGGTAGCAAGTACAATACCTTGCATCTCGGTTAAATCGCCAATAACAGACTCTTCTCGAAGTCTAAAGCCTTCTTCACCTTCAAGATCGAATACCCATGCAATATCTGCACCTGTGCGGCGTTCGATTTCTTGATCAGAATCAACAAATTCAAGGTGTAATTGGTCAGCGATGTGACGACCAATCGTGCTTTTGCCAGCCCCCATGGGGCCAACTAGAAATATATTACGTTTCTCAGCCATATCTTTTAGTACAAACAAACTCTAAAATTTGAAATAAAACCCCGCCTAACGACCTGGCCCCAAAATTAAGGAGGGGATTATCTCAGTAATTGCAGGGGTATTTCAAGTCAATTAGGATAAAAAGCCATATAACGAGCAATTAATCTAAATAATCACCCGTTGGTTAACATAAAACCACTGTATTTTAATCAATTTGTATTTTTGGTGTCACAAAAATAAGTAATTCACGCTTTTCATTAAACTCACTTGTGCTTTTAAATAGTCTTCCTACATAAGGAATATCACCTAAAATTGGTACTTTACTTGTAGTATTAATGATTTGCTGCTGGAAAATACCACCGAGTACTACGGTTTGTCCATTCTCAACTAATACTTGTGTTTGGATCTCTTGGGTATCAATAGACACAGCTTCACCTGTACCCGTTTGTACGGTATCACCACGTGTATCTTGAGTAATCACTAAGTCTAGTATTACTTTATTATCCGGGGTTATATGAGGCGTTACTTCTAAACTCAGTACCGCTTTTTTAAAGCTTACGGTAGTAGCACCACTTGAAGCTGACTCAGTGTAAGGAATTTCAGTACCTTGCTCTATTCGCGCTTTTTGCTGGTTTGCTGCAATAATGCGCGGGCTTGCAATAATCTCACCTTTGTTCTCTTTTTCAAGCGCACTTAGCTCTAAATCAATTAACGTTCCGTTAGCCAGTTTTGCTATGTGTAAGCCAATACTCGCTGCTGGGTTTGATGTAGGTAAATTTACATTTAATCGATCTGAAATACTTGGCGCATTTGAAGTTGATGTCGCGTTATAAATGCCTTCTGCGCCTTCAAGTGAGCCTGAAATACCAACACTACTACCTTGGTCACTAAAGCCCCAGCGTACGCCTAAGTCCTCAGTAACATTATCACGCACAGTTACCATACGAGATTCTATTACAACCTGCTGTACTGGAATATCGAGTGTTTCAATCATGCGGCGGATATTTTCTATACTCTTTACCGTATCTTTTACTAATAAGGTATTTGTACGCTGATCAACCGATACACTACCACGGGCTGTTATAATGCTGTTTCTATCTGTTTTTAATAAATCAGCAAAATCTTCGGCCTTAGCATAGTTTAATCGAATGTATTCACTGTACAGAGGCTCTAAGTCTTCAACTTGCTGTTTAGCTTTTAAATCTTTAGCTTCACGTGCAGCTAGTTCTTCTGCAGGTGCTACCATTAAAATAGAGCCATCCATGCGCTTATCTAGCCCTTTAATACGCAGTACTACATCAAGCGCTTGATCCCACGGTACGCCATCTAAGCGCAGCGTTATGTTACCCGTTACTGAATCGCTGGTTACTAAGTTAAAGTCATTGTAGCCCGCAATAATTTGTAGTGCTGCTCGCACAGAGATATCTTGAAAATTTAAGGTCATAGGGCGACCTTGATACTCAACGCCACCATCTAAATAGGCGTTTTGCGTTTCATCTTTTTCTACCGTCAGCGTTAAAATATTATCTATTTGCTGGTACGTAAATGTAAACTGAGCGTTTGGCTCAATAACGACACGACTTAATCCGTCTTCTTTAAAAGTCTCGATATTACTTACAACAGTACCAAAATCTAATACATCTAATTCATAAAGTAGGTCATCTAAAATATCGGTGTGATGAAAGTCAGCGTAAATTTTACCGCCACTTTCATGGACTTCAATTGCAGCTTGAGTGTCTTGTAAAAATACGAGTACTTTCGCTTCGCCCTTTTCACCACGTCTAAAATCAATTGATTGGATACGGTTGATGTAATTTCCACTTACATCACCTGAGTCCATCGCTACATCTTCATTTTCAGATTCTGTAAGAGGATTATCAGACACGCGTATTGATACTAAGTTGTTATGAACTTCAGTTTCATAAATTTTTAATCTATCTAAGTTTACCGTTACCTTTAAACCACTGTTAGTTAAAACATTAGTAACACTGCTAATTCCAGCTTGATTAACTTCAACATCATTTAAACCAACCTCTAACTCTGCGGTATCAAAAAACATTTCGATTCGGGCTGGGCTATTAAACACCTGAACTTTTGGCTCAAGCGTTAACTCTTCATCAAAAACAAGCTGTAACTCAGTTTCGCCTTTAAGTAATGGATTATAACGAACATCATAAAGTAACGGCCCTGCAACGGCTGAATTTACAGTGACTAAAGCAACAGCAGCCAGTAATGTTTGTGAAATACGATGAAGCCAAAGTACATCCTTATGCATGCTATTTTTACCTTTTTTATTATTAATTTGCGCCATCTGTTGCCGCCTCTAACATTTCTAATTTAGTCAAGCGCTCTTTCCAACAGCCAGACCCATCAGGGATTAATTCCACTAACTCTATATAGTCGTTACTTACTGTTTTTACTTTGCCATCATAACTACCAAGGTAATTCCCTACCGTTACACGATGCAAAGTAGCGTCAGCTGCTGTTATTAATGCCCATATTTGTCCACTAGAACCAATTGTGCCTTTCATTGCTAAGTTATCTAGCGGGTATTTTTCTAACGGTTCGCGGCGACGCTCTTGATCTGGGTGCAAACAGTTTTTTACTTGCGTTAATTTATTTTGGATTATCTCAGGCTGAGGCGCTACAAACGGGCTACGTAGCTGACCAGCACTGTACTCAAATATTTCAAACTTTGTCAGCTCAGGAATTGATTCAACCTTTGGTGTTGTGCTTGCTTTTACTTGATCAATAAATTCTTTTTGCTCAGACGTATCATCATTACAACCACTCAAAACAAACACCATTACTACAGGTACTACGCGAAGGAGCTTCATTTTTTAACCCCTTCTTCATAGCGATATGTTTTTGCAACAACACTAAATGTTAACTGTTTATCGCCCGATGATAAAATAGAAAAGTCATGTAAGCTTACAATTCGTGGTAACTGAGCTACTTTACCCACAAACTCACCAAATTCATGGTAGGTCCCTATCACTTCTATTTTAATCGGTAATTCAGTATAAAATTCTTTCTCGACTTCTGGTAACCAACCTATTTTTAAAAAAGTCAGACCACTTGTTGTGCCAACATACGACAAATCATCAAGTAAACCAGGGGTTTCGTTAGAGGTAGGTAAACGTTTTAATAATTGTGAAAACTTATCTTCCATTTCAATCATTTGTTGACGGTAGATCTCAAGCTTACTCGCGACTGCGTATTTAGTGCGATAAGTTGTGCGTAACTCGACCTCTTTCGCAACTGCACTGTGGTAACTATCAATTTCATCAGAAACTAATAGGCTATAACTAAAAAACAATACAAGTCCGGCAACAAACGTACAGCAAATTGCTTTAACTGCAATAGGCCAATCGCCAATGTTATCAAGCTCTATTTCATTCCAATCAATTTCACTCAGTGCTTTAAAATCAAGGCTCATCGCTAACCTCACCAATTTTATCAAATGGTTTTACATAAAATTCCATATTAAAATCACTAAGTAAACGCGAAGATTGATCGCCTGCAACAATACCTTGCATTGAAGGATTCTCTAGTAAATATGAGCTTTGTACTTGGCGCAGCATAGTTGATAAACGGTTATTAGATTCACTGCGTCCCAATACATGTATTTGGCTGCCTCTGCGCTCGAGTTTTGTTAAATAAACCCCACCCGGTACTATTTTGGCAACTTCATCCATTATTTGCGTACCCAAATTACGGCTGCTTTGCAATTCTTCAATGAGTCTCATACGCTGCTGTAAGTTTTCTTTTCTTTTATCTAAACTTCTAATTTCACTTATTTTTTTATCTAGCATGCTAATTTCTGAACTTAAATAGTTATTCTTTAAGTTTTGACCGTCTTTTAATGCACTATAAAAAGAGCTTAATAAGTACATACTCGCAAAACAAAGTATAACGACGCCAATAAGTATAGTTACAAATTTCTTTTTCGATTCTTCGCGCTGCGATTCACGCCAAGGAAGTAGATTTATATGTGGCATGTTGAAAAGCTCCTTAATGCCAACCCTGTCGCAATTGCAAACTGCGTTTTGTGACGCTGCATTACATTACGATCTACTTTTGGAGAAATTTCCATATTTTCAAAAGGCTCAGCAACGACAGAGTGAATACCTAGTTCTTCAATGAGTAATCGGTCAATACCTTTAATCATCGATGTACCACCTGTTAATACAATATAGTCGATTTGCTCTTTGCCACTGGTTGTTAAAAACATTTGCACCGCGCGTCGCACTTGTTGAAGTAACGAAGTTTGAAAAGGGGCTAATACTTCAAATGTGTAGTTTGGCGGTAAATCACCTGATGTTTTACCAATTTCAGCTTCATCAAATCCTTTATTATAATAAGCAACAATACTATTTGTATATTGGTCGCCACCAAAAACTTGGTCACGTGTATAAATTGTTTCCCCTGCTTGAACAACGCTCACGAGCATTAAAACCGCACCAATATCAACCACAGCCACACATTTATTAAATGCGTCGCTAGGTAATTGTTGGTAATACACATCCATTGCACGACTTAACGCATAGCTTTCTACATCAACTATTTTAGCTTCTAAATTTGCAGCTTCTAAAGCGCCAACTCGCGCTTCTACACTCTCAGTACGAGCAGCTGAAAGCAAAACATTCATTTTACTAGGATCGGCCTCATTCGTCGAAAGCTTCTCAAAGTCGAGGCTCACTTCATCAAGAGGATATGGAATTAAACTATCGGCTTCAATTTCAATTTGCGACTCAAGTTCAGCATCAGTTAACGATACATCCATGAAGATCACTTTTGTAATGACTGTTTGGCCAGAAACAGCCACTGCTGCAGATTTTAACGACTTTGGTAATTTTTTTCTTAATTTTGTAATTACGTTACCAATCGCTTCAATATCTTGAATTGTGCGCTCACTCATAGCGCCTTTTGGCATCGGCTCAATTGCAAGTGCTTCGAGTCGAAATCCAGTTTCAATTTCACGTAAAAGCACAGCCTTAATAGAGTGTGATCCAATATCAATTCCTACCATCATTTGGGACGGTTTTTGAAATAGTTGACTTAGCATGTTTCAACTTGGCCTTTGTTTTAATAATAAACAAGTTATAATTTTTATATGAAAAAATATTATTCATTTTTTAATCAATATATACTAGCAGTCAAAACTCGCAATTGGGAGTCCATTTAGGGAAATATAAGTGATTTTATTAAAACGAACTTTACAATTTTTTATCATTTGTGTGTTAATTGGTCTGATTACTTTGATCAGTCTTTATTACTACGTTAAACCTGATATCCCCAGTGTGCAAGTTTTAAAAGACGTGCAATTACAAACTCCTATGCAAGTATTCACTAAAGATGGGCTTTTAATCAATCAATTTGGTGAAAAACGTCGTATTCCAGTGACTATTGATGAAATTCCTCAAACACTCATTAATGCATTTTTAGCGACAGAAGATAATCGATTTTACGATCATATAGGCATAGACCCTATTGGTATAGTACGTTCGGCTGTTGTTCTTATATCTACTGGCGAGAAAAAACAAGGTGCAAGTACTATTACTATGCAGCTTGCTCGTAATTTCTTTTTAACACGCGAAAAAGCGTATATCCGTAAAGTTAAAGAAATATTTATAGCGCTTCATATTGAAGGAGTGTTAACAAAAGACGAAATTTTAGAGCTTTACCTTAATAAAATAGAATTAGGTAATCGTGCTTTCGGTATTGGTGCAGCAGCGCAAGTTTATTACGGTAAAGAGCTAAAAGATTTAACACTTGCGCAAATGGCGATGATTGCAGGTTTACCTAAAGCACCTTCAGCTTTAAACCCAATTCGTAACCCAACGCGTGCAAAAGCGCGCCGAAATGTAGTTTTAGGCCGTTTACTGACCGAAGACTATATAACACAAGAGCAATATAACGAAGCAACTAGCCAACCTATTACAGCTTATTTTCACGGTGCAGAAATAAACTTATACGCACCGTATATCTCTGAAATGGTGCGCGCTGAAATGGTTTCGCGCTATGGGGTAGATAAAGCTTACAACTCTGGTTTTAAAATTTTTACCTCAGTAGAGTCAAAGGTTCAAAAAGCAGCGCAAAACGCACTTGTAAATAACTTACACAGTTACGATATGCGTCATGGTTTTAGAGGTCCAACTGATGTTTTATGGAATCCTGAAACACAACCAGCTTTAACTGAGCAACAAATACTCAATAAATTACAGAGCGTAAATGAGTTAGGCACTTTAAAAGTTGCAGCAGTACTCAGTGTTAATAATAAAACAGCTACAGTACTACTTAAAAACGGTGAGCAAACAACTCTCAGTTGGGATAGTTTAAAATGGGCGCGTAAGTATATTACTCGCTACCGCCAAAGCTTTGCTCCAAAAGCAGCTACTGATATTTTAACGCCAGGTATGCAAATATGGGTACGTCAAAACGAAGATAACAGCTACTTATTAAGCCAAATACCAGAAGCATCAAGCGCTATTGTATCCCTCGATCCACAAGACGGTAGAATAAAAGCTATTGTAGGGGGTTACAGCTTTGAGCAAAGTCAATACAACCGAGCGATACAAGCTAAGCGTCAAGTGGGTTCTAATATAAAACCCTTTATATATTCAGCAGCACTTGAAAAAGGTTACACGCTTGCGTCTATATTAAATGATGCACCTATAAACCAATGGGATAAGAGCCAAGGCGTAGCATGGCGCCCTAAAAACAGCCCTGCTGTTTACAACGGTCCTATTCGAATTCGCCGTGCTTTAGCACAGTCTAAAAACGTTATTTCG
Organism: Pseudoalteromonas sp. NZS100_1; assembly: GCF_015864285.1. NCBI lineage: Bacteria > Pseudomonadati > Pseudomonadota > Gammaproteobacteria > Alteromonadales > Pseudoalteromonadaceae > Pseudoalteromonas > Pseudoalteromonas sp. NZS100_1. The sequence goes on from NZ_JADYXN010000006.1 coordinate 142,041, forward strand.
GTGCGCTTACTACGTGGTGTTGGATTGCAACGTACAGCTGATCACTTACTAAAATTTGGTTTTAAAGACGCTGACATTAATCGTAGTGAATCATTAGCACTTGGTAGTGCTTCTATTACCCCGCTTGAACTTGCAAGAGGCATGAGCACATTTGCCAATGGCGGTCATTTAATTGAACCTTACTTTATCTCAGAAATTCAAGACGCTTACGGCAATATATTGTTTAAAGCAAACCCTGCTCTTGCCTGTGACGAAGAGCCTTTGCCAACACACAATGCTCTCTCGATGCATAATAGTGATGATGAAATGGAGCAAACGAAAAAATGTGCGCCGAGAATTATTTCTAAGCAAAATGCATTTTTAATTGCTGATGCTATGAATAGTGCAATTTGGGGGGGTGGTAGCTGGGCTCATAAAACAGGTTGGAGTGGAACCGGTTGGCGAGCACAAGCGCTAGATCGTCGCGATATTTCAGGTAAAACAGGCACAACTAATGACTCAGTAGATACCTGGTTTAGCGGTTTTAATAGTAATGTGATGACCTCAGTTTGGGTTGGCTTTGATAATCCGGGCAACGCTCTTGGTCGCTCTACATATAACAACAACCTAGATAGCAGCCAAATATCAGGTGCGGAATCTGGCGCTAAAACCGCGCAGCCAGCATGGGTTGAATTTATGAAAGCGGCACTTGAAGGCAAGCCTGAAGCCCCAATTGAGCCGCCTGAGGGACTTGTTTCTATTCGTATTGATTTAGCTACCGGCTTACTTAGCCATAAAAATGATTACACGAGTCGATTTGAATATTTTGAAAAAGGTACTGCACCTACAAAGTATGTGCTATCTCAGCCTAACGATATATTTGAAGAAGACACTAAAACAGAAGAAGAGCTATTTTAATAATATGTATGTAATACAAAAACGGCAGCTTATTTAAGCTGCCGTTTTTGTTTAAACCAGAGGTTTATTTTAAGTTTTGAACAAGCCAATATAAATCAGAGTGCACACCCGCGGCGGTCACTTCTCTACCCGCTCCTGGCCCCTGAATCACTAATGCGTTATCGCTATACCATTTGCTATTAATTACAAAAATATTATCGCCAGGTGTAAGGTTTGCTAATGCATCGCCATTAGGCACATACGCTATTCCCACTTTAGCAATTACTTCACCTTGTGTGATTTCTAACAAGCCCGTATATCTAAGTACTAAATTTTTAGACTTTGCTGTCACTGCATGCTCTTCGATGAACGCGTCTAGCTGTGCTTTTTTATTTAAAAAGTCATCCCAACTTCCCAGCGCAAGTTCATCTGGCATCAATGCCGATAAGCTAATATCGTCAAGTTCAAGCTCAACACCTAGCTCTCGAGCTAAAATAAGTAGCTTACGCTGCATATCTCGCCCAGATAAATCTTCGCGAGGGTCTGGCTCTGTGAATCCCATTTTCTGAGCTTCCAGTAGCAACTCAGAAAATGGCCTTGTTCCATCATATTTACTGCATAACCACGAAAGCGTGCCTGAGAAAACACCTTCTATACGTGTTATTTTATCGCCACTATTTTGCAAATCAGCCAAAGCAAAGTTAATAGGTAAGCCAGCGCCTACACTGGTGTTATATCGCCAATGTAAATTACGTTCTTTAATATTACTACGAAGTGCTTTATACCAAGTAGTAGGTGCTGTTCCAGCGTATTTATTAGCACTAATTAAATGACAGTTTCTATCTACAAAGTCTGGATATAACAAGCTAAATTGTTCACTTGCGGTAATATCAATTACAATTTTATGCTCGTAATCGAGCTCATTTATAGCATTCAGTAAATCTGCAGATTGATAGCTATTTGCCTCATGCTGCCATTGAGTTTTCCATTGCTGTGTATTAATACCACTTGCATTAAACAGCATTTTTTTAGAGCGAATTAGACCGACTAATTTAATACTAAAGTCATCCGATAAACGCTCAAATTGTGCCGATAACTGTTTAATGAAAACGTCGCCAACGTTACCAAGCCCCGCAACTATAATTGCGATTTCTTGGCCTTTATTAATTAGCTTATCGTGTAAGTCACTTTGTATATCACTATCTATAAATTGATCGGTAAGCAATAAAGCATAGCCAGTATCTTGATGGACAAAACGAGGTTTTATGCTGTGGAGTTTTAATAAATCTAATGCTTGTAAGCTTAATGTATTAACGTCTTGCTCAAGCGCTACAATTGCACAACCGTTTAAATTTGACTCGCTAATATTTGCCCTACCCGCAAAGTAATTAATAACTTGATATGTTTGTGCAGCCGGTACTACTAAATACACTTCACCATTATGGTTAAAGTGATGAAGGCTATGCTGAATAAGCTGACTAACACTTGCAACCTCACCTTCACTTAACCCTTCAACCATTAATAGGTCAACATTTTGCAACGTGGTTATAAAGCGCTTTTTCTTCGCTGAACCTTCTTTTACTATATCTGTTGGACTTGCTTGTACGTCAAAACTACTGCGAACAGCTAGCTTAATATCTGTGTTTTTAAGTGGCGATAGTGTTTTTGCATGTAATACAGGGTTACCCAAACGAGCTAATAAATTAGCCTGTCCACGGCAAATTTTGCCGTACTTAATCGCTTTTTGTACCTTGCGAGGATCAGTGCTATACACCCCCTGTGTATCAGTCCAAATACATACTTGCTTAGCATGGCAATAATTTGCAAGTAGTGTTGCACTGTAGTCACTGCCATTTCGGCCAAGCGTTACTGTCTCGCCTTTGATATCTGCGGCAATAAACCCAGTAACAATATTTATTTTATTAGGCAAAATTAACTGCCCACATTGCTGCGCATTTTGCGCATGCATTAATTCGCCATCATTTAAGGTAAAAAGAGTACGTGCATCTTGAGCGCATGCCTCAATATTTAGCTGCTGTAAATAAGTAGCGAGTAAACGTGCTGACCACAGTTCGCCATGTGCAAGCAATGCAGCCTCTTTTAGCTGCTCAGCTTGAGCAAGTTCTGCAATATAGCTAAGTTCGATACTTAGTGTTTTAAGTGCACTTCGTTTTAAATCGGCTTCTAATAGCTGCTCTATTAAATCACTTTGATGGTTATTTAACTGCAGTAAAATATCAGCGACTGCTTGAGTATCTTGTTTTTGATAGCTTTGCCAAAGTAATACTAGCGTATCGGTTGTCTTACCCGCAGCCGATACCACAACACAGTCGCCCGTCTGAGTATGCCCAATAATTATTTTAGCTACGCTTTGATAGCGCTCACTTGAGCTTAAGCTTGAACCACCAAATTTATGTACACAATTGACCATATTTATACCAATTCGCTTAATTAAGTTGTCTATTTTGAGGATAAGAAAACCGTGTCGATAACAAGGCAAAAATTTCGTTGTTTAGTTGTTCTATATGAGAAATTTTTAACGAAGTTAGCGTGCGGTTTAATCCCTCAAATTGATTAGGTATTATTGCGGATTGGTATTACTTACCAAAGCGCCGGACGGGCTGCACTTAATTTAACGTTACCACCAGGAGTGCCTGCTCCTTTGCCTACACGGCCAACATTTTTATTTTGCCCTGGTTTTACAAGTTCAAACACTCGTTCAAAATCAGCGACTAAATCGTGTATATCTTCAATACCTACCGAAATACGAATAAGCGTATCGCCCACACCCGCTTCTAAACGTGCTGTTGCCTCCATACCTGCGTGCGTCATAGTTGCAGGGTGACAAATTAAGCTCTCTACGCCACCTAGTGACTCAGCTAAACTAAACGTTTTAAGGCTAGTTAAAAATGCCGCAGCGTCGTTTATATCGCCTTTAATATCAAAACTCACCATGCCACCAAAACCAAGTTGCTGTGCTTTAGCCAGCTCATGTTGAGGATGTGACTCAAGACCTGGGTAGTAAACTTGGCTTACATATTCAGAGCTTTCAAGATACTTAGCTATTGCCAGTGCATTTTCTTGATGCTGCCTTAGGCGCACATTTAAAGTACGTAAACCACGAAGCGTTAAATAGCTATCAAAAGGCGCACCCGTAATACCAATGTTATTAGCCCACCAAGCAAGCTCATCGCCTAACTCTTGTGTTGCGGCAATAACAGCGCCGCCTACTACATCTGAGTGTCCGTTAATGTATTTAGTGGTTGAATGCACCACAATATCTACACCAAACTTAAGAGGATTTTGTAAAGCAGGCGACAAAAACGTGTTATCTGCAGCCACCAATGCACCGCATTGCTTTGCAACATCGGTCACCGCTTTAATATCTGTTAAACGAAGTACTGGGTTACTTGGGGTTTCTATCCAAATAAGCTTAGGTTTAATTACTAAAATTTGTTGAAGGCTTTCTTCTTTTGTTAAATCTAATATTTCGAGCTTTAGTAGTCCGCGTTTTTGTAAAGATGTAAATAAACGATAGCTGCCACCATAACAATCATGTGGAATTACTAACGTATCGTCACTATTAAGTAGCTGAGTAGCTAAATGCACGGCAGCCATGCCTGTAGCTGTAATTATGCCACGAGCGCCACCTTCAAGCTTAGCAAGCGTCTCAGCTAAAATATCACGATTAGGATTACCGCTACGACCATAATCATACTCACGCTTAGTATCAAAGTCGGCAAACGAATAAGTAGTCGATAAATAAATTGGCGGTACCACCGCACCATGATGTTTATCAGCATCAACGCCGTTACGTACAGCAATGGTCGCTTTGTTTTTTTCGCTCATATTCGTCACCTGATTAATTTGGATGTTTAGACGTCTAAAAGAGTAAGTTATCCGTTTTGATAAGTCAAAGTATTTTAAAGCTCTAGATGGCTAAAAGTAGAAGGGGCTTCTGCGAATAACACATTTTAGCTCACAAAAGTGTGCTTATCTTTACACCTACAATAGGCTTATTAAGATAGATCGGTATCTATTATTTGACTATCTTTTTTAAATCGATAGAATTTCACGCATATTTACACGCTTTTTATACCGTGTGAGAAATTAATAATCTGAGGCAACGATACATCTTATGGCTAAATGGAATGGTGAGTATATTCACCCATACGCAGAACACGGTAAAAAATCAGAGCAAGTTAAAAAGATCACCGTTTCGATCCCGCTAAATGTATTAAAGGTATTAACTGACGAACGTACACGTCGTCAAATCAATAACCTTCGCCATGCTACAAATAGTGAATTGCTATGTGAGGCATTTTTGCATGCTTTTACTGGCCAACCTTTACCAAATGACGATGACTTACGTAAAGATAACGCCGAAAAAGTACCAGAAGAAGTTAAAAAAATAATGCAAGAAATGGGTCTAGAAGTACCCGTTTTAAACGAAGAATAAATATTACAAAGACAAAAAAACCTCAGTAATTACTGAGGTTTTTTTATGTCTAAATTTTATTGCATAGCTCTACTGTATAGATTTACTGCATATAGTTTTCAGGTAGCTCAATTTGTGCAACACCTGACTCAATAGCAGCAAGTGCAACAGCTCTTGCTATACGCGGCAGTAAACGTGGATCCATTGGTTTTGGAATAATATACTGCGCACCAAATTCTAGTTTATCTACTCCAGCGGCTTTTAAAACTTCTGCAGGTACTGGCTCTTTGGCAATACTTCGAATAGCATCTACTGCAGCAATTTTCATTTCATCGTTAATAGCACTTGCACGTACATCAAGTGCACCACGGAAAATAAACGGGAAACATAAAACATTATTAACTTGGTTAGGGTAATCAGAGCGCCCTGTTGCCATGATTAAATCGTTGCGTGCGCCGTGCGCAAGTGCAGGATCAATCTCAGGATCTGGGTTTGAACATGCAAACACAACTGGTTTTGCAGCCATTAGCTTTAAATCTTCAGCCGCTAATAAGTTAGGACCAGAAACACCCACAAACACATCAGCATCTGCAATTACATCTTGCAATGTACGCTTATCGGTATTGTTAGCAAAAAGCTGTTTATATTCATTTAAGTCATCGCGGCGGGTATGAATAACACCTTTGCGGTCAAGCATATAAATGTGTTCACGCAGTGCACCACACTTAATTAACAGCTCCATACACGCAACAGCGGCAGCGCCTGCACCTAAACATACAATAATTGCATCTTCAATTGACTTACCTTGTACTTCTAGCGCATTTAACATACCAGCAGCCGTTACAATGGCAGTACCGTGTTGATCATCATGAAAAACAGGAATGCTACAACGCTCTATTAATGCTTTTTCAATTTCAAAACACTCTGGTGCTTTAATATCTTCAAGGTTAATACCACCGAATGTGTCGGCAATATTGGCAACCGTATTAATAAAGTCTTCTGTTGTTTTGTGCTTAACTTCAATATCGATAGAATCAAGCCCTGCAAAACGTTTAAACAATAGCGCTTTACCTTCCATTACAGGCTTAGACGCTAAAGGACCTAAATTACCAAGGCCTAGAATTGCAGTACCATTAGTAATAACCGCAACCATGTTACCTTTACCCGTATATTTATAAGCATTTGCAGGATCTGCAGCTATTTCACGTACAGGTTCGGCAACACCTGGGCTATACGCAAGTGCAAGATCATGAGCCGTTTCAGCTGGTTTTGTAAGCTCAATGCTAATTTTACCTGGTACGGGATGTGAGTGGTAATGTAGTGCTTGTTCACGAAAGTCAGACATAACGCGATGGTATCCTGCAATTTAAGTTAAAGTGAGAGATGGAGTCTTGGGGTACGATACCCTTATTATTTTTAAATTCCAAGCAATATCAGGTCTATCCTGTTATATGCTATATCCTATAATTTTAAGAGGTTTTTCAGTAACTTTGCAGGATTATATCAACATTTAATAAATAAAAATTCACCTAAAAAGTAAGTTTTAAGGTGCTTTTATGCCTATCAAAATCTTATAAAATGTATACTTAAAGTATCAGCATAAACTTAGAATAACAGCCTACTACCCTACTTTAAAAACAGATAAGCCCACGTTAGATACTTTTATCAACCTAGTTAAAAATTGTACTATTTAAAATATAGAGAATATCTATCGATTTGTCTGTAAAGGATTATGCATACTCAGAATAAGAATAGGAAATAGTTATGCAAAAGGAGGGGATAGTTAAAATCAACGAAATAATACCAATCTGCTTATATATGGGGTCTATTTAACGTTAAGAAAATTACGCTAGAACTAGGCAAAAATTTTTGTATCTAGTTGTTCTAAATAAAAATTTTTTAACGACGTTATAGTGCAATTTAATTCGTTAAATTGCTCAAAGATTTATGTAGGTTAGTTTAAGATAATAAATAACAAATTTTAGGCACAAAAAAAGCACCCTAAGGTGCTTTTTTTAACTAAACAGCAATAATTACTTCTTGCTGGCAAGTGCACCAAAGCGCTTGTTGAAGCGATCAACACGTCCGCCAGTGTCTAAAACTTTTTGCTTACCAGTGTAAAACGGGTGACACGCAGAACATACGTCTAAGTGAATGTCTTTACAAAGAGTTGAGCTAGTTTCGAATTTATTTCCACATGAACATGTTGCAGAAATTACTTCGTACTTAGGGTGAATACCTTCTTTCATAGGAACCTCTAGTTAAGGCCGCATCGCTCTCCAAACCCGGAGTTTGGCACCATACGTCGTTAAAACAAATTTGTTGGTGGCGGATTTTATCCAACAACCTCCCCCCACACAAGTATTTATTTATATTTTTGCCAAAAAAGTGAACAATCTCTTTCTCAAGCACTATTGCTAGTAGGTTTTTAGCGTTATTTTTAGTACATTACAGCATTAATTTTACGGGTTGAGTTGTTATGAGTTTTGTTGAAGTTGCTATTAAAGTCCCGCTTCCACGCACCTTTGATTATAAAATAGAAGAACAGCTCAGTGGCTTATCAATTCCCTTACTACCTGGCATGCGAGTTTTGGTACCTTTTGGTAATCAAAAAAAAGTAGCGGTTGTTTTGGGTATTAAAAGCAGTACCGACGTCCCTTTAAATAAAATTAAAAATATTATAGAGGTAATAGACGACGCCCCTATTTTAAGTGCCCAGCATTTAGAACTCCTTAGCTTTACTGCCCGCTATTATTGCTATCCATTAGGCGAAACTATTCATATAGCGCTACCTGGTGCACTTCGCCAAGGTGAATCGCCTGATAAAACCAGTATTAATATGGTTGCCCTGACAGAAAAAGGTGCAAAAGTACCGTCATTAAAAGCTAAAACACAGCTCAACCTATTAAAGCAGTTATCGCAATCAGGTAAGTCATCATTAACTGAGTTAAAAGCACTGGGCTTTAGTAAAAAAACAATAGATAGCTTAATAGATAAAGAACTCATAACACAAACTATTGAGCACGATAACCAATGGCAAAGTGTTGCTCCAACCGTCGGTAGTAAACCAGTACTTAATAAAGAACAAGCGGTTGCTTGCACAGCTATAAATCAAAGTACTGGCTTTAGCAGCTTCTTATTAGAAGGCGTAACGGGCAGCGGTAAAACCGAAGTGTATTTACAGTGCCTAGAAGAAGTACTCAAACGTGGCGAGCAAGCCCTCGTACTCGTGCCCGAAATCGGCCTAACACCACAAACCGTAAACCGTTTTCGCCGCCGCTTTCCTGATACACCCATTATGCTTTGGCACTCAGCACTTACCGACAACGAACGTTTACAAACATGGCGTTTTTGCGAAAAAGGCAGTTGTGCGATAGTTATTGGCACACGTTCGAGTATTTTTCTGCCATTTTTAAAACTCGGTATGATTGTTGTTGATGAAGAACACGACTCGTCATTTAAACAACAAGATACCCTTCGTTACCATGCTCGTGATTTAGCCGCTTACAGAGCTTTTCAGCATAAAATCCCGCTTATATTAGGCAGCGCCACACCCGCGCTTGAAACACTTCACAAAGCAATTAATAACAAATACCAGCTATTAAGTTTAACGGAGCGTGCGCAAACAGCGACTGACAATCAGTTTAAGTTACTCGATATGAAAGGTCAGCCCGACCAAGCAGGTATTGCACATGCAAGTCTTGCTACTATGCGTCAGCACTTAAATCGCGGTAAACAGGTTATGGTATTTTTAAATCGCCGAGGTTTCTCACCCACCCTTATTTGCCATGAGTGCGGTTGGTTGAGCGAGTGTAAACGATGCAGTACCAGCGCTACATTTCATAAAGCGATTGGGCAAATGATCTGTCATCACTGTGGCGACCAGTACCCTGTCCCTCACCAATGCCCTGACTGTGGAAGTACGCAAATATTTCCTAACGGTAAAGGCACAGAGCAAATTGAAGAGTTTTTATCGACCGAATTCCCTGATACACCTGTTACTCGTATAGACCGCGATTCAACTCGCCGTAAAGGTAGCCTTGAAAAAGCACTTGATGAAATAAACCTAGGCGGCGCACGCATTTTAGTGGGCACACAAATGCTTGCCAAAGGCCATCACTTTGCAGATGTAAGCCTTGTTATAATTTTAGATGTAGATAGCGGCTTATACTCATGCGACTTTAGAGCGACAGAGCATTTAGCGCAATTAGTCACCCAAGTAGCGGGGCGTGCTGGACGTTCAGGTGAGCCTGGTCAAGTGTTATTACAAACACACTTTCCAGAACACCCTCTTTTGCAAGACTTAGTTAATAATGGTTACCAAGACTTTGCCCGCTTTGCTCTTAGTGAGCGCGATGATGCTGACTTACCGCCCATTACAAATATGGCCATTGTGCGTGCACAAGGACATAGTATTAAACTAGTCGTCGATTTTTTGACGGATTTGGTTCCTGTGAATGGGGTATCTGGTATACAATTGCTCGGTCCGATCCCTGCCCCACTTGAAAGAGTCGCAGGTATGTATCGTTTTCAATTGCATATTCAAGCGCAAGATCGTCGCATATTACATCAGTACCTTGCGCAAATGGTTGATTATTTAAGTACCAGTAAACTTGCACAAAAAGTACGCTGGAGCTTAGACGTAGACCCTATAGACATGATTTAGGTTAAGGCCAAAATAACACCATGGCACAGCACGATTATATTAATAAAAAGCCTGCAGGCAGAAACAGTAAAAAAAACGCACCCGCTAAAAAACCATTTCCTATTCTTTTAGCCGTTATAGCCATCTTACTTGTAGGTGGTTTTGCCTACACACTATGGTTTATAAAAAGTAATGCCGATCCAAAGCTTGTCGAAAAACAAGCTAACCCAACTGCACCCGCAAAAGTAGAAGTTGTTATTCCACGTACACCGGAATTTATTAAAGAAATTAGAAACCACGAGATTCAAGTTGAAGTAAAAGAACTTGAGCAAAAAGGTCCTTATGTTATGCAATGCGGTTCGTTCAGAACTCATGCACAAGCTGAATCATTAAAAGCTAAAATCGCATTTGCAGGGCTCATTTCTGAGATCAAACAGGCTGAAGGCAGCAATGGCACTTGGTATAAAGTACGTTTAGGCCCTTATAAAACCAAACGCCAAGCCGAAAGCGATAAAAACAAACTTAAACGTGTAAAAATAGTCGGCTGCGGAATTTGGGGCTGGACTTGAAAATAAACCATTCACCCATATAACCTCATCATAATCGTTTTTTACGAGTTGCCTCTGCAGCTCGATGATGAGGAATAACATGACTACTATCGTAAGTGTTCGCCGCGGCGACAAAGTTGTAATTGGCGGCGATGGCCAAGTTTCACTTGGTAACACCGTAATGAAGGGCAACGCCCGCAAAGTTCGACGTCTTTATAATGGCAAAGTAATCGCTGGTTTTGCCGGCGGTACTGCTGATGCCTTCACTCTTTTCGAACGTTTTGAAAGCAAATTAGAAATGCACCAAGGTAACCTAACTAAAGCCGCAGTAGAAATGGCTAAAGATTGGCGAAGTGACCGTGCACTTCGAAAACTCGAAGCGCTGCTCGCTGTAGCAGACGAAACAGCCTCTTTAATTATTACCGGTAATGGCGATGTAGTTCAGCCAGAAAACGATTTAATTGCAATTGGTAGTGGTGGTAACTTTGCGCAATCAGCTGCAACCGCCCTTTTAGAAAATACAGATTTAAGCGCTCGTGAAATAGTAGAGAAAAGCTTAACTATTGCAGGCAACATCTGCGTATTTACTAATAACTTCCAAACAATCGAAGAATTATAATAGGAACTATTATGTCTGATATGACCCCAAGAGAAATTGTTCACGAGCTAGATCAGCACATTATAGGTCAGGCTAAAGCTAAAAAAGCAGTCGCTATTGCGCTTCGTAATCGCTGGCGCCGCATGCAATTAAATGAAGATTTACGCAGTGAAGTAACACCAAAAAATATATTAATGATTGGTCCAACAGGCGTAGGTAAAACAGAAATTGCCCGCCGTTTAGCAAAACTTGCTAACGCACCATTCATTAAAGTAGAAGCGACTAAATTCACTGAAGTTGGTTATGTTGGTAAAGAAGTAGATACGATCATACGTGACCTCGTTGATGTTTCAATTAAAATGACTCGCGAACAGCAAACTAAAAAGTTTAAACATCGCGCCGAAGAAGCAGCAGAAGAGCGTATTTTAGATGCACTTTTACCACCGGTTAAAGATCAATATGGCGAAAGCCAACGCGACGATACTTCATCTACTCGCCAAACATTTCGTAAAAAATTACGTGAAGGTCAATTAGATGATAAAGAAATCGAGATTGAACTAGCGCAAGCTCAATCAAACGTAGAAATTATGGCGCCTCCTGGTATGGAAGATATGACCAACCAGTTACAAAGCATGTTTCAAAACATGGGCGGCGATAAACGCACTAAACGTAAGTTAAAAATTAAAGAAGCCTTCAAACTATTAACAGAAGAAGAAGCCGCTAAATTAGTAAACCCTGAAGAGCTAAAAGAACAAGCTATTTTTGCAGTAGAGCAAAACGGTATTGTGTTTATTGATGAAATAGACAAAATTTGTAAACGTGGTGATTCTTCAGGCCCTGATGTGAGCCGAGAAGGTGTTCAGCGCGACTTACTACCGCTAATTGAAGGCTCAACAGTAAACACTAAACACGGTATGGTTAAAACTGACCATATGTTGTTTATTGCCTCAGGTGCGTTCCAAATGTCTAAACCATCAGACATGATACCTGAGCTACAAGGTCGCTTACCGATTCGAGTAGAACTTGAGCCACTAACTGCAAATGACTTTAAACGTATCCTGACAGAGCCGCATGCATCGCTTACTGAGCAACAACGAGAGCTCCTTAAAACTGAGCAAGTAACGATTGAGTTTAGTGATGATGCTATTGAGCGTATTGCTAAGGCTGCGTGGCAAGTTAACGAAAAAACCGAAAACATCGGTGCTCGTCGCTTGCATACTGTGATGGAAAGATTGATGGAAGAAATTTCATACGATGCTTCTGAAAAAGCAGGTTCATCACTTGTTATTGACGCCGCTTACGTTGAAAAACATCTAGGTGCACTTGTTGAAGATGAAGACTTAAGCCGCTTCATTCTATAAAACGAATATAAACGTTATACTAAAAGCCTCCAGATTGGGGGCTTTTTAATGGGGTATATAAAATGAAACACGTTACAAAAGTGCATTACCACAGCGTGAGTAAAAATTTAGATGTTTATTTTGACGACGATAGCCAAGCAGTCTTTAGCTGTGAATTTTTACGCGTTCACTCTCCCTCTGCTGAAGTGCAAGGCCATGGCTCTGGCCCTATGAAATTGGTTTTAAATAAACAATCTGTAGGTATAAAAAACATAGTACCTGTTGGGCATTATGCACTGCGTTTAGATTTCGATGATGGTCACAATAGCGGACTGTTCAGTTGGAGTTACTTTGAAAAACTACAAGCGCAGCAACAAACGTTGAGCGATGAATATTCGGCACGCGTAGCCGAGCACGAACAAAACAAAAACAGTGTACCAATAAAGTTTATTCCTTAAACCTTATTGGTAACTTTAGGTGGGTATTTTTAGATTAGTTAACCTAAACCCTGGTTAAAATATTTACTATCCAGAGTTCAGGTTAGTTACACTTTAAACTTATCAATAGCGCTAAATAACACTCTAGCTTGCTCAGATACTTCTTCGCTAGTTTGGGCGTTTTTAGCAGCATGTTCAGTTGCATCTTGCGCAATGTCGCGAATTCTTACTACATTTTTATTAACCTCTGATGCCACTTGGCTTTGCTCGTCAATAGCAACCGCTATTTGAGAGCTCATTTCCATTATTGTTTGTACATCTTCAGTAATTGCGCCTAATAACTCACCTGCTTTAATTGCTTGCGAGGCACTTTCATCGCCTTGAGAACGACATTTGTGCATAATACTCACCACTTCTTGAGTACGCTGCTGTAAGGTACTTATAATACCTTCAATCTCACTCGTGGACTCTTGAGTACGCTTCGCTAATGAACGAACCTCATCTGCAACAACAGCAAAACCACGACCATACTCACCAGCACGTGCCGCTTCTATTGCCGCATTAAGTGCGAGTAAATTTGTTTGATCTGCAATCCCCCGAATTACATCAAGCACTGAACCAATTGTTTCGCCATCTTTTTCAAGTTGCGATACTACATTTGATGCATTCCCTAACGAATCAGATAGGACTCTAATGTGCTTAACGGTAGAGTCAACTTCACTGCGCCCTTGTTGAGCACTTAAGTTTGTTGACTCTGCTTTTTTAGCAGCCGCTTCAGTATTATGTGAAATATCCTGAATCGTCGCCTGCATTTCGGTGGCTGCAGTTGCAACCATGTCGGCTTCATGTAATTGCTCTTGCATACCGGAGCTTGTTGCTGCGGTACTTTCTGATAAATGCTCTGTTGCTATGTTAAGCGTATTTAAAGCACCATTAACTTCGTTAATTAAGTTTTTAAAATCGCCTATTAAACTATTAAAGTCGACCGTCATGGTGGTAATTTCGTCTTTACCTGTTTGCTCTATCATCACGCTTAAATCATTATTACGACGAATGTCGTTAATGGTGTGATAAACCCGCTCTATAGGCACAATAATCGAGCGGCTCGTGAAATAAACCAACATTAAAACAATAATGCCAGCAATCACAAAAATAAGAATGGCTAAAAATTGTGCCTGTTCAACGCTTTTATCTACCTGCTGCTTAGTGCTTAATAGTATCTGCGCAACGATTGCATCACTTTGTTCAACACTTTTACGCATTTTTCCAAGTGCTCCTGAATTTAAATCTAAGCCCAATTCAACCTGTGCCTGGACCAATGCTTGAAATTGCGTTTGGTAGGAATTTAAAAAGCCATTTAATTGAGCTGTATACCCCGTATCAAATTGAGCCTGAGCGATTTGCTGCTTTAAAGTATCAACCCCTTCATCAAATCGAGTTAAATACTTAAGATCAAAACGTAGCATAAAATCTTTTTCAGCCCGTCTTAATTGTAATATAGAAGATAAGAGTTTGTAATTATCTTGCTCTTTGAGCAAGCTTTCGACCTCGTGTACTGCACTTCTTAGTTCGCCATACAGCCCATCTTTTGGGTGTAATCCTATGCGTTTTTGTAGCACAACAACACTCATAAAGTCATTGCTATAAGCACTTACCAAATTATCGAGATTACTTATTTTTTGGGTTTCGATACCCTGCTCTTGCATAATTACATTCAACTTAGCAATTTTACTTTTAAGCTGGTTATAATCTTGTTCAAATAAGTCTAATGCTTCTTCTTGTTTATAAAAAAGAAAGTTTTTTTCATGTTTACGCAGTTCTAATTCATGGATATTAAGCTCTTCAGCAAGCTGAATTGTTTTATTTAAGCTTAACGTTGTTCTCGCTTCATAAATTATTACGCATAAAAGGACCACCATTGCTAAACCAACAACGACTGCGTTTAACTGTAAACGTCGTTTGATTGTTAAGTTTTGTAAAAAATTCATCGCTAACGCCTTTTTTAAATATGCATTTGTATTATAGCTGATAGCTCAGGAGCGACTCATTAATTTAACTTTTTATTATTGGTTATTCTAAGCTACTTAATTATGATGGCTATAAAGCGACACTATCCCACAAACCTTTGTGTAACGATTGTGTGTTATTCCACTGTTGTTTAACCAACCAATCAATTAAAGGCTCGGGATCGCTAGGGTAATTTATTTGCTTATTTTGCGGGGCGCTATTCCAGTCATCAAGGGCTTGCGGGTTTAAATAGTTCATAACATGCGCCATGCCCATGGCAAACAAAGTTTGTGCATTTGCGGTTTGCTCAAACTGCCCATCTAAAGGCTTTAATAGTAACTTCTTACCTAACTTAAGCGCTTCACTGGCAAGCTCAAACCCCGCATTACCAATAACGCCACTCGTGTTTGCTAAGTCATTTAAAAAACCAGAACGTGAGGGGGGTCGCAAATGTATATGTCCAAAAGACTGATTGCAGGCATTTGGGTGATAACAATAAAATTCTTTTTCGGGAAAGTCTTTTAAGTAATCAACAATGCTATCTAAGTTTTCAAACGGTAAATATACCAATACCTTATTTAGTACCGCGACAGGATTCTCATGATTATGATGAGCAATAAAAGGCGGGATTATATTATTTGCAAATGGCTTCCAGTGTACGCCTAAGTAGGTAGATGCTGGTGCATAATGCTTGATGAGCGATTTTCTAAGTACACCACGACCAAATATAGGTACGTTTTCTGACAAAAATGCGGCTTGGTGACTAATACCGATAACGGGTATATCGGCCCGTTTTGCAGCCCATGCTGTGACTGGCTCAAAGTCATTAAGTACAAAATCGTACTGTTTTATATCAAGCGATTTTATATCACTCACCAGCTTACAAACTCGCATGTTTTTAAGTGTTTTTAAATTTTTGACTTGCCCATTTTCAGTACTAAACGATAAGCCCCGATACGCTTTATAATCTGAAAATTCGTGCATATCAAAGTAATCTTTATTTGCTCGCCCTGAAAACACATAATCAACATCAATACCAAGTTTATTAAAGCAGCTTGCCATAACCCTAGCCCGCGTTATATGACCATTACCGGTACCCTGCACTCCATACAATATTTTCATACAGGTACCACGAGCGCTAATGCGAATAAGCCACAAACACTGCCAATAATCGCACCTATAATAATATCAGCAGGAAAATGTACGCCTAATACAACACGAGAAATAGCCACACCAGCAGCCCAACTAAGTAGTAGCCATATATATTCAGGGAAAAAGTGACTTAGTATAATCGCAACTAAGAACGCTGCAGCGCTGTGGCCCGAGGGCAAACTAAATTTATCACTTGGTACTATGTAAGCATTTGTTACTAAGCAGTCGCATGGACGGATGCGGGCAAATCTATTTTTGGCCAGTAAATAAATGGGCCTTTCTATAGCAAAACCAACTAATATCGTTACAGGTAATAATTGTTGCTGCTCATTATTACTAAGCCACCACACCGCTAAACACACAAGTATGTAAAGCCCTCCATCACCGCTTTTAGATAAGCCAAACGCCATTGTTTTAAACCACTTCGGTGAGTTGCAATTAAACAGAGTTAAAAATAATTGCTCATCTAGCAGAGCTGCCCTTTTAAACATATTATTGTTATCCATCACTTCCCCCTCATTGCATAATATATGAACACCGATTTAGCTTATGTGTTGTAAATAACAATTGAGTGACGCTTTTAAGACACTATTATTGCGATTAATGATTTAGCGCTTGTTTTGTCTAAATTTACTGCGATTAAGTCGTTGTTATTGCTTATAAGGAGGGTATACTGAGGTATAAATTAATGTACCTTTTGAGGATAAAATAATGGATTACAGCACTTCTGATTTATGTGACCACTTTGCTGATGTGGTTGACGTGCTAGAGCCAATGTTCATCAACTTTGGTGGTCGACACAGCTTTGGTGGCCGCATTAAAACGGTTAAATGTTTTGAAAATAATGAACTGATCCGCGAATTACTTTCTCAAGACGGTACAGACTTAGTGCTTCTTATTGATGGTGGTGGCTCAACTCGCCGTGCACTTATTGATATTGAATTGGCCGAACTTGCACTTGAAAATAACTGGAATGGTATTGTTGTTTACGGCGCAGTACGCCACGTTGATGAGCTTGAAGAACTTGATTTAGGCATTCAAGCAATTGCTTCTATCCCTGTTGCAGCTGACAGTGAAGGTGCTGGCGAGGATGCTATAGGCGTTAACTTTGCCGGTGTATCATTTTTTGATGATGACTTTATTTATGCCGATAGTACTGGCATTGTTTTATCTGCAGAAGAATTAGAATTGGAAGTTGTAGAAGTATAACGTGACCTCCCATTTAAAAGTATATGATGAAAGCGCGGTTAGAGCACTTTGCTCTAACCGCGTAAATGAAAAAAAAGCATGGCAATCAATGGCCTTGCTAGACACTCAAGTAAACCTGCAACAAGCACTTATTGACGCAGCTCAATTTGGCATTCGCTACGTACTTCTTGGTATTTGCGAAGATATTGGCCCAAAAGCAAATTTAGGAAATGGCGGTGCAAACGAAGCATGGTCTGCTTTTTTAAAACGTTTTTTAAACCAACCCCATAATCAATTTATCGCCACTCAAAAAGTACTTTTATTGGGTGAAGTAAATACTGATGATTTAATGGCGCAAAGCAACCAACTTAATAATCAGCAAGCCCAGCAGTTAACTCAATTACGAGATTTATGCCAACAACTTGATGAACGCGTAGAGTCAGTATTAAGCCTTATTTTTAAAGCAGGGCTTGAGCCAATCGTCATTGGCGGAGGTCACAATAATTGCTTAGGTATTATTCGCGCGCTAAGTAAGTCAAAAAACACGCCTGTTAATGCTATCAATTTTGACCCTCATGCCGATTTTAGAGAATGTGAAGGTCGCCATAGTGGTAATGGTTTTCGCTACGCGTATAACGAGCAACATCTAAGTAATTACCATGTTATTGGCTTACATGAATTAAAAAATAATCAAGCAATTATAGATGCAATGAGTGAAGCTAACTTTAAATTTGATAGCTATCAATCTATACAAGTTAAGCGAAAAATTACACTAACGCAGGCAATTGAAAATGCACTAAGTAATTTTAATGATTTACCTCTGGGTGTTGAAGTTGATTTAGATAGTATTACTTATATGCCAGTTAGTGCGTATACATATTGCGGATTTAGTGTGAGTGACACTGAGCACTTTGTGCATTTAGCTGCAAGCCACCGGCACTCTAAGTACTTACACTTATGTGAAGCAGCGCCTAACCAGCATCCTAACGGGTTAGATGCCGGTGCTGCCCATGTAGGGCAAGTGATTAGTGCACTTGTAAATAGCTACCTACAAGCCAAAGAAAACACTTAACGTTGTTGAACCGATCGCCACTCTTTTAGCCAGCTCATTAAACCGATACTACTTAGCGGGTGACCAAAGTAATAACCTTGGGCAGCATAACCTTTTAAGCTTTTTACAAACTTAAGTTGCTCAAGTGTTTCTACTCCTTCAAAAATCACTTTTGTTTTTTGTTGGCTATGCATATCAACCATTCCACCAACTAAACTGCGTATATTGTTTTGATTACTAAAGTCAGCGGTAAGTGAAGGTGAAACCTTAATATACTCAACCGCTAAACTTGGCAACTTAGAAAGTAGTACCGGGTTATCACCAAGTCCATCCACACATACTTTTAAGCCTATGTTATTAAGCCTTGCGATCATGCCTCGGCCTTTGTCATCTAAACCAGCAAAAATATGTAAAGGGCATTCAACAATTAAGTCTCCCGCCTCTAAGTGATGTTCATTTATAACAACATCAACAAATTCAACAAACTCTTCATTTAGCATTTCAGGGCCAAATACGTTAATGCTAAGCGGTATGGAAATACCTTCTACTCTAAGCGCCATTGCAAGCTCAGCGGCTCTCTCCATTACAAATTTAGCAAGCGGATAACCAAGCCCAGCTATTCTTATGTCGTCAATAAAACGATTAGCAGATAAAATCCCTTGCTTAGGATGCTGCCAACGCAGTAGTAATTCTAAAAACTCAATTTGACCGTTTTCGTTACAAATTATAGGTTGAAAATAGAGTTCTAATTCGCTCGAAAAATCAATATTTGCTAATTCTTTTAGTCGCGCTTGTTGCTCTCGCAGTTCAATCATCATTTGTTGATGATAAGGCACAACCTTGCGATTTGGGTGGCTATCGAGTGCTAGGTATGCGTACGATATTAAATTATCAAAGTTATTGTCTTGCTCATTACAATCAACATAACTCGCCCTCGCTTTTACCTCTACAGTGCAGTTAGCAACATTAAATGGCTTAAGTGTTGCACCCAGTATTTGTTCAATAACCAACTCATGTAAATGTTTTTGATTCGCGAAACTACAAATAAATGCAAAGTTAAGGCCCCCTAAGTGGGCTAGCTTTTCTTGCCCAACTAAAGTCACTATTTCGTCACTTGAAAGCAGTTCTTTTATTCGATTAGCCGATTGTGCTAAAAGTATATCGCCAAAGTCACGTCCTATATGCTGGTTAACTTGCTCAAACCCTTCAAGACGAATAACGATTAACGCTGCATTTACTTGCTTGTTGTCGCACCATGCATAGTAACCTTGGCGTAACTGTTTTCTATCTGCAAAAACCGAAAGCGGAGACTCTTCTATAAATGTATCACCTGTAGGTTCTGGCTCTATCACGACTTCTATTTCAGCGCTTTCGTCATTTAAAAAGCCAACAATAGCTAATAATAATATTGCTAACACAACCCAAAATAACGGAACTTCCAATAATAAATGAGCTGAAAATAGAACAACAAATAAAAGACCAGCCATTGAGCTGGTAATAATCATGCTCCAATTATTTCGCTCAAAGGCTTGCCATAAATGAAAGCAAAATCCAAAGGCAAGTAAAATGGCAAGCCAAGCTGCGCCCGTACTCAAAATAGCCAAACCAACAGCTGCTGTGCATAAATAGCTAAATTTAATACTGGCATTTTTAACGGAAAATAAAGTGGCAATCATCGCCATCAATAGTGCACCACTAAAAAATATTGGGAAGTTACTGTCGGTTAGTATGTTCAAATTAACGGCATCCGTATTCGCTAAAAAAGTTTAAACCAGATTATATGTGGGCAAAAATAATACAAACTAGTTAATTCTACCCAAAATCCATAAATTTAACAGTTTATTTACGCCAAATTGGTAACTTAATTGTGATGGATGACTTATTTGCCAATGCGCAATATCAGCTCTTGCACCAACCTTTAAAATACCACGGTCGTCTAACCCTAGTGCTTTAGCAGCATTGCGAGTAACACCTGCCAATGCTTGCTCGGGTGTTAATCTAAACAATGTGCATGCCATGTTCATCATCAAGTGCACTGAGCACAGCGGTGAAGTGCCAGGATTAAAATCACTCGCAATAGCTATAGGTACTTTATATTGATTAAGTAACTCAATAGGTGGGAATTGTGTTTCTCTTAAAAAATAAAATGCACCGGGCAATAACACCGCGACCGTCCCAGCGTTTGCCATGGCTTTTACACCCTCTTCATCGAGATGCTCAATATGATCTGCCGAAAGGCCATTGAACTGCGCCACCAGCTCAGCACCATGTTGATTAGATAACTGCTCAGCATGGCATTTTACTGGGAGGTTATGCTTTTTAGCCGCCTGGAAAACACGTTTGGTTTGCGAATAACTAAAGCCTACATTTTCACAAAATACATCGACTGCATCAGCAAGATTATTAGCCACTACCTGATCAAGCATGTCAGTACATACCAAATCAATATATTCATCAGCACGGCCTTTGTATTCAGGCGGTAGAGCATGCGCCCCTAAAAAAGTAGTTTTAATATCAATAGGATGATGCTCACCTAATAAACGAGCTACTTCTAATATTTTTATCTCGTTTTCAGTATCTAGCCCATAGCCTGACTTTATTTCAACAGTGGTTACACCTTCTTTTAACAACGTATTTAAGCGATCTTTTGCATCAACAAATAATTGCTCTCGATCGGCTGCTCTCGTCGCTTTAACCGTACTTGCTATGCCACCGCCTTGTGCCGCAATTTGCTCATAACTTACACCCTGCAAGCGCTGCTCAAACTCTTGCGACCTTGAACCTGCAAACACTAAATGTGTATGACAATCTATTAAGCCCGGCGTTAACCACTGCCCTTTTATACTCAATGTCGGCGTTGCAAACACATCAAAACTGGGCAATGTTGATTGCTCTCCAATCCACGCAATTTTACCATTTTTGATAGCTATAGCAGCATTTTCGATTGCGCCATAAGGGGCATTTATATTGCTATCCATAGTGGCAATATTGGCATCAGTTAAAAGTAAGTCAATTTCTTCTAACTCATAATTTTTTGTTGTGCTTTGCATTTTACAGCCCTTTTTACGCCCAGAGTGATGAAAATATAGTCTAACAACCCATCTTGTATATACAAGGTAATTGTGTCATCTTATTTATATAGTTTATTTTTAATGTAACCATAAATTTAATGACGACACCTAAATTTGCGCAAATAAAACAATTCATTGTTGATAAAATTCGCAGCGGTACGTGGCAAGAAAACCAACGTGTTCCCTCTGAAAACGAACTAAGTAGTCAATTTAGTGTCAGCAGAATGACAGCCCGCCGAGCACTAAGCGAGTTAACCGAGGCAGGTATTTTAACCCGCAGCCAAGGGTTAGGTACATTTGTAGCCACATTTAAATCGCAGTCATCGTTACTCGAAATAAAAAACATTGCTGATGAAGTAAAGGAACGTAACGGCAACTACACCTGTAGTGTACTTATACTTGAATCAATAAATGCAGTCGCACCTATTGCCATTGCACTTGGTGTTGAGATTGACAGTGTTGTATATCGAAGTGTACTCGTGCATAACGAAAACGACAGCCCCTTGCAGCTAGAAGAGCGTTTTGTAAACCCTGCACTTGCGGCTGGTTACTTACAACAAGACTTTAGCACGCTTACACCTCATGAGTATCTATCTAGTGTTGCACCACTTACCCAAGCGAGGCATACCGTAGAGGCTATTATGCCAAACAGCGAAATGTGCCAATGGTTAAACTTATATAACGAAGAGCCATGCTTACAAGTTATTCGACGCACATGGTCTATTAACGGCATTGTAAGCTTTGCGCGCCTTGTATCACCTGGTAGTAAATATCGCTTAGGTGGTCACTTAACATTTAAAAAATAACACACAACAAAGAAAATGCGCTTACTGCGTTTTTTTTATAACAAATCATCTTGTATATACAACAGGAGTAAAACATGAACAACCGACTCGATACAAGTCGCGTAATACGTGCACCTCATGGCGATAAAATAAGCGCTAAAAGCTGGCAAACTGAAGCCGCTAAGCGCATGCTAATGAATAATCTAGATCCTGAAGTTGCAGAGCATCCTCATGCTCTTGTTGTATATGGTGGTATTGGCCGAGCAGCCCGCGATTGGCCAAGTTATGACAAAATTATAGAAACCCTCGATAGACTCGAAAGCGACGAAACCCTACTTGTACAATCAGGAAAGCCAGTAGGTGTATTTAAAACTCACAGTAATGCACCGCGTGTACTTATTGCCAACTCAAACCTAGTTCCACACTGGGCAAATTGGGAACATTTTAACGAGCTCGATAAAAAAGGCTTGATGATGTACGGCCAAATGACGGCAGGCTCTTGGATTTATATTGGCTCGCAAGGCATTGTACAAGGCACTTACGAGACCTTTATAGCTATGGCAAAACAGCACTTTTCGGGCAGTGCTAAAGGCAAATGGGTATTAACAGGTGGCCTTGGTGGTATGGGCGGCGCACAACCGCTTGCCGCTACAATGGCAGGGTTTAGTGCACTTGTTGTTGAATGTGATGAAAGCCGTATCGATTTTCGTATAAAAACAGGCTACGTTGATGTAAAAGCAACAGATCTTGAACATGCATTGCAATTAATAACCAATGCATGCATAAAAGGTGAGGCCCTCTCAGTGGGTTTACTTGGTAACGCTGCCGATGTATTTAGCACACTCGTTAAAACAGGTATTACCCCAGATGTAGTTACAGATCAAACATCAGCTCACGATCCTCTCAATGGATACTTGCCACAAGGTTGGACCATGGAGCACGCAGCAGAAATGCGTGAGCAAGATCCAACAGCTGTAGTAAAAGCGGCTAAACAATCAATGGCAGTTCAAGTTAAAGCGATGTTGGCGCTGCAAAAAGCGGGGGCAGCAACAACAGACTATGGCAATAATATTCGCCAAATGGCGTTTGACGAGGGCGTTACCAACGCGTTTGATTTTCCTGGGTTTGTACCCGCCTATATTCGCCCTTTATTTTGTGAAGGTATTGGCCCATTTAGATGGGTTGCTTTATCGGGCGATCCAGAAGATATTTATAAAACCGATGCAAAAGTAAAAGAGCTCATTCCTGATGACGCACATTTACATAATTGGCTTGATATGGCGCGTGAACGTATTCAATTTCAAGGCCTGCCAGCACGTATTTGCTGGGTTGGACTAAAGGATAGAGCACGCCTTGCACTGGCTTTTAACGAAATGGTTAAAAATGGCGAACTTAAAGCCCCTATCGTTATTGGTCGTGACCACCTCGACTCTGGCTCCGTTGCCAGCCCTAACCGTGAAACCGAAAGCATGAAAGATGGCTCAGATGCGGTATCGGACTGGCCATTACTCAACGCACTGCTTAATACCGCAAGTGGCGCTACTTGGGTGTCACTTCATCATGGCGGCGGTGTAGGTATGGGCTTTAGCCAACACTCTGGTGTGGTTATTGTTGCAGACGGAACAGATGAAGCTAAAGAGCGTATTGCTCGCGTACTGTGGAACGACCCTGCAACGGGCGTAATGCGCCATGCTGATGCTGGATACGACACAGCAAAAAACTGCGCTAAAGAGCAAAATTTAGACTTACCAATGTTAGACAAGGAATGATTATGTTCGAACTTACTCTCACGCCAGGCTCACTTGATTTAAACACACTGAGAAAAATTAATAATTCACCGGTAAAGTTAAGCCTTGTAAAGCATGCCGAGTCACAAATAGCAGCAAGCGCACAAACCGTTCAAAACGTTATTAATGAGCATCGTACCGTATACGGGATTAACACCGGCTTTGGGTTATTAGCTAATACCAAAATAGCCGACGACGAACTTGAATTATTACAGCGCTCCATTGTTCTTTCGCACGCTGCAGGCATTGGCGAATACATGGATGACAGCACAGTAAGGTTAATGATCACCTTAAAAGCTAACTCGCTTTCGCGTGGCTACTCGGGTATTCGCCTGCAGGTAATCCAATTTTTTATGCAACTACTTAGTAGCGAAGTATATCCATGCGTGCCTAAAAAAGGCTCTGTGGGAGCATCGGGCGATTTAGCCCCCCTTGCACATATGTGTCTACCTTTATTAGCTGAAGGCCAAATGCGACATAAAGGAAAAATAATTAGCGCAGCACAAGGGCTAAAAATAGCAGGGCTTGAGCCCCTTACCCTTGCAGCAAAAGAAGGCTTAGCTTTGTTAAACGGCACACAAGCGTCTACGGCGTTTGCATTACAAGGGCTATTTAGAGCGGAAGATTTATATGCACAAAGCTGTGTTATTGGCTCTATAAGCATAGAAGCCGCAATGGGCAGTCGTGCTCCGTTTGATGCGCGCATTCATGAAATTCGCGGTCAGCGCGGACAAATAGACACCGCGCAAGTATTTAGAGAGCTGCTCGATACGCACTCCCAAATTAGTGACTCCCATGTTAATTGTGAAAAAGTACAAGACCCTTACTGCTTGCGCTGCCAACCTCAAGTATTAGGTGCTTGCCTTACGCAAATACGCCAAGCCGCAGAAGTATTGCTATGCGAGTCAAACGGTGTAACCGATAATCCATTAGTGTTTGCTGATGTAGGCGACATAATATCGGGCGGAAATTTTCATGCAGAGCCAGTGGCAATGGCAGCTGACAACCTCGCTATTGCTATTGCCGAAATTGGTGCATTAGCAGAGAGGCGAATTGCATTACTTATCGATTCAAACCTGTCTAAACTACCGCCATTTTTAGTTGAAAATGGCGGCGTAAACTCAGGATTTATGATTGCTCAAGTTACCGCTGCTGCGCTTGCGTCAGAAAACAAATCATTAGCACACCCGGCGTCAGTCGATAGCTTGCCAACATCGGCAAATCAAGAAGATCATGTCTCTATGGCAACCTTTGCAGCAAGGCGTTTGGGTGAAATGGCCAATAATACCCAAGGTGTTTTAGCTATTGAATGGTTAGCGTCGGTTCAAGGGCTAGAATTTAGAAAGCCGCTTGAACCATCAAATAAAGTGCAAAGCGCCAAAGCATTATTACGCGAACATGTTAGTTATTACGATAAAGACCGCTACTTTGCACCTGATATAGAAGCTGCCAATACATTACTAAGTGAGGGTAAGTTATGCGACTTTATTAAGTGCAGTCCCCTACCTTCAGCATATTAAATACCATACTGGTAAGTAAAACCTAACGCCTCAATAGCTGAGCCAATAACTTTGCGCTCAGCTTTATCATTACTGGTAAAGCGTGGTAAATCACCACCATGTTCTGCACACTTTAATGCGTAATATTCAGCTTTTGTTGGATGCGCAGGGTTAACTACATTATAAATACTTTGCCCTACTTGCCAGTGCTCTATCACCGCAAAAACAGCATTAATTACATCTTGTTGATGCACCATATTTACTACTTGCTCACTTGATGTATTAAGCTCTTTGCCTGCCACAAAACGACCCGGTTCTCTATTAGGCCCTAGTAATCCAGCTAAACGCAGCACTTTCCCGTCTTGCTCAAGTACTTGCTCTTCTGCCTCATAGAGCTTTATTTGGCGCTCGTTTGTGCATGAAATATCGCAACTTTCGCTATATACACCAGGCTCTTGATCGTATACCCCGGTTGATGAGCATAATAAAAAGCCCTTTGCGTTTAACTCCTTTGAGAGCTTAAGCGCTGCGGTGAGTGTTTCAGGATAATTACTTTCACTGTCCCTGCTACGTGGTGGAATAGCACATACCCAATAAGCATTTTGTAAATCAACTTGATGTCTTAATTGCCCATCTTCAAGTGTAAACTGACGCTCAAAATCAAACTCGTGTATATCTGTTCTATGCGTTCCTTGTACTTGCCAATCAGCTTTTTGCGCACTTACGCATAAAGCATGCCCTAACCAACCTGCACCTAATACTACTAATTTATTAGCTTTAATTTCCATTTTTTGCATAACCCTTCATTTTAAACGCATAATTAGTGCTTTTTATCTAACTTTATAGAGATTTTCAGTAATATATGATTAGATATAATTTCATAAATAATAAAAATACGTGCACTCATGCTAAATAATTTATCATTACGGAAGAAAATATTATTATTGATTGGTGGAACAATTACCGTTTTACTAATTATCGCATCAACATTTTTTGTTAAACATATTGCCAATCTCTCCCGAGAAAATATAGAGAACGAAGCGCAAAGTTATCTACAGACCGAGCAACTTTCAATGCAAAGCTACTTTGCAATGTACGGTAAAATGGTATCAACCTTTGTTAATAACCCGCATTTAATCAACTTTTTTGAAAATTGGGATACTCGCGATCAAGCACTTGAAAGTGCGCCTGGTTACAACGAAGTAAACCAAGATTTTGTGCGTTTAAGCTCAAACGACGAAAACATTTTATCGGCCTTTTTTGCCTCAGCAACCACCGGTGAATACTTTAAAGAAAATGAACGTACAAGTCACTACAACGGCCAGCCTTATTACGCCTACAAGCGTGGTTGGTGGCAAGAAGCCATGCAAGTTAACAAACTTTATGTAGGTCCAATCTCTGTTGATTTAACCACAGGCGTAGCATCTGCAGTAGTACAACAACCTGTTTATAACGCACAGCGTAAACTCATTGGTATGGGCGGTGTTGATTTACAACTAAACAAAATTAACGACATGGTCGAAAATATTCGCTTTAACGGCCAAGGTTATGGATTTTTACTCGATGGAAATCAAAAAGTAGTTCACTTTTCAAAAGCCACTGGACACAAACTTTCAATTACAGATGAAGGTGCAAACGGTAAAGAAGGACTCGATGCGCTTGAACAACAATTTACAGATACCGCAGGCTTTAAAGAGTTAAACACACAAATGCGAAATAACCTTAAAGGCAGCCAAATGGTTACTTTTAAAGGCGAGCAGTTTTATGTGGTTTACCATCGTCTGCAGTTAGAGCAGCCTTATATAGATTGGTATGTAGGCTTACTTATTCCAACTAGTATGATTGAAGCGCCAGTAAATGCCGCAGTAACCGCAACAACAACTGCAGTAATTATTATCTTAATTATTATATTAGCCATGATTTTATGGGCTACCCATATGATTTCAAAACCCATTACAACGCTTACACACATTATGCGTGATATAGCATCGGGCGAAGGCGATCTTACTCAAAAAATTGATATTGATAGCCAAGATGAAGTGGGACAGCTGGCCAATCATATGAACACTTTTATTGACAAATTACGCGCCATGATGCTAGAAACCGCAGCGCAAGCAGAACAGCTAAGTAATGCAGCAGCTCAGCTAAGACATGTTTCTGAGCAAACTAATTCTGAAATTCAGCAAGAGAAGCAGCAAGTTGATAGCGTCAGCGCCGCGGTAACTGAAATGGCGACTACTGTGCTTGAAATATCACGTAATGCACAACATACAAATAACGCAGCTGAAGAAGTACAAGCAATCACTGCAGAAGGTGCTAGCCGCTCTACACAAGCACAAAAAGTAATGACTGAACTTGCGCTACATATTGGTGAAGCATCTAAAGTGGTTGCAGGCCTTGAACAGGAAAGTAATAACATTGGTGCATTAGTCGATGTAATTAACTCAATTGCCGATCAAACCAATTTACTTGCACTTAATGCCGCTATAGAGGCAGCACGAGCTGGCGAACACGGTCGAGGCTTTGCCGTTGTTGCGGATGAAGTACGCTCACTAGCAAGTCGCACACAAGAATCAACAGACGATATTCGCAATATGATTTCGCGCTTGCAGCAAATAGCCCAGCAAGCCTCGGTTATGATGCAACAAGGGCAAGACCAAACCGAGGGTTCAGTGCTTCAAACTAAAGAAGTACTTAGCTCTTTGCACAACATTGCGCAATCGGTTACTAAAGTACAAGACCAAAGCCATCAAATAGCCACCTCAACTGAGGAGCAAACAGTTGTTGCTGAAGATATTAATACGAGCCTTTCGGCAATTAATAACCTAGTGAACAGCACCGCTGATCATGCGCATACGCTCGCTGACGAAGCTCGTGATTTAAGTGATTTAGCGGCGGCGCTTAACAAAACGGTTAATCAATTTAAATTATAAAAATACTCATTTTATAGCTGTGTTTAAGTGCAAAACTTAAGCACAACTATAACCCTTGTTTTTAATTTATTTAGCACCATATCTTTACAGTTCGCTGCTATTTTTACTGTAATTGAGTAATACAAAGTTATTTTTACGAACCAGATCAAATTTTTCGATTTTATACACAGATCTTTTTATTGAGATAGTTTGTTGTTTGCCAGAGTCTGGTATAGTAGCGCACGTATTAAACAGTTCTTTTTGAACGGTTTAATACAAAATTGCTAATTAATATGTTCTAAGTGTTACTTAAAAGCACATATTAATTACCAATTGTTAAAAATGGGTTAGCCGATACTCGGCTAACAAAGAATACATTGTAACGGTTTTATCATGATATCTAATTTATTTACCAAGCTTTTTGGTAGTCGCAATGACCGCACTATTAAAAACTTAAGAAAGACGGTCGCGCTAGTAAACGCGCTAGAAGCGCAACTTGAAGCGCTTTCTGATGAAGATTTAAGAGCTAAAACAGCTGAGTTTAGAGAACGTTACGATAACGGACAAAGCCTTGACGACATTCTACCTGAAGCTTTTGCTGTGGTACGTGAAGCGTCAAAGCGTGTAAATGGCATGCGTCATTTCGACGTGCAGTTATTAGGTGGTATGGTTTTACATCAAGGTCGCATTGCAGAAATGCGTACCGGTGAAGGTAAAACACTAACAGCTACCCTACCCGCTTACTTAAACGGCTTAACAGGTAAAGGCGTCCACGTAATTACCGTGAATGACTACCTTGCTAAGCGTGATGCTGAAACCAACCGTGCGTTATTTGAATTTTTAGGCCTTACTGTAGGCTGTAACGTACCTGGTATGATGCCACAGCAGAAGAAGCTAGCTTATACTGCTGACATTACATACGGTACTAATAACGAATTTGGTTTTGACTACCTTCGTGACAACATGGCCTTTAGCATTGATGAGCGTGTACAACGTCCATTATTTTATGCTGTAGTCGATGAAGTGGATTCAATCTTAATTGATGAAGCGCGTACTCCGCTTATTATTTCAGGCCCAGCTGAGGATAGCTCTGAGCTATACACTGAAATAAACACCATCGTTCCTTTACTTGAGCTTCAAGAAAAAGAAGACGAAGAAGGTATTGAAGGCGACGGCGATTACACTATTGATGAAAAGTCTAAGCAAGTTCATTTAACAGAACGTGGTCAAATTAAAGTAGAAGAGCTACTTACTGAGCGCGGCTTAATTGAAGAAGGCGATTCGCTTTATTCAGCAGCTAGCATTACGCTACTAAGCCATGTTTATGCTGCTCTTCGTGCTCACAAGCTATACCAAAAAGATGTTGATTACGTTGTAAAAGAAAACGAAGTAATCATTATCGATGAGCATACTGGTCGTTCAATGGAAGGTCGTCGTTGGTCAGAAGGTTTACACCAAGCTGTTGAAGCTAAAGAAGGTGTAAATATTCAAAACGAAAACCAAACATTAGCGTCTATTACATTCCAAAACTACTTCCGTTTATACGAAACGCTAGCTGGTATGACAGGTACTGCCGATACTGAAGCTTTTGAGTTTCAATCTATCTACGGCCTAGATACGGTTGTTATGCCAACTAATAAGCCGATGGTTCGTGATGATCGCGCCGACTTAGTTTACCTAACGCAAGAAGAAAAATACGAAGCTATTTTAATTGATATTAAAGACTGTCAGGACCGCGGACAACCCGTGCTTGTAGGTACTATTTCAATCGAAAGCTCTGAGTATTTATCACAGTATTTACGCAAAGAAAAAATTAAGCACAACGTGCTTAATGCCAAATTTCATGCGCAAGAAGCTGATATCGTTTCAGATGCTGGCCTACCAGGTACGGTAACAATTGCAACCAACATGGCCGGTCGTGGTACCGATATCGTGTTAGGTGGTAACTGGAACAGTGAAGTTGAAAAACTTGAAAACCCAACTGCTGAGCAAATTGCTGAAATTAAAGCTGCTTGGAAAATTCGCCATGATGCGGTAATTGATGCTGGCGGTTTACATATCATTGGTACTGAACGTCACGAATCTCGTCGTATAGATAACCAATTACGTGGTCGTTCTGGTCGTCAAGGTGACGCCGGTTCTAGTCGTTTCTACCTATCGATGGACGATGCACTAATGCGTATCTTCGCTGGTGAACGCATGACTAATATGATGCGTAAACTAGGTATGCAACGCGGTGAAGCAATTGAACATCCATGGGTAAACCGTGCGATTGAAAATGCACAGCGTAAAGTAGAAGCACGTAACTTTGATGTTCGTAAGCAATTGCTTGAGTACGATGATGTAGCAAACGATCAACGTCGCGTTGTTTACTCTCAACGTAATGAGCTACTTGAAGAAGGCGATATTTCAGAGACTATCACAGCAATTCGTGGTGATGTTCTTGCTAGTGTAATTGATCAATACATTGCACCACAAAGCCTTGCTGAAATGTGGGATATTCCTGGCCTTGAAGAGCGTTTAAAACAAGACTTCTTACTTGAGTTGCCAATCACTCAGTGGTTAGCAGATGACAATAAACTATACGAAGAAAAACTTCGTGAGCGTATTGAGCATGCGGTTGAGCAGTCATACAAGCAAAAAGAAGAGCAAGTTGGCGATTCTGTTTTACGTCAATTCGAAAAAGCGATTATGCTACAAAGTCTTGATCAGCATTGGAAAGATCACCTTGCTGCTATGGATCACTTACGTCAAGGTATTCATTTACGTGGTTACGCGCAAAAGAATCCTAAGCAAGAGTATAAGCGTGAATCGTTTGAGCTGTTTTCTGAAATGCTTGAAAACTTGAAAGTAGATGTTGTAAGCATCCTAAGTAAAGTACAAGTACGCGCAGAAGAAGATGTTGAAAAAGTAGAAGAGCAACACCGTAAAAGTGAAAATGCTCCTCGCGAATACCAACATGAAGAAGCTGAGCAAGTAGGTGGCGAAGCGCCAGCACCAGAAACAGCTACTGTAATGGCTCGTACAGAACCAAAAGTAGGTCGTAATGACCCTTGTCCTTGTAAATCAGGTCAAAAATTCAAACAATGTTGCGGTAAATTAAAATAGCCCAGTATTGTTATTAGCTTATTAAAAAGCGGCGCTAGCGTCGCTTTTTTTTATGGAGTTTTAAAGTAATGACTATAGAAATTGTACATGTAGCTGTTGGTGTTATTAAGAAAAATAACGCTATATTCATTTGTAAACGCGCAGATGAACAACATCAAGGCGGTTTATGGGAATTTCCTGGTGGCAAAGTAGAAGCAGGTGAAAGTGTTTTTGTTGCACTTAAACGCGAGCTTATTGAAGAAGTTGGATTAACAATTCACAGCTCTAGCCAACTTATGGTGATTGAACATGACTACGGCGATAAGTGCGTTAAATTAGATGTGCACGTAGTGAGTAACTTTAGCGGTGAAGCACATGGCGCTGAAGGACAACCTAGTGAATGGGTAGCAATTAGTGAATTAGAAAATTATGATTTTCCTGAAGCTAATGCTGAAATTATCGAGAAAATAGTAGCCCGATACGCATAATTAAGTGAGCACAATGAACATCTCAATACAAAATAAGCTAAGCGAACAATTAGCATTAAATCCTGAGTTAACTCAAGTTAGTGTGATTGGTAGCGGCCATATAAATAGTACATGGCTACTTACGTGTATTGATAAACAGTTTATTGTGCAAAAACTTAATACTGAGGTATTTAAATACCCTGCTCAGTTAGTAAGTAATGCAAAACTAATTGAGCAGCATTTAAATACCAAACAACTACAAAGCAACTACCCCCTTGAAACAGTTAAGCATATAGCCATACAAAACAACGAACACTTAATAGAAATTGATAGCGCGCATTATCGCGTCCTTAGCTATATTAGTGACAGTTACAGCGAAGACGTTGTTAAAAATGCGCAACAGAGCGAGCAAGCGGCTTACGCCTTTGGCGTATTCGCCCATGCATTACAAGATTTTGATGCACAACAACTACATATTGTAATCCCTGATTTTCATAACTTAGCGATGCGCTTTGAGCAATTAAATACCGCAATCACAAATAACTCTGTAAATAGAGTAAAGCACTGCGCTGACGAAATAGAATATTGCTTATCGCAGCAGCATTTAATTACCGAGCTTAGTAGTATAGCTAAGCAGATACCACTTAGAGTGTGTCATAACGATACAAAAATAAATAATATGCTGTTTTGTAGTGCAACTCACAAAGCAAAAGCAGTGATTGATTTAGATACCTGCATGGCGGGATTTAGGCTTTATGATTTTGGCGACATGGTACGCACTTTCTGCTCCCCCGAAGCCGAGGATTCAACAAACTTACACAACGTTATTATTCGAAAAGATATATTTTCAGCCATTGTTAAAGGCTATGTAACGCCATTAAAAAGTAGCATGAGTACAAAAGAACAAGAAAGCCTGCTGCTAGGCGCTAAAATAATGCCGCTCATGTTAAGTGTGCGCTTTTTAACTGATTACCTAAATAACGATGTGTACTTTAAAGTGGCTCATGCAGAGCATAATTTAGAGCGAGCACAAAACCAACTCGCGCTTTATAAAAACATACTCAGTAACAAAAAATGGATGCACCAATACTTAATGAGCTAAAGCTTATTTAACCTGAACTCTGGTTAAGAGATTTATTAACGTATTGAATCATGGTGATATTTAAATTTATTTTCTCTAGTCAGAGATTTTTAGTGAAAACAAGGCGAATTTACGCGTCAATAGCTGGCCTATTGCAAGTAAATTCAACGCAGTTAGCGCTGAAAATAGCTGCTTGAGGTAGATTTATTATCCATAGTTCAGGTTATTTACAAATTCAAGATACAAAAAAACCAGTAAGCTAAAAACTTACTGGTTTTTTATTAACTTTAAATCAGTCTATTTAGTAAATTACCAAATTTTTACGCGATCTTCTGGTTTGATATACATTTTATCACCTTCTTTTACGTCAAACGCTTCGTAAAACTCAGGCATATTCGACAAGATACCGATTACACGGTAGTGACTTGGTGAATGAGGGTCTGTTAATAAACGATTACGTAACTCTTCATCGCGATAGTTACGACGCCAAATTTGTGACCAACCCATAAAGAAGCGTTGATCGCCTGTGTAACCATCAATCACTGGTGATTTTTTATCACCTAAAGACAGCATATACGCTTTATGCGCAACCGTTAAGCCACCTAAGTCACCAATGTTTTCGCCAAGCGTTAGCTCGCCATTAACACTTGCATCTTCAAACGGTTTATATTCGTTATACTGTGCAACTAAAGCCGCTGTACGCTCTTCAAATTGCTTAAGGTCAGTCTCACTCCACCAGTTACGTAAGTTGCCATCACCGTCGTATTTAGCACCTTGGTCGTCAAAACCATGACCAAGCTCATGCCCAATTACTGCACCAATTGCGCCGTAGTTTACAGCATCATCCGCTTCTAAATTAAAGAATGGCGGTTGTAAAATAGCTGCTGGAAATACAATTTCGTTGTTTACTGGATTGTAATACGCATTTACTGTTTGCGGAGTCATGTGCCACTCAGAGCGATCAACTGGTTTACCCAATTTAGCAATCATGTCTGCGTATGCCCATTCGCTATAACGAATGTAGTTACCTACTAGCTCATCTGAGTTAATATCCAGCTCTGAGTAATCTTTCCACGTGTCTGGGTAACCAATTTTAGGTGTAAATTTGTCTAGTTTTTCTTTCGCTGCAAGCTTTGTTTCAGGGCTCATCCACTCAAGATTTTCAATAGCAACACCGTAACCTTTAATTACGTTATCAACTAATTCTTCCATGCGTGCTTTTGCTTCTGGCGGGAAGTTATCTTTAACGTATACCTTACCTAATATTTCACCAAGTACACTGTTAGATGCATCAACCGCTTGCTTCCAAAGAGGTGCTTGTTCTTCTACGCCACGAAGTGTTGTGCTGTAAAAGTCAAAGTTAAGGTTAACTAAATCTTCACTAAGTAGCTCTGCATAACCACTTACAAAATGAAATTTTAAGTAGTTTTTCCACGTCGCTAAATCAGTGTCTTTGTAAATAGTAGCAAGTGCTTCTAAGTAGCTTGGTTGACGTACAATAATGTCACTTGCACTCACGCCTGCATCTTTAAAGAATGCAGCTAAATCAAGGTCACCCATCAACTTGCTTGCATCTGCTACTGTCATCTTGTTATAAGATTTAGTTGCATCACGGCTTTGCACACGGCTCCATTGAGCATCAGCTAGTGTTTTTTCAAATGCAAGTACGCTCTTAGCAGCTTCTGCTGCATTTTTAACGCCTGACTTAGCTAAAACATCAGTGATGTATTGCTCGTAAGAAGCGCGAATTTTAGTGAATTTTTCGTCATCTTTTAAGTAATAGTCACGATCTGGTAAACCAAGACCCGACTGAGATAAATACAATGCATACTCACTTGAGTTTTTAGCATCGTTATTTACAAACCAACCAAACGGTAAAGTACCGCCTTGTTTTTGAATTTTAGCCATTAAACCCACTAAATCAGCTTTAGATTTAACGCTATCAATTGTATCTAATGACGGTTGTAATGGCGTAATACCTAGCTCATTACGCGCATCTTTATTCATATAGCTTTTATAAAATGCACCAATTTTATACTCATCACTGCCTTTTTTAGCGGCTTTGTTTGCAGCTGCACTTTCAAGGGCTATTTTCATCGCTTTTTGCGACTCATCATATAACTGCGAAAAAGAACCGTAGTTAGATTTATCACCTGGTATTTCAGTTTTAGCTAACCACTGACCATTTACATGGTAGTAAAAATCGTCTTGTGCGCGTACTGAACTATCCATATTAGCTAATTCAATACCAAGCTCTAGTGGTTTTTCAGCGGGTGCTGTTACTACTGGAGTGTCGGTTACTTTTGTTTCTTGTTGTTTTTCACCACAACCTACCAAGCCAAGCGCAAGTGCGATACTTGCAGCAGCCATTGTTACTTTATTCATAATTATTCCGTTTGTTAGTTAGAATTGAATCATACCAATCTGCTTATATATGGGGTCTATTTAACGTTAAGAAAATTACGCTAGAACCAGGCAAAAGTTTTTGTATCTAGTTGCTCTAAATAAAAAATTTTTAACGACGTTATAGTGCAATTTAATTCGTTAAATTGATCAAAGACTTATGCAGGTTGGTATCACATACCAACTCCATTAAATTCTTGAATATAGCAGGAGTAAAAATAGCACTGCCTACACGCTTTTACTTAATGGAATGGGTATCAAAGAGCTTTCGATCAATATAAAGCCCACGCAGCATCATAAACCTCATTAAGCCAACAATAAAATGGAATATGTAACAAAGTATTTTGAATGCGGTGAGCTGCCAAATTAGCCCCACCAATAACAAGATGGTGGGTAGTTAAGACTTACTTTTATTTTTTCCGTGAAGCGCTAAACGCTCTAGTTTTTCTTTTAAAGAAGGGGGTGCAGAAGATGCTATCGCGTTTAAGTAATCCGCTGTTTGCTCACTCATTTTACGTGAGTTGGTAACTGCAGGACTGCCCGACTTATTCGCTGTGCTTAATCTCTGAGTTGCTTGAGGATTTGCAGTTATTTTTATTTGCCCGAGCTCTGCCATTCCGGCAGCTCTAAAATGTGAAAGCATATCCATTTTCAAATAATTAAGTCTAAGCGCGATAGGTGCAGATACAGCCTCTATCATTAGCGTGCCGTCTCGGTAATTACTGACTCGGCATTTATCACCCAACTTAGGACCCAAAAAATCTTTTAATAGGGTTTGCTGTGTATCAAGTGCTTGGCTTTTGCCTGCATAAGCTGATAAACGATTATTTAACCCCGCCATAATATCGGTTAGCGGTTTTGGTGCATATCTATCTTTAGCCATTTTACACCTCGTAAAAGCTCACTTAGACCCAGAGATAATACTCTAGGTCTAAGTATACACTGCGTATTAATACTACGCGCCGGCTATTTGCATTTGCTCTATTAATACTGAGCCAGTTTGAATACCACCACGGCGTTCGATGTCACCACCAATAGCAGATATGCCTTTAAACATATCTTTTAAATTACCAGCAATGGTAATTTCGCTTACAGGATATTGGATTTCACCATTTTCAACCCAAAAACCAGCAGCACCACGAGAGTAATCACCCGTTACGGTATTTACGCCCTGCCCCATTAGCTCTGTAACTAATAAGCCGGTGCCCATCGTTTTTAATAGTGCAGTTAAATCGTTATGAGTTTGCTCAACAAGCCAGTTATGTATACCGCCAGCATGCCCTGTTGGGGTCATATTCATTTTACGCGCGGCATAACTTGCTAATAAATAAGTTTGTAGCTCGCCGCCTTGAATAATTTCCCTATCGAATGTTTTAACGCCTTCGCTATCAAACGGTGACGACGCCAACCCTTTTAAAATATGTGGGCGCTCGGCAATATTCACACAATTACTAAATACTTGTGTGCCTAAGCTATCAAGTAAAAAACTTGATTTACGATAAAGCGCACCACCACCAATTGCCGACACTAAGTGACCAAATAATGAATTTGCAATATCGGCTCTAAAAATAACAGGCACTTTCATTGTGCCTAACTTTTGGCTATTTAATTTAGCCAATGTTTCAGCTGCTGCTTCAAGCCCAACTGCCGCTGCGTCATTTAAACCCGCTTGGTCGCGGGCAACAGTATAAGCAGAGTCGCGTTGCATCTGCTCGCCATCTTGACCAATTACCATAGTACTAATGCTATGACGAGTGCGTGGAAAGCCAGTTATCAAACCATGGCTGTTACCATAAACACGTAATCCTTGGTGAGATGAAAAACTCGCACCATCAGAGTTAACAATGCGCTCATCTGCGTTTAATGCAGCTTGCTCAGCAGCATGACAAAGCTCAATACCTTCTTCAGGGCTTACATCCCAAGGATGGTATAAATCTAAATCTTTAGGATTAAATTCAAGCAATTCTTTATCAGCAACGCCGTTAAATGGGTCATCCGATGTAAATTTGGCTATATCAATCGCTTTTTCGACTACCATGCGCAATGTTTTTGGATTTAAATCAGCTGTCGATGCTGAGCCTTTATTATTACCAACATATACACTAATGCCTAAGCCGCCGTCTTGGTTAAACTCAATGGTTTCTACTTCACCCATTCGTGTACTAACCGATAAACCAGACGTGCTAGACATAGCCGCTTCTGCAGCTGTTGCGCCTAATTTTTTGGCATGTTCGAGTACTTCTGCTACCGCATCTTTAACTTGCGATATTTGAGAATAAATTGGATCGTTTTGTTGGCTTTTCATAAATTAAGTCCTGAGCCTTAGAGGCATAATGCACGCATTTCTTATATTTAAATGCTAACACACTCAATGCATCACATCAGCTAATATTCCTAAGTATCATATTCATGTATAATGGCAAAAGTTATTTTTATTTAAGAGCACCCCATGGCAAAGAAAAAAGGCAAGCCTGCTGAAATTGAAGAAGAAATTGAATATGTATCAAGAACGGAGCTTAAGCGCGAAGCGCAAGAGTTTCATCAGTTAGGTACTGAAATTGCCAAAATGGGTAAAAAACAGCGCGAACGCCTGCCATTAAATGACGATTTAAAAGCGGCAATGGTTGTTGCTGATAAAATAAGTAATAAAAGTGACGCGTACCGCCGTCACTTAAACTACATCGCTAAAACGTTGCGTACTGTAGAAAACATTGACGCTATTAGAGCGATTATCGATGTAATGCTTAATAAAAATAACCAAGCTGAAGTATTGGTCAAAAAAATTGAGCAATTACGTTCAGACCTAATTGAACAAGGTGATGACCTTATCAATGAGACTATTGAACAGTTTCCGTCTCTTGATCGTCAGCAAATGCGTCAATTGGTTCGTAATGCGGCAAAAGAAGCGAAAGCTGAAAAGCCGGGTAAAGGTTATAAAGAGTTATTTCAATATCTCAAAGATGCCCATACTGTTACGTATTAATTAGACCGCATTAATTGATATTTTATTAAAAAAGGTGCTTCGGCACCTTTTTTGTTATAGATCAAACCGCCTCACTGCGTACTTTTTTATAATCACCCCCTAAATAAATACTTAGGTGCGCGTGATGATTAAACTTCCACAATGGGATCAAACCCTAATAAACAAATATAATGTGTCTGGCCCGCGTTATACCTCGTATCCCACAGCTCTATCACTGCGTGATGGATATCAACAACAAGACCTACTTAGCGCTGTAGAATCATCAACGAGCCGTTCACTTTCTCTATATATTCATATCCCGTTTTGTAGTCAGCTTTGCTACTACTGTGGCTGTAATAAAATAATTACCCGCCATCAATCTAAGGCAGATACGTATCTCGACTTTTTAGCAAAAGAAATTACTGCCCAAGCGCCTTTATTTAAAAGCTACACGGTTGAGCAATTACATTTAGGTGGCGGTACTCCCACCTTTTTAACCGCAAAACAAATGACTCGTCTAATTAAGCTTTTAGAGCAGCACTTTAATTTTACAAGCACAACAGAGCGCGGCATTGAAATAGACCCACGCTCACTTGCCGATAATATGCTCGTTGATTTAAGGATGCTTGGCTTTAACCGTGTCTCATTTGGGATTCAAGACTTTAACGACGACGTGCAACTTGCTGTTAATCGCCCGCAAAATGCAGATACGGTCAAGCAATTAATTACACAAGCTCGCGAGCTGGGATTTCAATCTATTAATGCAGATATGATTTACGGGCTTCCTCTGCAAACGCCAGAGAGCTTTAAGCAAACTATAGAGCAACTTATTGAGTTAAGCCCTGACCGAGTATCGGTGTTTAACTACGCGCATTTACCAGAGCGCTTTGCCGCACAGCGTAAGATTAAAGATGCAGATTTACCCAGTGCACATAATAAACTCACTATGTTTAAAAACACGCTGGAGCAGATGACGCAAGCAGGCTATCAATTTATTGGTATGGACCACTTTGCAAAAACCGATAACGAACTAGCTATTGCGCAAAATGAAGGCAAGTTACATCGTAATTTTCAAGGTTATACAACCCATGGAAATTGTGATTTATTAGGCTTAGGCGTGTCATCAATTTCGCAAATTGACAGTGCCATTTTACAAAATCAAAAAGAATTAAAACATTATTACCACAGCATCGAAACACAAATCGGCTGTGCTCTTAATAAAGGTATGCACTTAACGCATGATGATGTAATTCGTGCTGATGCAATTAAGCAGCTCATTTGCCAGTTTGAATTAGATATACAAGACTTTAGCGAAAAGCATGCGCTTATATTTAATGACTACTTTGAGGATGCGTTAATTGCGCTTACGCCACTTATAAAAGATGAACTAGTCACTATAAATGATAATAAAATTAGCGTAACGCCACGCGGCAACTTATTCATTCGTATTATTTGCATGTGCTTTGACGCTCATTTACAAAAACAAATAAATGCGACGCGTTTTTCGCGAGTGATTTAGCAGATCACTAATTTAATGCAATTAGTATGAAAATTTTTACGCATAAAAAAAGCAGACCAAGGTCTGCTTTTTTTGAGTACTCGAAAAACTAAAGCTAGTTAAAAACCACTTTATCGCTGCCAGGAGCGGCTTTAAACTCGATGATAATTTTAGCGCAATCGGCTTTAACTTCATCTTTAAGTGTTTCTTCAGCTTGCCAGCGAGCTTTATCTAGCTTAAAAATTTCTTTTTTAGCATATTTTTTACGTGCATCGTGTGTCGGCATTTCTTTAACTACCCGGTACATTTTATAAATGCCAGGATATTGTGTCGTTAAATCACGCTCGCTCTCAAAGCCATATTGAGACATAAGTACCCAAATACGTAAACAGCCTTCAGAAAACTCACACTGCTCTTCATTCATTGCACGCGCAATTAAATGAATACTATCGGCTAGTTTGGCATTTCGCTTTAAACGCGACTTCTCAAGCTTTTGCTTTTGTTCAGCCTGCGTTTTAGCAATTAACTTTTTTTGCGCATTTAACTTATACAGCAACTGACCCGCATAAAATGCCAGACCAACTATTATAGCAGCGCCTAAAAGTAAGGCTAAAATTACCGCGGTACTCATTATTTATCCTTACTATTTGTCGTCTTCATCTAACCATTCGTTGGCTAAATCGTCAGATAAGTATTGATCGAAATCAGAATTGCCTTTGCTTTCAATATCATCTTCAAGGTCATCTTCAAATTCGTCTTCATCCTCGTCTTCAATACCAAGAATTTCACATAACGCCTGATGGCGAGCAATACGGCTATTAAAGTACTTAGCATCTTTACCAGTTAGCATTTCACCTTCTTCATGACGCTCTACTAGTTTAAGTAAACGCTCGTCATTCTCAAGTGCTTCTAGCTCTTGTTCAGGTGTAAATTCAGGCTCGATTACCTTTTTCAGCTCAATAGTTGGCTTTAAGTTGCGTTTCATTTCAACTTTAGGCTCAGGCGCAGTTGCA
Organism: Pseudoalteromonas sp. NZS100_1; assembly: GCF_015864285.1. Lineage (NCBI taxonomy): Bacteria > Pseudomonadati > Pseudomonadota > Gammaproteobacteria > Alteromonadales > Pseudoalteromonadaceae > Pseudoalteromonas > Pseudoalteromonas sp. NZS100_1. Next base: position 182,886 of record NZ_JADYXN010000006.1, read on the forward strand.
ATTAATGGTACCGGCTTTTTACTGCCTACACGCTTATCTTTCGGCGCGTGACCAGCATTATGGCTTTCGCTATCTAGTAAATCTGGCGCGTTACGAGAACCTGGCTTAGCACCTTTGGTTTTTTTAACTCGCTGCTCTTTTAATGCGCGCATTTCTTTAAGCTTATCTTGGCTTAAACGAACAGGTCCGTTTGCTGGGCTTTTGCGTGACTTTTTAGTTCTACTCATATCTTGATCATCTCACTTAAGAGGTTTTGAGCGAAGCGCAAATTAATGGGCATCGCAGTGCTGGCCTAGCCAGAAGAATTCAGTTTGCGCTTAGAGGTTGGGTCTCTCATTTAAAAGCGCCTTAGCTAATTAATCGCTAATTTTAAACGGTGGGTATTGTAACAGGACAAATAAAAAGGCGGTAGAGAAAACATCTCTACCGCCTGCTAATCTGAGCGCCATTATCTGGACACTTCTCCCTTCGACTTTTTTTAGTCTTTATTATTTTTATTATTATCAGTCCGTATTGTTATTATTTTTACGTTCCTTGTTACATTCCATTTTGTTTTTATTATTAAACTTCCATGAGTTTTTTATTATTTTCGGTCATCCTGACACTTTTTTATTATTTCCTTTAGTAGCACTAATCTTATGCTATGTAGTCATGCCGCGTTACTTTCCTTGATAGTTATTTCCGTTTTGTTATTGTTGTTTTGCGACAGTGGTTAATTTACTCGTTAATGATTTTGTTACAACTGGTTTATATAACTTTTATTATCTTTATTACATTGAGATATAAAAATAAACATAAATTACAATAAGTTAATCAATAATCAAAAATAAAAAGAAGACTTTTCTTACAACCAGACATGGTCAATGTCTTACATTAAAACGGACGATATCGTTAATTTTTGACACAAAAAAAGCAGCCTAGGCTGCTTTTTTTAACACATTGTAGTTTATTTATTATTAACTGCTAAATAAATACGACTTTAGTGTAAGCCACCTAAATACTGAGAAAGTACTTCGATGTCTTTATCTGTTAATTTTTTTGCAATATCGCCCATCATGCCATTTAAGTCATTATGACGAGTACCATCACGGAATTTTTCAAGTTGAGCCTTGATATATCCTGGATGCTGAAAAGAAATTTTTGGAAACTTAGCAAGTGACGAGCCATTACCACGTGGGCCATGACATGCTGCACATGATGGAATTCCACGTTCTGCATCGCCTGCTTTAAAAAGCATCTCGCCAACTTCAACAACATCTTTAGGTGTAGCACCTTCAGTCATGTTCATTGAAGAAAAATAAGCAGCTAGATCTTTCATGTCTTGCTCGCTAAGTGGCATAGCCATAGCGCTCATTACTGGATCCATACGCCCTTCTTTGCCGCCTGACGTCATACCTAATTTTAAATCCTGAAGTTGCTTAAGGATATAATCTGGATGTTGACCTGCAATTTTAGGGTAAATATTAACCGGCGCATTACCGTCTGGGCCGTGACAAGCCGCACACGTTGCTGATTTTTCTTTACCTGCGTTTACATCGCCATCAAATGCTGTTGCGTTGCTTGCTGACAACGCACCAAGCAATATTGTTAAAGATAGTGCTATTTTTTTCATGGTGAATTCTCTGTTTCCGACCCTGTATCATCTACAATCGTGATGTTGTAATACATATATTCTACACGATAATAAATTCTCTGGCACGTTTTCTACACATATTAAGCTTATAATTTACAGGGTTTTGACTTAGATTAAGCTTTAACATGTTTTAAATGTACCATAGGTGCTGTTTTTAGGTGGTTAAATACGCTTTTTAATACATCCTTTATAGTATAAAATACGCGCCCTGAGTGAATTTGGTTTACTCAACGTTATTTATTTAAGTTTTAGGAGAGCCTGTGCTCAAATCTCGTATCAAATATAATACTGCGTCTTTCGTAACAAGCGCTCCCGACATTACTAAATTACCTGCTGATACGGGAATTGAAGTTGCGTTTGCCGGTCGCTCCAACGCAGGTAAGTCGAGTGCATTAAATGCATTAACCGATCAGAAGCTAGCACGTACAAGTAAAACACCTGGACGTACTCAGCTAATCAATACATTCGATTTAGCTGATGTTGACGATATGCGCCTTATCGATTTACCAGGCTATGGTTTTGCTAAAGTACCAATCGAAATGAAAAAGAAATGGCAAAAATCGCTAGGCGAATACCTACAAAAGCGTCAAAGCCTAAAAGGTATTGTTATTTTAATGGATATTCGTCATCCATTAAAAGATTTAGACCGCGATTTAATTAATTGGGCTATTGGTAGTGAAATTCCAGTATTGGCACTATTAACTAAAGCCGATAAATTAAAGCAAGGCCCTCGTAAATCACAAGTACTGCAAGTTCGTCGTGAATTAAGCACGCTTGATGGGGATATTACAGTTCATGCATTTTCATCATTAAAAGGCACGGGTTTACCAGAAGTAGCTAAAAAACTAGATGAATGGTTTTTAGGTCCTGTTATTGCTGTACCACCTACCGATGAAACAATCACAGACGAAACTAACCCAGAGGCTTAAACGCTGGCGTTACGATAAATAAAACTGCTTTCCTGCAGATTTAATAAAATAGCCGAGTTTATCAGACTCGGCTTTTTCAGCCCACTGATAATATACGCTTCGCGCAACACGCGCACTACAGCCATAAGGTAGCTTTAGATAAGGTACTTTTGACCCTTTATAGTCTTTTATAACTAAAGGCTGCTGAGCGCTCACCAACCAGTGCCTAGCTAAATTATCAATACAACACAACACCTGCCCTTGCACTGTATTTTCAAAACGCCAATCAACAATAATAAACGGCGCATCATCAACCGTTATTGTTATTTTTTCGACAGGTGTTTTTAAATAAAATTGCTCACCTTCTTTACATAGAACAGAAGCAAACAGCTTCACCATGGCTGGGCGTGTTATTTCGCTGCCATCGTAAAACCATTTCCCCTTATGATTAATGACAATTGGCAGTTCACCACAATGATTAGGCTGCCAACTATCAAAAGGTTTGCTTGGCTCGCTTAATTGCTTGCTAAGCTCACTTAAAGAAATCACTGTTTTTTAAGTGTAATTGCGAATGTAACAGGCACTGCTGTTGCAATTGAAGGTAAGCCCGCTAGCTCTTGCAGCTTTTTAACGCCTTCGGTTACACCAAAATCATCACTATTAATAATAATAGGTGTTAATGATGATACCGTTAAATCACCACTTTGCGTGCTGTTAACGAGTACATCAATTGCCAATGGCTTTTTATTACCGTGAAAATCAAGCTCAGCTTTAATACCCTTTAATACATATTGACCAGGCTTTTTAATATTGCTCAGTTCTTTAGTTAAATTTGCAGTTAAAACAGCATTTGGAAATTTAGCCGCTTCGAATAAAAATGTCGTTAAACGCTCATTACGAATAGGAATTAGAGTTTCAGCTGATGTTAAATCAACATTAACGCTAAACTCGCCTTTATCAGAAAGCATACCTTCAAGGTTAGTAAAATGGTGAGCTTCAGCAATCGAATCTTTTTTAATTGAAACAAAGCTTAGTTGGCTTTTATCATTCACTAGCTGCCAATTGGCCTGAGCAACATTAGAAATAACTAAACTTGATAAAGAAAAACCTGCAATAGCTAATGCTTTAAACATAACGCACTCCTTAGTAATAAAATGAAAAGAATAAAAATAATATCACTTCGATGGTATCACCTGCGATGTACCCAAACCACCTCGAAATGACGAATGAATAATACAATTGGTATAGCGCAATAAAGAATTAATTAGATAGGATTTTCAGGCGTAAAACAAAAAACGGCCCACCAAACAAGTTGGTAGGCCGGTATAGCAAACTGGGGAGAAGCTATCAATTTGTTGCACCCTTTCAGATGCATCATCAACAGGATGTCCTACAGGATAGGACAGGCGGGACTTTAACAAAAGCACGCATTAAAATACAATCATATTCCTGTAAAACAGCTCGAATTGACGAACATATAACTATTTAATACAAATAGTTGCTTAAATTAACCTTATTTTAACTAAAGCTTGCATATACCTGATTGAATCGCTGTTATTCGCCATTTTTATTAAACATAAAAAAAGCGCCAAAAGGCGCTTTAATTAAAATGCTCAAATTGCATTAATGAGCTTGTTCCCAGTTGTCACCTTCATCAGCTTCAACTATAAGTGGTACATCTAGCGCAGCAGCTTGCGACATCAGTTCACAGATGTGTTTTGTGTACTGTGGTGCGCAGTCTGTTTTGATTTCAAATACTAATTCATCGTGCACTTGCATAAGCAGCTTAATTGTATTTGGCGCTTGTTCGTGTACCCAGCGGTTAACGCTCAGCATTGCCTTTTTAATAATATCGGCGGCAGTACCTTGCATTGGTGCGTTTATAGCAGCACGTTCGGCTCCTTTTCTACGCGCCCCATTACGTGCGTTTATTTCTGGTAAATGTAGGCGACGACCAAATATTGTTTCAACGTAGCCATTTTCAGCTGCTTTTTCGCGTGTTGTTTCCATGTACTCTAATACACCTGGAAAACGCTCAAAGTATTTATCTATGTAATGCTGCGCTTCGTGGCGTGGCACATCTAGTTGACGTGCTAAACCAAATGCCGACATACCGTAAATTAAGCCAAAGTTTACTGCTTTCGCCTTACGGCGCATATCGGTAGTTACATCATCAAGCTCTACACCAAATACTTCAGCGGCAGTTGCACTATGTACATCTAAGCCGTTAGCAAATGCATTTAATAGACCTTTGTCTTGTGAAAGATGCGCCATAATACGTAGCTCAATTTGACTATAATCGGCAGCAACAATTTTATAACCATCTGCGGCTATAAACGCTTCACGAATACGACGTCCTTCTTCTGAACGAATAGGAATATTTTGTAAATTAGGATCAGTTGAACTCAAGCGCCCCGTAGCTGTAATTGCCTGATGATAAGACGTATGTACACGCTGGGTTTTCTCATTCACCATTAATGGTAATTTATCGGTATACGTTGATTTAAGCTTTGATAAACCACGATGCTCTATAATTACTTTAGGTAGCGGATAATCATGAGCAAGTTCTTGCAGTACTTCTTCTGCGGTAGAAGGTGCACCTTTAGGCGTTTTTTTAATAATAGGCAGCCCAAGCTTTTCAAACAACAGTACTTGTAGCTGTTTTGGAGAACTTAAGTTAAATGGTTCGCCTGCTATTTCAAACGCTTCTTTTTCAAGCTCAATTAAACGCTCACCTAAACGTTGACTATGCGCTCCAAGCATATTGCTATCTATCGCAACACCGGTGCGTTCAATATCAGAAATCACACTAATAAGTGGCATTTCTATATCTTCAAATACCGATTTTAGCTTTTCATCAGCTGCTATTTTTGGCCAAAGCACTTCGTGTAAACGCAAAGTAATATCGGCATCTTCTGCGGCGTAAGGCGCTGCTTTTTCAAGTTCAATTTGGTTAAAGGTAAGTTGCTTTTTACCTTTGCCAGCAATATCTTCAAAGCTAATATTTTTATGACCTAGGTATTTAAGTGCTAGCGAGTCCATATCGTGACGCGTGCCTACACTATTAAATACATACGACTCAAGCATGGTGTCAAACTTAATACCATTTAGCGCAAAACCTGCATTCGCTAATACACTTTTGTCATATTTAAGGTTTTGCCCTACTTTAGCTTTGTTTTCATCTGCCAAAATTGGACCTAGCTTTTGCATTACAAATTCAAGGCTTAATTGCTCAGGCGCACCTGGGTAGTCATGCGCTACCGGTAAATACACAGCTTCACCCGCTTTTACGGCAAAGCTCATACCCACCAATTGCGCTTTCATGTAATCAAGGCTGGTTGTTTCAGTATCAAATGCAAATAACTCAGCACTATTTAATTGCTCTATTAGCGTATCAAATTGCACTTGCGTTAAAATAGTTTCGTAATGAGCATCTTCTACTTTTGGTAATTCAGTAGCTTCGGTAGGTACAGCTAAATGTGTTTCAGCATCTTTAGGATTATCAAGTAATTCAGCTAACCAACGACGGAATTCGCACTCACCATATAATGCAATTAATTCGTCTTTGTTAGGCTCTTGAAGTTTGAATGTATCAAGATCAGATTCAACTTCAACATCACACTTAATTGTCGCAAGTTCGTAGCTTAAAGGCAGATGATCAAGAGCAATTGCTAACTTTTCGCCTATTTTACCTTTAATCTCACTGGCGTGATCCATTACACCTTGAAGAGAACCATATTTTTCTAACCATTTAACTGCCGTTTTAGGACCACAGCCTTCAACACCCGGAATATTATCGACCTTATCACCCATTAATGCTAAGTAATCAATAATAAGTTCAGGGCCTACACCAAACTTTTCAACCACGGTAACGGGATCTGAAATACTGTCAGTCATCGTGTTTATTAGCGTAACGTGTTCATTAACAAGCTGTGCCATGTCTTTATCGCCAGTAGAGACGAGTACATGTCGTTTTTGCTCTGATGCTATACGTGCAAATGTACCAATAACATCATCAGCTTCAACGCCTTCAATACTAATTAGCGGAAAGCCCATCGCTTTAATAATACTGTGTATCGGTGCTATTTGAGTGCGTAAGTCATCCGGCATAGGCGGACGATTTGCCTTATACTCGCTATACATATCGTTACGGAACGTTTTACCTTTAGCATCAAATATAACCACCATATGTGATGGATCGTATTGTCTGATCAAGCTTTTAAGCATATTGATCACGCCATAAATAGCGCCCGTAGCTTCACCTTTAGAATTAGTTAAATGCGGCGGAGAATGATAAGCACGAAATAAATATGACGAGCCATCAACTAAAATAAGTGGGTTTTCGGGGATCTGAGCCATGGTGAATTTGGATCCTAAATGCAAAAAATTAAGGTAATTATAAGCATGCCATAAGGTAGTAAATAAAACGACAGTGAATTACTGCTTATCGTGTTATTAAAACTATAGCAAGCTGTGGATAAGTGTGTAGATAACAGCCACGAGCTATTCTTCCAAAGCATTATAAAATGCTTAGAAAATACTTTAACTGTATGTTTTAATTTAAAAAAGATAATACGAGGTTCTTTTTTTATTATTTTAAACCAATGTGGAAAAAGGTTTTCTAACGACTGCTTGTGTTGTTATTCACTTTGATTATTCGCGTCCATTTAAATAACCGGAGGAGTATTCTAGCACAATGGATCGAAGATCATAGCGATCCTTTATAATTTTTTTAAAGGCAAAGTGATCGCAAATGGCATAAACCGCAATACAACTTGCATAGAGAATGATTTTTGTACTAAAAATTTATTTTCGCGAGAAATTTTGAGCATGTTAGACTTCATCCGATCGACTTATAAAAAAGACTTTAGGGGCACAAAAGCATGAAAAACGTAGCGGTAATATTAGCAGGGTCTGGTGTGTACGATGGTAGTGAAATTAATGAAGCAATTTTAACTTTATTACATATAGCCAAAAATGGCGCAACGTATCAGTGTTTTGCACCGGATATTGAACAACTTCATACCATTAACCATTTAACGGGCGAAGTAATGCCTGATAAACGTAATGTATTAACAGAAGCGGCTCGTATTGCACGGGGTGACATTAAATCGCTGCTTGAATTAGACGTAACTCAGTTTGACGCATTAATTGTACCTGGCGGTTTTGGCGCTGCAAAAAACTTATGTGACTTTGCAATTAAAGGCGCAAAAGCAAATATTAATGAAGACGTACTTAATGCTTGTAAATCATTTGCAAAAGAAAATAAGCCTGCTGGTTATATGTGTATTGCACCCGCTTTGATCCCATTTATTTACGATAACGCTGTACTTACGATTGGTAACGATGCAGAGACAGCACAAGCGCTAAGCACATTAGGCGCTAAACATATAAATTGTGCAGTAGATGATGTTGTTATTGATCAGCCAAATAAGCTAGTTACAACCCCAGCTTATATGCTTGCGCAATCGATTATTGAAGCCGATGCAGGGATCGAAAAACTAGTTAGTAGCGTATTATCAATAAATTGATATTAGGATCTAAAAGTTAATTGTATGACTGTTTGCGCTTATTAAATTGCTTAACAAAAAACAGTAAATAATTAAATTTTATTGCGTTAACGCAAAAAGTAGTCAGTTTTATTAATAAAAACGCCTCTTAGCATTTTATAAATTGGCTCAGAGAGTTATAATCGGTTTAATTTCCGTCATCTTTAATCGTGATTGATCACGTTCAAATCGAAGTGAGCAAGGCAAAATGAAAAAATTAACAGCTGCAGCATTATTAATGCTAGCAACCACTGCATACGCACAGCCATATGATAACTCTATGACTGAAGATGCAATTAAAGCACGTCTCGCGCCGGTTGGTGCTGTATACCTTGAAGGCGATAAAGCTGCTGTAGCAGCGGCGCCTACAGGCCCTCGTTCTGGTGAGCAAGTGTATCAAGGTGCATGTTTTGCATGTCACGGTACTGGTGCACTAGGCGCGCCTAAATCGCCTGACGATTGGGCTCCACGTATAGCTAAAGGTAAAGACACTTTACTTGAGCATGCACTAAATGGCTTTAATGCGATGCCTCCAAAAGGCACCTGTATGGATTGTTCTGATGATGAGATAAGCGCTGCTATCGACTTCATGACATCTAAGTAAATACAGCTGAAATACACAAAAAAGGTTTACTTCGGTAAGCCTTTTTTAATACCTAAAATAGTGTTTCTAGCCAGTATGATAGTACGAATATCAACTTGACGATAAGCGCTAAAAGTGAAAGTATAAGGCTAATAACTATACAATAAAAATAGCCGGTTAGATCATTGGAAGATAAACTCTCAGTATCGAGTAAATTGGCGTATCAAAATAAACGTCTAAAAACATTACTCAATAAATACAAACAATCACATCACTTACAAAATGCGCTTATACAATTATCAGAGCAAGCAAGTACTGTTGCCGAGCTAACCCTACTTTATCCCGCTATCCACGACATTTTACAAAAATATGTGCCGAGTAAAAGTTTTTATGTGGTGCTATTAAATCAATACAGTCAATCGCTAGAACTTTCTTACTTTTCAGATGAAAAAGATGGTATTGCCGTCGCCCTTAACCAATCAAATAGCTTTGATGAAGGTGCCACTGGTTATGTATTTAAACAGGGTAAAACCACATGTTTTACCAAGCAGCAAATGCAAAATGCCGCAGCAGAAGGCTTATTTAAAGCATTAGGCACTCCAGCAGAGCATTGGGTAGGTGTACCGGTTTACCAAGAACATAATATTATCGGTGTTTTAGCAGCGCAAAGTTACGATACAAAACAAGGCTATAGCTCACAACAAATACAATTACTTGAGTTTATGTCGCTTTATTTAGCAACTGCAATAGAGCGTGTAAAAAAACGAGAGCTCCTTGAGTCAGAAGTTAAAATTCGTACCCGAGCACTCACTCAAAGTAACGACGCGTTAAACCTTGAAATAGAACAACGCAAACGCGCACTTCAACGCCAACAAATTCTATTTAAAATATCTGAAATAGCAACGCAAGCTAAAAACCTTGATGATGCTTACTTTAAGATACATGAAATAATAAAAACAATTACCTACGCAGAAAACTTATATATTGCACTTTACGATAAAGAGTCTGGCTGGATAAGCTTCCCTTATTGTGTAGATGAATTTAAAGAAAACACACAACCAAGACGCTTTGCTAAAGGTTATAGTGAACTGGTAATAAGCACTGAAGAAACGCAACTTATACACCCGTGTAGAGCAAAAGAATTAATAGAAAGCGGTGTAGTACAAAGAGCTAAGCCTGTACAAAAAGAGCAAATGGCCACTAGTTGGTTAGGCGCTCCACTTAAAACAGCTCAAGGTGTTATCGGCCTTATTGTTTGCCAAGCTTACGATAACAAACATATTTTCAGCCGGGATGATTGCGAGTTAATTACCTTTGTATCTCATCAAATTGCAGCGGTTTTACAAACAAAGCTCACCAATCAAGCGATTGCAAAAAGCCATCAAGAACTCGAATTTAGAGTAAACGAAAAAACCAAAGAACTGCGTCAAACAAATCTGCACTTACAAATGCAAATAGATGAGCGTAAAAAAATAGAGCAGCAGCTTTATCACGACGCACATCACGACTCTCTTACTAGCTTACCTAATCGCAGCCTCTTTTTAACTCAGCTTGAAAAAACACTACAACATTATCAGCGCTTTCCTGAACATAATTTTGCTGTTTTATTTATTGATTTAGATAAGTTTAAAGACATTAACGACCAACTTGGTCACCATGCTGGCGATCAGTTTTTAATTAACGTTAGTGAGTTATTTGCCCAGTGTATACGCGAACATGATTTACTAGCACGCTTAGGTGGCGATGAGTTTGTTATTTTATTAACGCACTTAACTGAGCCTCAACAAGCAGAAGATGTCGCTAATCGTATTATCGATTTAATGAAAAAGCCTTTTTTCCTTAAAGGCGAATCACTTCAAAGTGGTGCTAGTATAGGAATAACCTACTCAAAGAAAAGCTATACGCATACGGATGAAATTATTCGTGATGCCGATGCCGCAATGTACCACGCTAAAAACTCCGGAAAAAATCGCTACGAGCTATTTCATCCGCTACTAACACAATCAATACCTGCGCAGGCACTAAAAGCACAACATCACCTTGATATATTACCTATGAGCTTTAGAAGCTCAGAAATAATTACGCTTGATGAACAACATCAGTCTGAATCTTTATTTGAAGCATTTGGTGAACACCCAATACTTGGCTTTACTAGCTTTGATATTTTGAAAAAGTTTGCATCAGATAAAGAACAGCACCTTGAGATAGAGTTACAGTTATTACAACGCGCTTATGCACAAGCAATTACCGCAGATGTAACTATGGCGCTGGTTCCTTGCTCTGGTTTACTACTCGAGGAGCACGAATTTGTTTTATTTACAGATACGCTAAATAAACAACAAGGACATAGCCAGCTCTGTTTGCTATTTGATGAGCAAGAAATTCGTCACGCAAGCGCAACACAAATAGAAAACCTCAAAAAGCTATCACAACTTGGTTATTCAATTGGTTTAAACAATTTTGCTAAAGATCGATGCGAACTTAATTTACTAACCGATATTAATTTTGACTATCTGCTACTTAGCTCGACCTTTAGTAAACGTGTTTTACAACAAGAAAGTTACGATTTTCAGCTACAAGGGGTGCTAGCAATTACGAAGCTCAAAGCAATGAAAGTAATTGCTAAAGGCCCATCAATACTTAATTTTAGAGCTTTACTAGACAAGCACGGTTTGGCATTTTTTGTGGGAAAACAACACGCTCTAGTGTGTTCTGAGTTACCTGAAATACAAGCAACCCAGTCTTTATAAAATTAGCCTGAGGTATTACTCAGGCTTTTTAAACATTGCACGAAGGTTAGCGACTCTTGCTTGGCCTTTTTCCATTCGCTCTGCTTGCGTGTTTGGCGCCTTTTTATTTTCAAACGCGAGATCGTCCTGCGGTAACTCTTGTACAAATCGGCTTAACTCAGTTTGTGAGGTTTCACCAAATTGACGACGTATTTTTGCATAAGTAAGTGTTAACTCCTGCTGCGCACGAGTAATACCGACATAAGCTAAGCGGCGTTCTTCATCTACGTTATCTTCATCAATACTTACCTGATGCGGAAGTAAGCCCTCCTCCATGCCTACCATAAATACATATGGATACTCTAAGCCCTTTGATGCATGAAGTGTTGATAAGTGCACTGCATCGGTTTCATCTTCTTCTTCGTTACGCTCAAGCATGTCGCGAAGGGTTAGCTTGCTAACAACCTCAGCCAATGTCATTGGCTCGTTGTCGGCATCACCGGTCAACATATCGGTGATCCAGCGATACAGCTCAGATACGTTTTTCATACGCATTTCAGCGGCTTTTGCACTCGGTGACGACTCGTACAAATATGCCTCGTAATTAATATTACGCACTAAGTCTTTAACAGCTTCGAGCGTATCACCGCGTACTGCGTTATCGGATAGCTCAACAACCCAGCGTGCAAACCCAGCAAGCGCATTAAAACCACGCCCTTTTAGTCTGTAGCCTAAATCGTTATCAAAACAGGTAGCAAATAAGCTCATGTGCTTTTCGTTAGCAAGCGTACCAAGCTTTTCAAGTGTGACCGTGCCTATTTCGCGTCGTGGTGTATTTACGATACGTAAAAATGCATTGTCATCATCTTGATTAACTAGCAAACGTAAATACGCCATAATATCTTTAATTTCTGAACGAGCAAAAAATGACATCCCGCCACTAATTTTATAAGGGATACGGTTACTCATTAATGATTTTTCAAAGCCACGTGCTTGATGATTACCACGATATAAAATCGCGTAATCTTTATAGCTGGTACGCTTCATAAACTTATGTGAAATTATTTCAGCAACCACACGCTCAGATTCATGCTCTTCATCGCGGCACCCTATTACTTTAATCGGCTCACCATAACCTAGTTCACTAAATAACTTTTTCTCTATGTCATGTGGGTTATTCGCAATTAAAATGTTAGCCGCTTTTAGTATTCGCCCTGCACTTCGATAGTTTTGTTCAAGCTTTATAAGTCTAAGCCCTGGGTAGTCTTTACCTAATAACACTAAGTTTTGCGGGCGAGCACCACGCCATGAGTAAATTGATTGATCGTCATCACCTACCACAGTAAAACGGGCACGCTCGCCTACTAGCAATTTAACAAGTTGATATTGGCTTGTATTGGTATCTTGATACTCATCCACCAGCAAGTATTTAAAGCGTTGCTGCCAGCGCTCACGAGATGTGGCGTTATTAGTAAGTAACAAAGTAGGGATCATAATTAAATCATCAAAATCCAGTGCGTTATAAGCACGCAGTTGATTTTGATAACGAGCATACAGCTGTGCAAACAATGCCTTTTGCGCATCACGCGCTTCGCGTATTGCTTGCTCTGGCAGTACTAATTCGTTTTTCCAACTACCAATTTCCATTTTAAGTAGTTTGAGTAAGTCCTTGTCTTTTTTTAGCTCATCTTCGGTGAGCTCACTTAGAAGCTGATTGGTATCTTGATCATCAAATAACGAAAAGCCGGGTTTAAACCCTAATGTGCTTAACTCTTTTTTTATTATTTCTAAACCGAGTGTATGAAACGTTGATACCCATAAACCTTTAGCGTCTTGCTTTCCGAGCGTTTGCAGTACTCGTTCACGCATTTCTTTGGCTGCTTTATTGGTAAAAGTAACAGCGGCTATATTTCGCGCTTTGTACTCACATTTTTTCACTAAATAAGCGATTTTATTCGTAATAACACGGGTTTTACCAGAGCCTGCGCCTGCGAGTACTAAGCATGGACCACTAATATATTTTACGGCTTCATCTTGTTTAGGATTGAGTTTCATAACGACCAAAGAAATTTAAAAGACGCGCAATTTTAACGTAACCATTACTGCGAGCATAGCAATTGCCTTAATTAATTAAGGTAAAGATGATCATGTGTTAAATACCGTGGGTATAAGGTAATATTAGTTATTATTATTTTAGGCCGCATCGAAGGGACAAATATGATCAACCCAGCAAAACTTGAAGAAATTGCTAAGCAAATTACTAGCAATATGCCACAAGGTGTAAAAAACCTAGCAGAGACACTCGAAGGTAAAACAAAGCAAGTTTTACAAAACAAGCTTGCTGAGATGGATTTTGTGAGCCGTGAAGAATTTGATGTGCAAAGCCAAGTACTTATTCGTACTCGCGAAAAACTAACCGAACTTGAAGCTAAAGTTGCATTGCTTGAGCAACAACTTAGCACTAAAACTGACGCTGAATAATTATACCAATTGCATTAAATTAGTGTTCTATTATAGCGATAAGAAAATAGCTCAATAACAAGGCTAAAGTTATGGTACATAGTTGTTCTATATAAATAATTTTTAACGTAGTTAGTGAGTTATTTAATACGCTAGAATGAGCATTTTTTTAATAAAATTGGTATTAATTTAATGTACAAAAAAGGCAGCTTAGGCTGCCTTTTGCGTTTTACCAAGTTTATTCAAATAGCTCATCTAGCACATAATAAAATAACTTAGCCTGCTGCGCTAAACTCACACTCAGCATTTTTTGCGCAACTTGCTCACCTGTTATTGGTTTGTAACGCTTTAAAAACGGGAGCCGTGTAATAACAGGAAAAATAATACTACCTATCTTTTCTGCCACTCTAAATTGCTCACGATCACCTAATAATAAAGACGGTTGTAAAATACTTATTTTATCAAAAGGGAGTGCTTTAATATGTTGCTCAAGCTCACCCTTCATTTTCAAATAAGCACTATTACTGTGCGTGTTCGCCCCGCTTGATGACACTAAGCAGTAATGCGTAACACCATTACATGCCGCTAACTGCGCCGCTATAAACTGATAATCAAAATCTACTTTACGCTGAGCTTGTGTAGAGCCCGCCTGTTTACGGGTTGTGCCCAAACACGAAAACAATACGTCACCTTTAAAAAGCTCAACGTATTGAGTTAATTTTTCAAAATCAATAACGTGATTAACTAGCTTTGCGTGTGTAATAGGCAAAGCCCGACGACTTAACGTAACCACTTTGGTATAACGATCGCTCTTAAGTAGCTTATGTAGCAACTCATTACCGACCAAACCTGTAGCACCTATTAATATCGCCGTTTTAGTCATAAATTTATTTATTTTCGCCCACTTTATTAAGTACGTGCTGCACTGCTTTTTTGTAGCTTTGCGTTTCTTCACTCGCGCACGTTACTACAGATTCTAAATCATGAAGATGACCGTTTTCTAAACCATAAACCCAACCATGAACGCTTAGCTCTTGGCCGCGCTCCCACGCATCTTGCACAATGTTAGTACGACATACATTACGCACTTGCTCAATTACATTTAGCTCAATAAGGCGGCTTAAACGTTCGCTTTCTGGCATTGCATCAAGTTGTTCAAGATGCTTTTCTTTTACATCCCCTACATGGCGTAGCCAATTATCAATAAAGCCAAATTTTGCATTGTTTAAAACGGCTTGTACGCCACCACAGCCATAGTGACCTACTACCATGATATGTTTTACTTTTAAAACCTCTACAGCGTACTGCATAACCGACAAACAGTTATGGTCAGTGTGTACAACCACGTTTGCAACGTTACGATGCACAAATAATTCGCCTGGTAATAAATCAACTATTTGATTAGCAGGTACACGAGAGTCTGAACAACCAATCCATAAATACTCTGGATTTTGTTGCATAGATAAAATTTTAAAAAACTCAGGATCAGCTTCGCTTGTACGTGCAGCCCAACGTTTATTGTTATCGAATAAATTTTTTAACTTTCTCATTGCATCTCTTATTAAGTCGAGGACGGAAATTTAATGGATATTAGCAAGAATCAAAATATTACGAGGCGTTAACTGCTTTTCACAAAACGTTTTAACGCTTACTTGATAGCCTTGCTGTTGCAAATATAAAGCACGATCGAGCACAAGCCAAACTTCAATTGCCCTTCTGAACACATGTCGAACCAGTTCAACGCGGTCAGTTATTTTTTTTCGAGCAACCCCAACATCTAAATATTTATTATAATCAGTATCTTGAGGTAGGTTTATTGCCTTTTTGTCCGCAGCCCATGCGCAAAATGATTTAAACGAATCTGAGAATATAGCTTTGTTAACCGAAGGTACGCTTAAATAATATTGCTCGCCAGTAATCGATTTTCTAAGTGCATCAAAACCAAGTCGCCATTCTAGTTCTGTTTTACGTACTTTTTCCAGACGAGAAGGCGCTGTAACGGTTTCTTGTAATGCGAGCTTTAAATCGCGATGCGTTAGGTTAAGCTCACTTTTATTTGCAACCTCACTCATTGCACGGTACTCATTAGCCGTAAATAAATGATAGCAACAAGGTGAAAAGCTAATTTGTTGTACTTTCGCTAAACTTGCTTGGCGCATAAATGCTTGGTGCAAACCACCACATGCGTGTAGCGCTACGGCATGCATATCAGCATTAAAAAATTGAGTGATATCCTCTTTTAATACATTAGCTTGGCTAAAGTGCATTGCCAAGCCTTGTTGCTGTGCACTTTTTTGTCCTTGCTCGCATAAGCTTTGTTGCAGTTCAATACTATGCACATCACTTGCGCCATTAAAAGCAAGCATTCGCCCTAAGTGTCCTTTACCCGCACACCACTCTAAAACCGGTTGCTTAGTAGTAGGTAGTGCAGATACAAAATCTTGTAACTGATCAAACTTACGACCTTTAATGCCGTTACTTATCCAAAACGGATAATCAACTCGTGAGTGTGCAGAGCTAGGTAAGTCACATAGCTTAGCAAGTTCATCAAGTTGGTTTATGTGTTGGCTAAAAAATTGGTATAGCTGATTTTGATCGTTATCAAGAACGGTTAACTGATCATCAGTTAGTTCGTTAAGTATGCCTTGCAGCTCTGGCCAAGGAATAGTGTCAAAATCAAATGCGGTGCACTGCCAATACTGACGATGGCGCATCAAAAGTGAATCAAGTGCAAAAAATTGCTCGGCTAAAGTCATAACAGCTTAAAAAATAAAAAGACAATTAATTATATCAGCTCAGTGAGCTCTCATTAAGCAGTTATTTTTGGCTAAAAATCAGCCGTAAATACAAAGGTATTGAAATAATACTCACCAAAATAGCTGCTATAAGCATCCATGATAATTGCATCTTTTCTGGCTCTTGGTATTTATAAATAAAGTGAGATTTCACTTCGTCAAATTCGTTTTGCTGTATGCCATATAAGTCAGCAATTAAACGCCACTTTGCTATCGACATATGCCCTAAACTGGTAGTGGGTGGGGTTATATAACTTTTTAGTACTTCAGCCTCAAAGGCGAGCTGATGAAAGCTCTTACTCGGTGCATAGTTTTGCTGGGTGACTGCAATGGCTTCATCCATATTCATCATTGCATAGCGCCAACCTTTTAGGCTCGCTTGGTAGAATTTTTCGACCGTTTGTGGATTTTGCTTAAGCATGTTTTCGCTGGTAAATAAAATGTCGCTATATACATCCATACCATAACGCTGTGGGCAAACAAGCCGATGAGCTACGCCTTGTTGAGTCATATAATAAGGCTCTGTAGTAACATAAACTTGCATAGCATCTAGCTTGTTTTCAATCCAAGCCTGGTTAAAATTTTCGCCATTGTAAACTTTGAGTTTATCTACATCAACGCCACTGCGTTTAAGCATAATAAGTAGCTCGGTGCCGTCATTTTTGCTCACAGCAGTGATACGTTTATTAACAAAGTCACGAGGGTGAAAAATATCAGACGTGTCTTTTACCATCCAGCAATAAGGTGAAAACTGCAATAAGGCTGCCATTGCAACAAAAGGCTGACCATTAATACGTTGCTGTAAAATACCAGAATGCCCTACACCAAATTGTGCTTCGCCACTGGCCACAGGACCAAAGGTATCAGGTTTCATTGGATTAGCTTGTTTAATAGTTACATCAAGGCCCGCTTCATTATAAAAGCCTTTTTGCTTAGCCATATAGTAGCCAGCAAACTGAAACTGATGTGTCCATTTTAGCTGTAATGTGACTGATTCTTGCGCCGCGATATGGCTGCAAAAAAAGCACAATCCAATGATTAATCCTTTAAATAGCAAATAGGTGTCCTCAAAAAGTATGACGATTACCTGTAACTATATGTAAAACGTGTAATAAAGCAAGCACCCTAGTTAGGTGCCAGCCTTTAAAGAAGGATTATACTGAGGCGAGTTTTTCGGCTTTTTCTGCTTGCGGTTTTGATGTTAAAAATTGGGTAAAACACGGGTTTTGTGTTTCATCTTGTACACTGTAACCTAAGCGATTCAAATGCTCGTTAAACATCTCATACTGACTCGGCTCAATTGCAAAACCTGCCAGTACATTCCCCATCGAACCACCGTGATTACGATAATGAAACAAGGTAATGTTCCAATTGCTGCCTAAAGTATCTAAAAAGCGTGCAAGCGCACCCGGATACTCAGGAAATTCAAAACGCAATAAACGTTCATGTAATTGCTCTGGTGCTTTTCCGCCAACCATATAACGCACATGTAATTTAGCGAGTTCGTTATCCGACAAATCGCAAAATTGATAATCGTTATTTGTTAAGTCTTGCTTTAACTCATTAAGCTCTTGCTCGCCTTGGCGCAGAGCAATGCCCACAAATATTTGTGCTTCACCAGGCCCTGCATAACGGTAGTTAAATTCAGTAATAGCACGGCCACCTAAAGAAGCACAAAACTGTTTAAAACTGCCTTTTTCTTCTTTAATAGTAACGGCTAATAGCGCTTCGTTTTTTTCACCCAGCGCAGTGCGCTCTGCAACATAACGCAGGCGATCAAAGTTTAAATTAGCACCCGAAAGCACAGCCGCTAAATGTAGTCCTTTTAACCCCGACTGCTGACTCCACTTTTTAAGCCCAGCCGTTGCAAGTGCACCTGATGGCTCTGCAATTGCACGCGTAGATACAAAAATATCCTGCATGGCTGCACATATTTCATCGCTAGTAACGGTTACGACTTCATCGCAAAACTTTTGCGCTAAACGAAATGTTTCAGTGCCAATAATTTTAACCGCTACGCCATCGGCAAAACTACCAACGCGATCAAGCTCTACTGGCTTACCAGCTTCAAGTGCTGCTTGTAAACACGCACTTTCGTCGGCTTCTACGCCAATTACTTTTATATCTGGACGCAACGATTTAATGTAAACCGCCATACCAGCAAGTAAACCGCCGCCGCCAACAGGAATAAACACAGCATCAAGCTCGTTTAATTGCTGCATTAACTCGCGTGCTACAGTGCCTTGACCAACAATGACATCCGGATCGTCAAATGGCGGGACAAATATACCGTTACGCTGATCTGTAAGCTCAAGCGCATAGGCTTTTGCTGCATCAAAATGATGGCCATGTAATACAACTTCACCGCCAAGTGCGCGCACTGCGCTGACTTTTATTTCAGGCGTTGTTACTGGCATTACAATAGTTGCTTGATGCCCAAGGTGAGATGCACTTAATGCAACCCCTTGAGCATGATTACCCGCAGAAGCAGTAATAACCACTGAGCCTTTAGGTAATTTATTTAATTTGTTATACGCACCGCGTAACTTAAATGAATACACGGGCTGTTGGTCTTCACGCTTTAACCAAACATGGTTACCTAGCTTTTTACTGAGTTCAGCCATTTCGCTAACCTCAGTAACTTTAGCCAAAGGCTCCATGTTTGCTTGAATAATAGCGCGAAAATAATCGAGCTCTTGAGAGACCATAATTAACTAAGCGCCTCCAATTTAGCTAAGTCGCGCACAGCGCCTTTATCAGCACTTGTTGCAAGTAATGCATAAGCCTTTAAAGCAGACGAGACATAGCGCTCACGATCAACTGGCTTGTACGCCATTTTTCCGCGTGCTAATTGCTTTTGTTTACGTGCCTCAAGTTCTTCATCGCTTAGCGCTAATGTGATTTCACGTGTTGCGATATCAATAATGATTTTGTCGCCATTTTCAACATAAGCGATTGCACCACCACTCGCCGCTTCTGGCGATACATGGCCAATTGATAAACCCGAAGTACCACCCGAAAAGCGACCATCAGTAATAAGTGCGCATTTTTCAGCTAAGCCTTTCGATTTTAAGTAGCTTGTTGGGTATAGCATTTCTTGCATACCTGGGCCGCCTCTAGGGCCTTCGTAACGAATAACAACAACATCGCCGGCTTTTACTTCGTTATTTAAAATCCCTTCTACTGAATCATCTTGTGATTCGTATACAATGGCGGTGCCTTCAAAATGTAGCATTTCATCAACTACGCCAGCACTTTTTACAACACAGCCATCAACCGCTAGATTACCCGAAAGCACAGCTAAACCACCGTCTTGGCGAAAAGCATGTTCAACGCTTCGAATACACCCATTCACGCGGTCATTATCGCCTTCATCCCAACGACACTCTTGGCTCATTGCTTTAGTAGTACGAATGCCCGCAGGACCCGCACGGTAAAATTTGCGCGCAACTTCGTTAGTTGGGTCGGTTGCATCCCATTTTTTAACAAGCTCAGCCATTGTTGACCCAGCTACATGATTAACCGACATGTCAACTAAGCCCGCTTTACCAAGCTCGCGTACAACAGCCATCATGCCACCTGCACGGTGGACATCTTCAATATGGTACTCTGGTGTTGCCGGTGCAACTTTACATAAAAACGGTGTTTTACGAGAAAGCGCATCAATGTGCGACATATCAAAATCAACGCCGGCCTCTTGCGCTGCTGCGAGTAAATGTAATACGGTATTTGACGAGCCGCCCATTGCAATATCAACAACCATTGCATTCATAAAGGCTGTTTTATTGGCAATTGCGCGTGGCAATACATCTTGATTATCTTTTTGATAATACTCACGACATAAATCAACAATACGAGCCCCTGCTTCAACATACAGTTGTTTACGGTCTTTATGGGTAGCAAGCGTGGTACCGTTACCCGGCAGTGCCAAACCTATAGCCTCTAACAAACAGTTCATTGAGTTTGCAGTAAACATGCCTGAGCACGAACCACATGTAGGACACGCAGAGCGCTCTACTTGCTCTGAATCTGCATCACTTACCGATTCATCTGCGCCTTTAACCATGGCATCAACTAAATCAAGTTTAATGTCGATGTTAGCAAGTTTAGTTTTACCCGCCTCCATTGGACCGCCCGATACAAATATCACCGGTATATTTAAACGTAGCGCTGCCAGCATCATCCCTGGGGTGATTTTGTCGCAGTTTGAAATACAGATCATCGCATCGGCGCAGTGTCCATTTACCATGTATTCAACCGAGTCAGCAATTAAATCGCGTGAAGGCAATGAATAAAGCATACCGCCGTGTCCCATCGCAATGCCATCATCAATAGCAATGGTATTAAATTCTTTTGGAACGCCACCGGCTTGGGTTATTGTCTCACCCATAAGCTCACTAAGCTGATTAAGGTGTACATGCCCTGGTACAAATTGTGTAAACGAGTTAACTACGGCAATAATCGGTTTACCAAAATCAGAGTCTGTCATACCTGTTGCGCGCCATAATGCTCTTGCGCCTGCACGTTTACGTCCTTCAGTTGTTGTTGCACTTCTTAATTTAGCCATAGTTACCTCAGTTTTTGCCGCAATATAAGCGGGCATTCCTCATTCTAAAATTGGTGAATAACCGAGTGACTCAGTTACTCGTAAATTATTTTGTAATTCGTAATTATACAGCCTGTTGGTGCTGTAAATTTTGTAAAGTGACTTCTTTTACATCCACCAGCTTGTTTAGCTGGCTGGTTAATAGATGAATAGGTTTATCACTATCTACCGTCATGGCTACGTTGTATAAGCCATCATCTATATTGAGCTGAAAATGCGTTAGGTTAAAACCACGATGACGCACCACTCGTAAAAAGCGTTCTACCGCTATACTTTGGCTTTTTAATGCAATAGTTAGGCTGTGTTTCATTTTGCTTTCTCCGTCATCATTTCGTCGTTAGCAGCCCCAGGTGGTACAAGTGGCCAAACATTTTCTTTATCATCAATACAAGCATGTACTATGTACGGGCCTTTGCTGTTAACTAATGCTGTAATAGCATCATCAACTTGGTTAGCGTGGGTAATTGTTTGCCCTGGAATACCAAATACAGCAGCTAGTTGCACAAAGTCTGGGTTGTCCGAAAGGTTAGTTTCAGAGTAACGTCCTTCAAAAAACAGTTCCTGCCATTGGCGAACCATACCCAAGCGCTGGTTATCTAAAATTAATATTTTTACTGGTAAATTGTTACGGCGAATCGTGGCAAGCTCTTGAATATTCATCATGATTGAGCCGTCGCCTGATACGGTAATTACAAAGTCATCAGGGCGTGCTACTTGTGCGCCAATAGCGGCCGGTAAACCAAAGCCCATTGTGCCTGCGCCACCACTACTTAAATGATTACTCGGGTGGCTAAATTTCATATGCTGCGCGACCCACATTTGGTGCTGGCCAACATCACAGCACACAACGCCAGTTTTTGGCATACGCTCACTAAGCTGACTAAGTAAATAAGGTGCATAAACCTTCTCACCTGGGTAGTCGTAACGCCACGCGTGCTTAATATTCATTTCTTTATTTGTGTCACACCAAGCTTTAGGTGTTACAAAACACTCAAGTGCTGGTAAAGAGGTTTTTAAATCAGCAATTAATGAAGCTTTAGCAGGTTTTCGCTTACCTACTTCAGCGGCATCTATATCTAAATGAATTACTTTAGCTTTAGCTGCAAATTTAGCTAAGTTACCCGTTACGCGGTCATCAAAGCGCGCCCCTATACATACAAGCACATCACATTCTTGCACAGCAATATTAGCCGCTTGAGTACCATGCATACCTAACATACCTAAGTAGTGTTCGTAATCAGGTAGTACACTGCCCAATGCTTTAAGTGTTGATACAGCCGGCATTTGCGTTTTATTTAAAAACTGCATTAACTCGTCTTGCGCGTCAGCGGCTTGTACACCACCGCCTACGTACGCTACAGGCTGCTTTGCTTCACTAAGTAATTGATTAGCAATAGCAACTTGATTTAAATCTAATTGTGGTAAGTATTCATCAGCTGCAAGCCAAGGCTTAAAAGGTACTTGCGCCATTTGAATATCTTTTGGGATATCGACAAGTACAGGACCTGGTCGGCCGCTTTGCGCTAAATGAATAGCTTCTTGTAATATCTCTGCTAAGTCTTCCGCTCGTTCTACCATGTAGCTGTGCTTAGTACACGAAAGCGACATACCTAGTACATCTATTTCTTGAAACGCATCTGAACCAATAGCTGCAGTAGGCACTTGGCCGGTGATCGCCAATAATGGTACTGAGTCCATCATCGCATCAGCAAGGGCAGTTATTAAGTTAGTTGCACCTGGGCCCGATGTTGCAAAACACACACCTAATTTACGCGTGCTGCGAGCATAACCAACAGCTGCAAACCCTGCACCTTGCTCATGACGAGTAAGGTAGTGTTTGACTGGCGCGCCATACAGCGCATCGTAAATTGGCATAATAGCTCCGCCTGGGTAGCCAAATACTTCATTTACGCCGTGTTTGGCCAATAAGTCGATTGTTAGTTCTGCGCCTGTCATTAATAAACCCTCATTCCTCAGTGACAACCCAATTACATTTTTACGCTAAAAACTTTGCCCTTAAAACTAAAAAGCCCTCCGAACGGTTAAGTGCGGAGGGCTTTTTTAATGCTTAAGTTTTTAAAGCACTACGAAGCCCTCGCGGGAATAATCACCACGATAATAATCAGGACTAGGTTAAGTGCGTTTGTAAGCATGTAATTAATACCAAATTTTGTTCAATTATCGCGAAGGTTATTCCTTCGCTCTCTTTTTATATTAGTACCGCGCTAGGCCCTTTAAGTCAACACCAAAGTTAATCTAACAAAAAGACTAAAAGGCAATTTATCAGGTTTTAAAATTCATTATACAAGCTAGTAGTGGTTTTTTTATGCTCTAATTTTATTCTCAGAAATTCACTATTCTTATATCCCTTATTTAAGGTTTGATTAATTTTTAAGAATATTTTTATAAATAAAATTATTTATCACCTTCAGGTAATGCGTAGGTTCTCTTAAGCGACTCTTAAGTGTTGTTGCATAGCATGGCGTTGTTATTTTAAACGAGCCTAAATATGAACGTAATTAGTCAAACACCAGCACAAAAAAAGCCAAATCGTAGTAAACGGTTTTACATTCACTGTAGTGCAAATGCCTTTGTAGTGATGATTGCCTGTTATTACTGTTTAGTTATAAACATTCCTTTTATTCAAGGTTCGTTTAGCGCCATAACCTCTCTTGCATCTTTTTCATGGCTATTTTTACTTTCAGTCCCGCTACTTTTGTTATGCCTTTTAATTATTTTCTTTTCGATAGTGTCGGTTAGATGGTTATTAAAACCAGTTAACTATCTTTTACTGATAATTTCGAGCGCCGTGCTTTACGGCTCATTAAATTACGGTGTCGTGTTTGACTATTCAATGATTCAAAACACGTTCGAAACCGATTCAAGCGAAGCGCTGAGCTATTTAAATCCGCAACTCATAGCCTTTTTACTGTTGTTTTGTGCGCTACCTGTTTTTATATTAAGCAAAGTAAAAATACACTTTACTCGCCCTCATCAAGAAGCGATTAGCCGCATAAAACTTATTATTGCCTGCTTAACGCTAATTGCTTTAGTGGTCGCTAACTTTTACGCCGATTACGCAGCCACTGGTCGTAACAACCGCATTTTGAAAAAAGAAATTATTCCGTTTCAATACCTCTCTAGCGGTTATAAATATATGCGCGATCAGCTGCTGTATACCAATATAGAATTTAAAAATATAGATGCAACACCCACTCTTATTGCGCCTAACACCACCAGCGTAACCGTTATGGTTGTTGGCGAAACCGCACGAGCAGAAAACTTTGCTTATCAAGGTTATAAGCGCAACACAAATTCTTACACACAAAAGTACAATGTGACGTATTTTAATAATGTGGCGTCTTGTGGCACCGCTACTGCTGTGTCTGTGCCGTGTATGTTTTCACTGCAAACACAAGATAACTTTGATCGATTAGCAGCCGACAACCAACAAAACCTGATTGACTTAGCACAACAAGCTGGCAGCGATGTATTGTGGGTTGATAATAACAGCGGCTGTAAAAACGTATGCCCTCGTGTTGTTAACATTGATATCCCAACCACCCCATCAGCGCTTTGCGATGGGAAATATTGTTTTGATGAAGCACTCCTTGCTCCACTTAAACGCAAACTCGCTAATTTAAGCCAAGCTAACACCGTTCTTGTCCTACATATGATGGGCTCACACGGGCCAACTTACTTTAAACGCTACCCAGATAAGTTTAAGCAATTTACGCCTACGTGCGATAGAAGCGACATTCAAAACTGCTCACTCGATGAATTAGTTAATACCTACGACAACACAATTGCGTACAGCGACTTTGTTAACGCCCAAGTAATTGAGCAATTAAAAGCACTGCCAAACAACATAGATAAGCAGTTTTTATATGTCTCTGACCATGGTGAATCACTTGGCGAAGCCGGTGCTTATTTGCATGGTTTTCCGTATAGCTTTGCCCCAAGTACACAAACACATGTCCCCCTTTATATGTGGGCTGATGAGCATAACCAGCGCATTACTAATACCTGTTTAGCTAATTTAGACACCCGCGCTGCGCGCTCACACAACAATATTTTTCACACCCTTTTAAATTTAATTGGCATTAAGAGCAAAACATATCAGGCATCGCTTGATTTACTTGCTAGCTGCCAAACAACACCAAGCGAAATACAATTATGAGCAATAAAACCGTTATAAAACGCCAAGGCTTAATGCGCCTTATTTTTACCTTAAGCCATTCTTTTAACGGCTTAAAATGGATGAGTCGATTTGAAGCGGCGTTTCAACAAGAGTTAGCACTGTTTTCGTTACTCGGTGTGTTTGTGTGGCTACAAGAAATTGCACTAAGCGACAAGTTATTACTGATAGCCAGCCTGCTTTTTGTATTGTTTGCTGAGCTGGTAAATACGGCAGTTGAGGTTGTAGTTGATAGAATTGGCAGTGAATACCATGAGCTTTCGGGGCTAGCTAAAGATATTGCCTCTGCAAGCGTGTTTATAGCTATGCTAATTGCCGCTCTTATTTGGTGGGCTGTGTTATGGGCATAAAGCTAACTTTTATACCTAAAATACAAAATGCACTTGGCCCTGTATGGATTTTTGTTGTATTTACTGTTTTGGCACTTAGCTTTTTAACACTTGCTCGCTTTGGATTAAGTGTATGGCAAGGGGAGCGTGTATTTGGATCGCATGCGTGGTTATCTATATTTATAGGTGGGTTAAGAGTAGATATAGCCACTCTAAGCTACATTATTATGCCCGCATTACTACTTAGTTTACTGACGCAAAGCGTAGGTTGGCAAATTAAAGTACGCGGCCTCATTAAAATTTATTTAGTGGGGATGTCTGCTTTACTCGTTTTTTTTGAAGTGATTACGCCTACATTTATAAACGAATACGATTTACGCCCAAACCGCTTATTTATAGAATATTTAATTTACCCTAAAGAAGTCTCAAAAATGATTTTTTCAGGCTATAAGTTAGAAGTATTTATTGCTGTTATAGCACTTATTTTAAGCTGTAAATTTGCAGGTAAAGTATTTGGCAATCAATGGCAAAGTACGTCATCACTAACAGGCTTAAACCAATCAATTTTAGCGCTCGTTTTAGTATGCTTAACTATTTTGGGCGCGCGTAACTCATTAGGGCACAGACCACTTAACCCCGCCATGGTCTCGTTCTCTACTGATCACTTACTTAACGACTTAACCCTTAACTCACTTTATAGCGTCGCATTTGCAGTTAAGCAACTCTCTAACGAGCAATCAAGCCAAGACTATTATGGCAAAATGCCTACCGATGAATTGCTTAGCATTGTGCGTAGTAACATGCAAAACACGCAAGCCGCATTTAATGATGTAACCGCCCCTACAAAAACGTTTCATGAAGCAAGTAATATAGGTAAACCCAAAAATTTAGTCATTATTTTACAAGAAAGTTTAGGTGCTCGTTATGTAGGCACGCTTGGCGGTTTACCGCTTACACCTAATATAGACGCCCTTTATAAACAAGGCTGGGGGTTTGATAATTTATACGCCACGGGTACACGTTCAGTGCGTGGGATTGAGGCGGTAATTACAGGGTTTACACCCACACCTTCGCGTGCGGTTGTTAAGCTTGATAAATCACAACGTGACTTTTTTACCATTGCTGATTTTTTAGCGAAGCAAAATTACAACACGCAGTTTATTTATGGTGGCGAAAGCCATTTTGATAACATGCGCAGCTTCTTTTTAGGCAACGGTTTTAAAAGTATCGTAGATACAAATAACTTTAATAAAATAGATTTTAATGGCTCGTGGGGCGCATCAGACGAAGACTTGTACGACCAGGCCGACATAGAACTTACTAAGCTTAAAAATCAAAACAAACCCTTTTTTAGCCTTATATTCTCAAGCTCTAATCATAGCCCGTATGACTTTCCTGACGATAAAATAACGCTGTACGATAAACAAAAACAAACCCGTAATAATGCAGCAAAGTATGCCGATTACGCACTAGGCACGTTTATCGAAAAAGCTAAAAAATCGAGCTACTGGGACGACACTGTATTTATAGTTATTGCTGATCACGACTCGCGTGTATCTGGGGCGAGTTTAGTACCGGTTGATCACTTTAAAATTCCGGCCGTTATTTTTGGTAAAAATATTACCCATAAACGAGATAGCCAACTAGCCAGCCAGCTCGATATTCCTGTGACTCTACTGTCTTTAATTGGCGCAAGTGGTAAGCACCCTATGATAGGTCATGATTTATCAAAGCCAATTAGCGACAACAAACAACGCGCAATGATGCAATACGACAAAAACTTTGCCTACATGCACGATAATAAAGTGGTGGTGTTACAACCACAAAAATCAGCAACCACCTATACGTATAGCAATAACCAGCTTGTGCCATGTGAAAACGATGAGCAACTAGTTAAAAAAGCCCTAGCCCACGCGAACTTGGGTAATTTAGCCTACACAAATGGTTGGTATCATTAACCAAGTGACTTGATAATAAAGCCTTGTTAAAGTAACAAGGCTATTTTTATAAACCGAGTAAACATGAAAATCCTCGTTATTGAAGACTCTGAAGCACTAAGACGCAGCTTGCAAGTTGGCCTTAGCAACCTTGGTTTTACCGTAGATGAAACTGGTGATGGCTCAGAAGGGTTGAGTATGGCACTGAGTGGAAACTACGACCTCCTCGTGCTTGATTTAATGCTACCGAGCGTTGATGGCATGAGTATTTTACAAGCACTGCGCAGCAGTAATAGCCAAAGCCGTGTGCTAATTTTATCGGCACGAAGTGAGCCTCAAGATAAAATTAACGGCCTTATGAAAGGCGCTGACGATTATTTAACTAAGCCATTTTCGTTTGAAGAACTCCATGCTCGCGTCCTTGCATTACTTCGTCGTGGTTCACTGCAAAACCAACAAAATACCCTTACCGTAGGTGATTGCGTATTAGATCTGTCACTTAAAACGCTTCATTACAAGCAACATGCCATTGAGCTCACGCGTAATGAATACAAAATAATAGAATGCTTATTTAACGCCCCAGAGCGAGTATTGGGGCTTGAGCTTATAAGTGAAGCGGTGGTAGGGCAGTTTGATATGCTCTCTAAAAATGCGCTTGAAGCACACATCTCAACCATACGTAAAAAAGTAAGACAGTTTGATGGCGAGCTCCCGATAAAAAATAAACGTGGATTTGGTTATGTCGCAACAACAAAATAAAAATCACTCAATAAAACGTAAACTCGTTAATAATATTAGCGCTGTGATCTCTGTTATTTTATTCACCATATTTTTAACCGTTGATCTAAGTGTTGATACTTGGGTGGAAGATCAGTTCAATCAGTCTCTAACTAACAAAGCTAACTACTTAAAAACCTTAGTTGAGGATGACAACAACGTAGTTGAATTTGATTTTGCTGGTGAGTTTATGTCGGAGTATGAAGCAGCCGATGCCACGGAGTTTTACCAATTATGGCATGGCCGTGATGTGTTTGAGCGCTCGGACTCATTAGAGCTTTATGAAAATGCTAACCTACCTTTTTTAGAAATGCCGATAAACGAATCTAAAATTATAGATTACGAGCTTCCTAACGGGCGTGATGGCCGCGCACTTATAAGTCACTTTGTAGCCCAAAAAGACGATAGAAACCCCACTCACTCTGCTGTTTTTAATACCATGACTCTTGCGATTGCAGCGCCGACAGCCGAACTTAATAAAGTACTGATTATTATTGATGTGGTCTTTATTTTAACCTGTGTACTTGGTGTGTTTGGTGTGCGCTATTTAGTGACACGTATTGTAAATAAAGGTCTGCACCCGCTACACAACTTAAACGACCAAATTAAGTTACTCGATATTACCGGTGTTGCGCAAACAATAGAAAGCGACTTTAAAGTAGAAGAAATAGAACCTATACGTAACGAGCTAAATAAGTTTATTACCGTTAATCAGCAACTCTATAGTAATGAAAAACGCCTAACAAGCGACATTGCACACGAGCTTAAAACCCCAATAGCTGAACTAATAAGCCTCTCAGAAGTGGCTATTCGCTACCCTGACGATAGACGCATTAGCGACACCTATACCAGTGATGTGCTTAATATTTCACAGCGTATGAAAACGATTGTTAGCAACCTATTACTGTTGCAGCGCTCAAGTAGCAGTGCAATGCAATTAAATGCACAAAATATCATTCTAAATAACCTAGTAAATCAAATTGTTGATGAGCTGACCTTTAAGCACCCAACTATTAAAGCGCGTTTAAATAATGAGATAACTGACGAGTTTACACTTAATGCTGACGAATTTAGTTTAAATACCATTTTATGTAACTTAATCGATAACGCACTATTTTATGGACTCCCTGAGGCACCAATTAAATTAACTGCCGTAAATAACAGCACAAACATGACCATCTCTGTTAGTAACAAAGTAAATAAACCACTAAGTAGTGAACAGCTCACTGCTATTTTTGACCCGCTCTATCAGCTAGATTCATCTAGAACTAATAACCAGCGCCATGGTTTAGGATTATCAATTGTACAGAGCTTATGTAACTTAAATGGCTTTACTATCACGGCCAGTAATACCGAAAGCAATACGTTAACGTTTATATTAACGTTACCTCTGAAGTAAATTTAGGTTAGTATTTACACTACTAACCTTCGAGATTTTAAGGACAAACCATGAATGCTCTTACCCGTATTAGCCACTTTTTTATTGTGGCATTGCTTATAACATTTAGCCTTAACAGCTATGCAGCTCCCGCCTTATATAAAATAGAAAAAAATGGCGTCAGCTCTTACTTATTTGGCACTGTACACGTTGGTGATGCCAGCATGAAAGGCTTACCTAAAAATGTAACCGATGCAATTAGCGCAAGCAAAGAAGTCATTGTTGAAGTTGATATAAGCAAACTTACACCACTTGAAATGCAACAGCGCTCAATGCCATTTATGATGCTAAGTGACGGTAAAACATTACAAACTGAGCTTTCAAAGCAAAATTATACCAAGCTAAAAAATTACTTTGCTAAAAAGTCGATTGATATTGCTATGTTTAATGGCTTAAAGCCTTGGGCTGTTATGGTGACTATGATGCAAATTGAATTTCAAAATGCAGGATATTCAGATAAAACCGGCATAGACAAGCAAGTGCTTAGTTATGCTAAAGAGCATAAAATAAAAATTGGTGAGCTTGAAACTCTAGAGCAACAACTGCAAATGTTTGATGGCATGGCGCTATTAAGCAATGAAATGATTGAAGAAACCTTTGAGCAACTCAGCGATATTAATACTTACTTTATCAAATTAGTTAATGCCTGGAAAAACGGGGATATGGATACACTAACCGATTACTACAACATGAGTTTTGATGACAGTAATTATGGTGAAATTAGCGAGCAAGTAATGCTAACTAACCGCAATAATAATTGGGTTAAACAACTCACACCGCGTTTAGCAAACGAGCAACTATTTATTGCCGTAGGCGCTCTGCATTTACCTGAAAAACACGGGTTACTTAAACAGCTACGAGATAAAGGCTTTAGCGTTACTCGTCTTTAAAATAAAAATGGGTTGAGTGAATTTTCGCTCAACCTTTCTCTGAGCTTTTAATTAAAGTCTTCCATTTTTAAGTAATTCTCTATTCCTTTAATTTTGTCTGCCGCATGATGATTTACATAAATCACAGTACTTGTATTAGCAGCACAAATTTTCTCTATTAGTAGCAGTACACGTTGCCTGTTTGCTTCATCTAATCCTAAGCAAGGTTCATCTAAAATAAGTAACGTTGGATGCTTTACCATAGCTCGTACAATTAAAAGCATACGTTGATCGCCGTACGAAAGCTGGGTGAATGAGGTGTTTTGCTTGTCACTTAAACCAATAAATGCCAGCCACTGTTGAGCAATATTAACTTGTGCGTCGCTCGGCTTTTGATATAAACCTATGCTGTCATAAAAACCAGATATAACAGTATTTAAAGCCGATATACTTACGCGATAATCCATATGTAGCGCGTTAGATATAAAACCAATATGCTGTTTTATATCCCAAATACTCTCCCCTGTCCCACGTTTAAAACCGAACACTTCAATGTCATTGTTATAACACTGTGGGTTATCACCTGTTATTAAATTTAATAGGCATGTTTTACCTGAACCGTTCGCTCCAGTAAGCTGCCAATGCTGATGCTTTTTTATAGTCCAATTGAGATTTTTGAATATGCTTACGTCACTATAACTAACTTTAGCATTACTCAATTTAACTAAGGTATTACCAGTGAATGTCTTTTGCTCTTGTTCGGTATCAGGAGATGGCACATCCAATGAAGTATGCTCTAAATGAAGTAGTTTTAGTAAGTCACTTAATTGCTCACTACTTGGCTTTGCTAAAGTATGTAACAAGCAGCCTTGGTTTACATAACCATAGTGAGTAATGAATGAAGGCATTTCGTCTAAGCGGTTTAGCACAAAAACAAAAGTAATCGTGTGGCTAAGCTCTATGAGTATTTTATTAAGTTGCTGGCAAGATTGTACGTCGAGTCCATCAAATGGCTCGTCAAGTACGACTAACTCACTATGGGAGCTGAGTGCTTTTATAAGTAGGAGTTTACGAGTTTCACCCGTTGAAAGGTCTCTAAAATGCCTATTTAGTAATGAGCTAAATTTAAATAATTCTATTAGCTGCGCTAATAACTCATCATTATTACTATGCCCTGTAAAAATAAGGTCTTTAACGAGGGAGTGCTTTTCATGCTCTAATTCTTGAGCTAGTAACTGTTTATGCGAATCTGAAGACACGAGCATAAGCTTATTAATACTACTTATACGCTTACCACTTTCGCACTTAGCTTCACCAACTAACGCAGCTGTCAGTGCAGATTTACCGGCTCCATTAGCACCTAGAAGCAGCCAATGTTCTCCTAGATTCACTTGCCAATCTAGGTTGCATATGTCGTAACGACTTTTGCCTTGCCCTTGTAAGTAACCATTAAATTGCTCAAGCGTAATTGACTGCACTAACTTTTCCTAATAAACCTTAAAACAGCAAGTTAACGCATATTAAAAGAGCTTAGCAAGCTTGTTATCTGCAAAATTAATTTATTTCACTAGGGCGTGTTGATCTTTGTGGATTGAAATTTGTTCAATCTAGGGGCGATTAAATCGCGGCGCGAGGTTTGTAACCTAGTGGGCTAAGTAAAAACCGAGTAAAGCTTCCGCGTCCTGCTCACGCCCCTTACCTACATCCATGTAGGCAACAAAGAGTTAATCGTCCCTAGAAAGAACCCAATGGGCAGCGCATGTTTGGTATTTATGCTGCGTTATCGCCTA